>JAJRQC010000106.1 GCA_024280455.1 Deltaproteobacteria bacterium | reverse complement strand
CTGCCTTACCGGAGCGGGACTTCCACCCGATGGAATAAACGACCTTGCCCGGCCGCACTAGGAGCCCGCCCTGCGGGCGATAATTATGCGTCAGGACGTCTCTGCTGTTACCAATCGCCCGCAGGGCGGGCTCCTACGTGGTACAACTACTTAATATGTTATTATATTAATCTTATCTTGACGGCTATGCCGTTTTCGTGCCGTCTCTGTTTGGTTCGGCAACGTCAAAAAAAATGGTTCAGGGTCGGTTCAATCGGCCAGCTTTTCCTTGAACTGGATAAATTTTTCCTCCAGGGCCAGAAAGGTCTCGACCAGCCGCGGATCAAAATGTTTATTTTTCCCTTCAAGGATAATCTCTCTGGCTTGTTGGTGGCTGAAGGCTTTTTTGTACACCCGATCACTGGTCAAGGCGTCATAGACATCGGCCAGTGCCATGATGCGGGCGGCAATGGGGATGCCGTCACCTGATAGGCCGGCCGGGTAACCGTTGCCGTCCCAGCGTTCATGATGGTACATGGCAATCTCAAAGGCCAGGCGCATGGTCTGCGAACCGGTTTTGATATAAATGTCACTGAGAAGGTTACCGCCGATTTCGGAATGCTCTTTCATGTTTTCAAACTCCTCCTCCGTCAACGGTCCGGGTTTGCCGAGGATGGCATCCGGAATTGCAACTTTGCCGATATCGTGTAGCGGACAGACCAGGGAAATTTCACCGGCAAGCTGATTGGTGAGACCGGTCTCAGGATACTGCTCAGCCAGATACTGACCCAGTATCAGAACATATTCCCGTGTCCTTTCCAGGTGCATGCCGGTTTCATGACTGCGATAATCAGACAGGCGCGCCATTGAGAAAATGAGCTCATCCTGACTTTCAAGCCTCAGCAACTGCCGGGCCCGCTGAATGCGGAGTTTCAGCTCTTCCAGGTGCACGGGTTTGGTCAGGTAATCATTGGCGCCGAGATTCAGGGCCTTGATAATATCACTCTTGTCGGTCAGGCCGCTGACAACAAGGATGTATTTATAGCGCAGTTGTTTCTTGCGGATGGCTTTGATCAACGCATAACCATCCATGATCGGCATCTTTAGATCCGTTATCACAATACGAATGTCTGAATCTTTTTCGCAGAGTTCAAGTGCTTTCACACCGTTTTCAGCTTCAATGACCTTGTAGCCCGTTTCCGCAAGAAGCTGTCGCAAAAGACGTCGTTCGACTTCGTTATCCTCAACCAGGAGAATTTTAATCTGTTTGGTTTGGGGCTGAGGCAGTTCTTCGAGCCGGGCACGATTCTCTTTGTCGATGAATCCCAGATCGCGAAAAGAGTTCATGTCCGTCTTCAGAACATGATTGAGTATCCAGTTCTGAAGATAACTGATTGTTTTCTCACCGGTATTTTCAACACCCTCATGGAATACGTTTACCATTTTCCTGGCCTCTCTGATGAAGCCTAGATGAATAGCCACGTGTTTTTTCTGCTCGGGATGGATTTTGAAAAAAGGCTCTTCGGTTTTGAAATGATAGTCGGTGTAGGAAACCAGATCATCCAGAACCCTGCCGAGAACTTCGGATTCCTGCCCGGTCTCACTGGCGACGATCAGCTCGTTGAGCAGGGAGAAAAGTTTCTTGTGTTGATTGTCGATTTTTTTGATTCCTACGCTGAAGGAATCATGCCATTGTATTTGTTTCATTGTCCCCTCTAAACGGGAGTCTCTTGCACGCAAGGTCAGCGGTGTTTAGAACAATACGGTTTTTGAATGGTCCAGAGCCGTATCTTTCCAGATAGTTTTTTTGCTGTTTTCAGATTATATCAGCCTTTCCGTTTTTGACTAAGCCATTTTTTTTGGCAGTATTTTTCGGCTGCGAGGGGCGGCTTGCTCAGGCCGGACCGGAGCCCGTTGATTTTGAATATTCCGGTGTAAATTATTGCAACGCCCTCTGCGCCTCCTCAATAATGTGTTGATTTCTGCGGATAAGGATACTGTCGCCACCGGCAAGGTTGATGGATTTTGCAGCCAGTGACTGCGCCTGGCCGTATCGGTGCTGTTGCAGGCGGATAAGGGCCAGTTGCGACCAGAATGAGCCGTCTTTTGGTGCAATCCTCAGCCCCCGTTCCAGGGTCTGGGCGGCGGCATCAAGCCGGCCTGCTTGTATCTGTCGTTCGGCCTGACGACGGATGTCGCGGGTGAGTGGGTTTTCCTGTTGGCCGATGGGTTCCGATACCCCGGGTGTCCTGTTGCCCTGATTGATCGTCGGCTGCCTCTGGTAAGGGGTAGGGGCGCGGTAGGGTGAAGGCGCGCAACCCGGCATGAGCAGAAGTGTCAGCAGGCAGAAAACAAGAAAAATTTGCTGTATCATCGAAAGATCCTCAAGAATTTTTGTATCCCTTCTTCAAGGGTTTGTTCCAGGCTGTTTTCCGGTGTGGTGTTTCGTGGCTGTGTGGACTCGGAGGGCCTGGAACCTGCACAGGTGATAACCGGAGGCAGCAGGCCTCCACGGATAAAGGGAATCAGTTCCCCTTGTCGGCATTGATCGGCAAAAAGTTTACCTTCCTGGAGGTTTGAGAAGTAGAAATCAATATTTGCCGGGGGCTGCAGGTCCAGAGGATCCGTCGAAATCCCGGCCATGATGTCCGCCCAGATCCGCAGGGCTCCTGTGGCCCCTGTGAGGCCGGTTGGGCTGTTGTCGTCGCGGCCGACCCAGGCTACGGCCACATGGGAATTGCTGAAACCGGCAAACCAGGAATCCCGCAGCTCATCAGTGGTTCCGGTCTTGCCTGCAATTGTGAGCCCTGCCGGGAGCAGTTGCTGCAGCGAGTGGCCGGTGCCGGTTCTGGTAACTTCCTGCAGGGCAGTACTCAGACAGAAGACGGCGGCGGGGTCTGCGGCTTGTTCTATGGTCAGCGGATAGCGTTGCAGAAGCTGGTTTTGCCGGTCGGTAACGGCGAGAATGGCCCGTAATGGGGTTTGGTAACCGCCTGCAGCTATGGTCTGGTACATCTGCAGGACATCAATCGGCGGGAACTCGACCGCACCGAGCAGCAGCGAGGGAAAAGCCGGTATCTGTTCCGGTATTCCCAGATCGTGCAGGGTGGTGATCACATTTTCCAGGCCAAGTTCCATGCCCAGCCTGACTGTGGCGACATTGTAAGAATGGACCAATGCCTGCATGAGTGGAACTGAGCCGTGAAATGTTTTGTCGTAGTTCTGCGGTTGCCAGGCGCCACCGGCAAGTGGTACGCTCAGAGGATCGTCGCTGAGAATATTCAACAGGTTGTAGGTGTCCGGTCGACTGAGTGCATTCAGATAAATCGCCGGTTTGATCACCGAGCCTAAGGGACGACGCATATTCAGAGCCCGGTTGAATCCGGCCCGGCGTGGAAAGCGGTCGCCGACAAGAGCCAGCACCTCGCCCTGGTCCGCCGAGCAGAGAACAAGAGCCCCCTGCAGCGATTGGGCGGTCATCTTTCGTTCCCGTTCAATATCGGTGAGCACCTGCTGGAGACTTTGCTCAGCCTGCTGCTGGAGGACAGGGTTTAAGGTGGTGAAAATAGAAAGGCCTTCACTCTGCAGATCTTCGTTCTGGTAATCACGCCTGAGCTGCCTGCGGACGAGCTCGACAAAGGCAGGGTAGCGGGTAATGCCGGAAGGGATGCGCTTGCTGACCCCAAGAGGTTTTTCCCGCAGGCGGGCGGCATCTTCCGTACTCAGCAGTTCGGTTTTGGCCATGGTGTTCAGGATCTGATTGCGTCGTGTCCTGGCCCGTTGCGGATGCTTCCTGGGGTTGTAAAAGGACGCTCCCTTGGCAAGGCCAACCAGCAAAGCGATCTGATCGGGGGAGAGTTCATCGATGTTGCGCTGGAAATAAAACCTGGATGCCATGGCAAAACCATGGATGGCCCGTTTACCGTCCTGGCCCAGGTAAATTTCATTGAGATAGGCTTCGAGGATTTCGTTTTTTTCGTAATGATACTCGAGCAGCAGGGCCATCATGGCTTCATTGAGCTTTCTCTTCAGGCTCTGTTCGCTGGTGAGAAAGAAGTTTTTCACCAGCTGCTGAGTCAGGGTGCTGCCGCCCTGGACGGTTTTGCCCGCCTTCAGGTTTGCCAGCAGAGCCCGTAAAATAGCCAGGGGCCGGATGCCGAAATGTTTATAGAATGTTTTATCTTCAACCAGGAGTAAGGTCCGGATAAGCAGATCCGGGGTCTGCTCAAGTCGGATGAGTAGACGATCCTCATTGTCGCCGGGATAAATAGCGGCGATGTGCAGGGGCTCCAGGCGAAAAAGCGTCAGCGGTTGCCCGGATTGTTGATCTATCAGGGAGGAGATGCGGTCGTCTGTAAAGCTCAGCCCGATAACGGTTGCAGACTGCCTGCCGTCTGGAAATGGGAAGCCGCGGCTGTGGATAGTGAACCTGTTTCCGCTCACCTGATATTCGCCGGGTTTCCCCAGATCTTGTGTCGGGCTGTACTGGAGCAGCTCGAGTTCCTGCTTCAGCTGCTGCGGCCGGAGTTTCTTGCCTGCATACAGTTCCAGGGGGCGGGCATACATTCGGGCCGGCAGTGCCCAGCGCCGTCCCTCAAAACGTGTGGTCACCTGCTGGTTAAGCTGGGCAACCGTGTTCCACATGGCATAGGCGGTCAGGGCCAGGACAACCAGAAGCATGGAGAGGAACAGTCGTTTCATGATTTTTTCTTATACAGGATTGGGACAGCGTACGCTGTCTATTGGCTCAAGCCACTTATTATACAATGGCAAGAGTGATCAGTCTAGGTACCAGTATCCTGCAGGAAGGTCAACCCGGCGTCCGAAAAACAGGGTCGGTTCTGTTGGAATTTTTTTTGCCGATCCGTTACTCTGTTTGTCTTGAGTTTCGACAAAATACAAGAGGTTTTCGAAAGAACATACCGGGTGGCAGGAGGTTTTGGCAGTATGCAGATTGTTATTTTTGACATGGACGGCACCTTAATTGATTCCGGCCATGATATTACGGCCTCGGTCAACCACGTACGCGAGACGGTCTATGGTCTTGGTTCGCTGGCCAGGGACTTTGTCATCGAAGCCATCAATCGCGATCAGCGCAACCTGGCCTTACTCTTTTATGAAACACAGCTGTATGAGCCGGAGGCCCAACGTGTCTTTGAGGCCCATTACCACCATCAATGTATTCGTACTCCCCGTTTATACAGCGGAATCGCCACCCTGCTCAATGATCTTGTCGCTCTTGGTGTCAGAGTAAGTGTGGCAACCAATGCCCCGGCCAGATTCGCACGCAGGATGTTGGCTCATCTCGAGATCGATGATCTCTTTGATGTCATCGTCGGCAGTGAGGATGTGGAGAAAAGCAAACCTCATCCGGACATGCTCCATCTCGTACTTAACGGTTACGACTACAGGCCCCAACGGGATTATGCCCTCATGGTCGGTGATAACGGTAAAGACATGGAGGCGGCAAGAAGGGCCGGGATCTCCGGGGCCTTTGTTACCTGGGGTTTCAGTCCGAAGGGTATCGGCGATCTTGTCTGCTCACGTCCCGATGAGCTGTTACAGTGGGTGCGGATCGGCGGAGCTGGAGCATCATAGACGAGAATTTGAGAATGCAAAAATATTGTTACGGATTTATCCGAAAATAACCCGCGAAGCTGTGTCATATCAGGCTATTTTCATTCTTTATTGTGGCTGTGGCCTGTAAAATCTGGTCCATCCATGCTGGTTTATCCGAAAATCGCCCACGAAGTGATGTCGTTTCAGGCTATTTTCATCGTTCGTTGTGGCTGAGACCTGTAAATCCCGGAGTCTGCGCTTCGCTCCGCTTACCTGGTTCAGCCATGCTGGTTTATCCGAAAATAGTTCTGTAGGTCTGCTTGAGCTACGCGAAAGCAGACAATAAACTGATGGCTGCCTGAACCGATTAGGCGGTACCGGGGGGTGGCTGTCCGCTTTCGTTT
>JAJRQC010000105.1 GCA_024280455.1 Deltaproteobacteria bacterium | reverse complement strand
TTGCGTAACCAGCAAAAATCTGATGGCTGGAGAAGCCGACCTTGGCATGTGATTGCTTCATTCATGGAAATGATACTACCAGGAATGAAGCAGTTAGTCCCGTAAAAAATCAGGTTAGAAAAAAACGACCTGAACAGTTACAAAGAGAGGAGCATCTCTCTTGAAGGGGTAATTCTGGCAATAGAGAAAAATCGGCTTCTTGCAGTCCTTGAACACCCCAATCAGAAAAAATATCCTTCTCAGCAAATCTATATCGTGGAAATAGATAATTACGTCTACATTGTCCCGTTTATAGAGACAGAAGAAATGATTTTCCTGAAAACCATTATCCCCAGTAGAAAAATGACAAAAATATATCTTACAGGTGATACAAATGGCAAAAGTGAGACTCGATAAGGAAGAACAGGCAATGCTTGCCTCTGTAGAGGCTGGAGAATGGCAACCTGTGGAAGACCTGGAGGCCCGGAAAAAATCATACCGGGAGGTTGCCAGGGCAACCTTTCGCAAGGACAGCCGGGTAAACATACGCCTGCCCAAAAGAGATGTAACCGCAATTCAGGTCAAGGCCATGGAAGAAGGCATACCCTACCAGACCATGATGGCCAGTATCCTCCATAAATATGTAACCGGCAGGCTTGTTGAAAAGCAGTCTTAACCGGATTCTATCGCCGTATGCGTTTAAAATAACCATGCTTCCCGGCAGGGAACATGATAACATGATAACGTGAAAACAGAACAACAAACCAGTAATGTTTTCAAGTCCAGTCCGCTCGTCCCGTTCATGCCATCAGAGGGAATCCAATGAAAAAAGCCTTTTTTCTTCTTTGTGCTCTTCTTGTCTTTTCCACCTCCCACATGGTCACGGCCACTCAGACCGTCAAACTCGGAGTAGTGACCAAGCCGGGCTCAGCCCAGAATATCGTTGCCGAAAAATTCAAAGAACTGCTTGAGCAGCGATCAAACGGGGCCTGGGTGGTCAATATCTTCCATTCCAGGTCCATTGGCAACGAGACTGAGATCCTGCAGCAGATCCAGATGAACACCATCCAGATGGGGGTGATTACCGGTGGTCCGTTTGATACCTTCGACCCCATTGTCCGGGTGATCAACTATCCCTTCCTGTTCAAGGATGCGGTCCAGGCCGATGCGATCCTTGACGGTCCGCTGGGTCGGGAGATCCTTGATGATCTGGCAACGGTCGGCTTCAAGGGACTTTGTTTCTCCGAAAACGGTTTCCGTAACCTGACCAACAATAAACATCCGGTCAAGACGGCTGATGACATAAAGGGTCTTAAAATCCGGGTCATGGCCTCACCCCTGCACAAGGCAATCTGGCAGGCACTGGGTGCCAACCCGACCCCCATGCCCTGGCCGATCTACACCGAGCTGGAGCAGGGAGTCGTTGACGGTCAGGAAAACCCGCTCTGGGTTATGGAGGTCTACAAATTTTATGAAATCCAGAAATATATGACCTTGACCCGGCATGTGTACTCGCCCCATATCGACGTGGCCTCCATGCTCTGGTGGAAGACGCTGACGCCCGCCGATCAGACGATGATCCAGAAGGCCATGCAGGATGCGGCCGTGTTTCAGCGTAAGGATAACCGGGACAGGGACGGTGCCCGCCTGGATCTGCTTAAAGAAAAGGGCATGATTGTGGAAGAGCACCCGGATCTGAATTCGTTCCGGGTCAAAGTCGCAGGACTCAAAGACATGGAGCTGTTCAAGGAGCCCAAAGTCCATGCATTGCTGTTGAAAATTATGGCGGCAACGAAATAATCACTGTATCCATGATACATGCTCAGGCTTCTTGAAAAGGGTTGTGCGCTTGTAAACAGGAGCATTGAATATTTCATCTCTGCTCTGGGTTTCTCCATGGCCATCCTGGTGGCCGTCCAGGTGTTTTGCAGATATGTCCTGAACTCCTCCCTGTTCTGGTCCGAAGAGCTGGCCCGTTACATGCTGGTCTGGCTCAGTTTTTTCGGGGCCACCGTTGCCTACTACCGAAACCTCCATCCCGGGGTTGATGTCTTCACTTCCAGGATCTCGGCCGACAAGCAACGTCTTGCCCGTCTCCTTGTCCATATAACATCCATGGCCCTTGCCCTGGTCATGGTTATCTCCGGGCTCCAGTTTGCCTGGTTTGTCCGCCTGCAGATTTCTCCGGCCCTGGCCATTCCCAAATGGATCATCATGGCCGTTATTCCGGCAAGCGGGCTCGTCCTCCTGGTCCACGGGCTGGTCTTTTTCCTGAAAACTCTGCAGCAGGTGCGACGGTGACCGCTGAAATCCTGCTCATTGCATTGCTGTTCTTTTTTGCAATCAACACCCCGATTGGTATTGCCATCGGCGCAAGCTCGGTCCTTGCAATCCTGCTCCAGGGAGATTTTCCGCTGATGATGGTGGCCCAGCGCCTGTTTTCGGGCACCGACTCCTTTCATTTGCTGGCGGTGCCACTGTTCATGTTTGCCGGGGTACTCATGGAGGCGGGCGGAATCAGCCGCAGGATTATTGACTTTGCCAATGCCCTGGTGGGCTGGCTTCCGGGCGGACTGGCAGCGGTGACTATTGTCTCGGCCATGTTTTTTGCCGGTATCTCCGGCTCTGCTGCCGCCGATGCCGCTGCCGTAGGGGCCATTCTGATTCCGGCCATGAAAAAATCCGGTTATGACTCGGATTTTGCGGCGGCGGTCCAGGCCTCGGGCGGCTCCATCGGGGTGATCATCCCGCCCTCCATTCCCATGATCATTTTTGGTTTTCTCACCGGTGCTTCCATCAGTCAGTTGTTTGCCGCCGGGATTATTCCGGGGATTCTCATCGGGTTGTCGCTGATTGTGGTCTCCACCCTGATCTCGCTTAAATATAAGTATTCCGCCACCGCGCCCTTTTCCATGGCAGAGACCAGGCGAACCTTTAAACGTGCACTTTTGGCCATGGGGGCGCCGATTATTATTCTAGGCGGCATCCTGAGCGGAGTCTTCACCGCCACCGAGTCGGCGGCGGTGGCCGTCATCTATGCCCTGCTGGTGGGGATGTTTGTTTACCGGAAGATAAAACCAGCGGATCTCTTCCCCCTGTATCGGGACGGGGCCGTGACATCCGCTATTGTCATGTTCATCATTGCCATGGCCTCAATCTTCAGCTGGATTGCCGCCATTGAAAATATCCCGGCCCAGCTGGCAGGCGGCCTGCTGACGCTTACCGATAACCCGGTTCTCCTGCTCCTGCTGATTAATCTGGTTCTGCTTGTCGCCGGAACCTTTGTCGAGACTACGGCCTCATTAATTCTGCTGGTGCCGATGATCACCGCCATGGTCCCGGCCTTGAATATCGATATGATCCAGCTCGGGGTTATTGTGGTCACCAATCTGGCCATCGGCATGCTCACCCCGCCCATGGGTATCTGTCTTATTGTCTCCTGCTCCATTTCCGGAGACAGCCTGGGAGCGGTCAGCAGAAGGGTCCTTCCCTTTCTGGCCATCCTGCTTGTTGACCTGTTGATCATCACCTTTTACCCGCCGTTGACCATGTGGATGGCCGGGCTTGTGGCTGGATAACTCGTCTTGAAATTGCTGTAAAATCATCCGTCCCGGCAGTTGTCAAACCGTACCTGATAAGGTATGATGTATTCCCATCGGAGCGTCAAATCAGGGCAGCGTCAGGCTGCCGTTTTCTTTTTTCATTTTTACAGGAAGGGGTGGCATGAAAACAGAGCCGACCAGAAAAACCAAGTTTATCTTTATAACCGGTGGGGTTCTTTCCTCTCTCGGCAAAGGCCTTGCCGCTGCCTCTATCGGCTCTCTGCTCGAATGCCGGGGGATGACGGTTACGTTTCAGAAGCTTGATCCCTACATCAATGTGGATCCGGGAACCATGAACCCTTTCCAGCACGGAGAGGTCTACGTCACCGACGACGGAGCTGAGACAGATCTGGATATGGGCCATTATGAACGCTACACCAATGCGGTCATGGCCCAGAAAAACAACTACACCTCCGGCCGTATTTACTATTCGGTCATCACCAAGGAGCGGCGGGGCGAGTATCTCGGCGGAACCGTGCAGATGATCCCGCACATTACCGATGAGATAAAACAGGCCGTCCTTCAGCTTGACGGTTCTGTGGATGTGGCGATCATAGAAATCGGCGGCACGGTCGGTGATATTGAGGGCTTACCCTTTATCGAGGCCATCCGACAGCTGCGCGGTGATCTGGGCCGGGAATACACCCTGTTTATCCATCTGACCCTGGTTCCGTATATCAAGACCGCCGGTGAGATCAAGACCAAGCCGACCCAGCATTCGGTCAAGGAATTGCTCGCTTCCGGTATCCAGCCCGATATCCTCATGTGCCGCACCGAGGTGCCGCTGGATCAGTCGATCAAGAAGAAAATCGCCCTGTTTTGTAATGTGGAGGCGCAGTCGGTTATTACGGCTATTGATGTGGAATCCATCTATGAGGTACCGCTCAAATTGCATGAAGAAGGCCTTGACGATCGCATTCTTGAAAAGCTCGGGATCTGGACCGGTGCGCCCAACATGGAACCCTGGGAACAGCTGGTCCATAAAATCAAGAATCCCAAACATACGGTCACCATCGGCATTACCGGCAAGTATGTGGAGTTGAAAGAGGCGTACAAGAGCCTGCATGAATCCCTGGTCCATGGCGGTATTGCCAATGATGCCAAGGTTGAACTGAAATATATCGCCGCTGATGATCTTGAGACCGGTGAAGCGGCCGATTTGCTCAAAGAATGTGATGGAATTCTGGTTCCGGGTGGCTTCGGCAGCCGTGGTATGGAAGGCAAGGTCAAGGCCATTACCTATGCCCGGGAAAATAAGGTGCCTTTCTTCGGCATCTGTCTGGGCATGCAGTTGGCCGTTGTTGAATTTGCACGTAATATTGCCGGAATGGACAAGGCCCATTCCACGGAGCTGGACCCGGAAACACCGGAACCCGTCATTTACCTGATGAAGGAGTGGTTTGATTTTCGAACCGGCAAGACCGAAGTGCGGGACGAAGAATCCGACATGGGCGGAACCCTGCGCCTTGGCGCCTATCCATGCAGGTTAATAAAAGATACCCTGGCCGCAGTTGCTTATGATCAGGAAGAGATCAGCGAACGTCATCGTCACCGTTATGAATTCAACAATATTTTTCGCAAGCAGCTGGAAGAGGCAGGCCTGGTAGTCAGTGGAACCTCCCCGGATGAAACCCTGGTGGAAATTATCGAGATCAAAGATCATCCCTGGTTTCTTGGCTGTCAGTTCCATCCGGAATTCCAGTCGAAACCCATGAAGCCGCATCCACTGTTCAGGGACTTTATCCAAGCCGCGCTGAAAAACAGCCGAAAATAAATATATGATACCTCCTGTAACGATCAATACCCCGGACCGTCCGTATCAGATTGGTCCTGGTCAGCCGCTGCTGTTGCTGGCCGGTCCCTGCGTGCTGGAATCCGGTGAACTGGCCTGGGATATTGCCCGGGAGATGAAGGAAATATGCAGCCGTCTCGGCATTTCCTATGTCTTCAAGGCCTCCTTTGACAAGGCCAACCGGACCTCGCTGAATTCCTTTCGCGGGCCCGGTCTTGAAAACGGCCTGCGTCAGCTGGGCCGTATTCGTGACGAGGTCGGAGTTCCGGTGGTTTCGGATATCCACGAGAGCACCCAGATGGAAATGGCTGCAGACATTCTCGACCTTATCCAGATCCCGGCCTTTCTCTGTCGGCAGACGGATTTGCTGGTTGCGGCGGCAAAATCGGGCAAGGCCATTAACCTGAAAAAAGGGCAGTTTGTCTCGCCCTGGGATATGATACATGCGGTAGAAAAAATACGCGATGCCGGTTGTGACCAGCTGCTCCTGACCGAACGGGGGGCAAGTTACGGCTACAACAATCTGGTAGTGGCCATGCGTTCTCTGCCGGTTATGCGGGGGATGGGCTGCCCGGTTGTTTTTGATGCCACCCATTCGGTCCAGCTCCCCGGCGGGGCAGGCGGCAGCTCCGGCGGTCAGAGGGAGTTCATTCCGCCGCTGGCGAGAGCTGCCATGGCGGCCGGGATAGACGGTCTGTTCATGGAGGTGCATCCGGAGCCGGACAAGGCGCTCTGTGACGGCCCCAATTCCTGGCCTCTGGATCAGGTCGAGCCGCTGCTCAAGCAGTTGCTGGCCATTCGGGCTGCAGTCGAAGAGGAAATAAATGGATGACGGTGGTTGCCGGAGTTCAAAGTCCGGTGAGTATCCCTCCGACTGTGAGTTGACCCAGGCTCTGCGTGAACGTGCCATGGAGCGGAACAAGCCCGTGCCGCGCAGCGAGCAGTGGAACAGATTGCTGCCCAGGGCAAAAAAATACAACTCCTCCTGCTGGATGTGGATGGTGTGCTCACCGACGGCACTATTGTCTACACCGAAGGTGGCGGAGAATCCAAGGGCTTCAACACCCAGGACGGGTTTGGGCTCCGGTTGCTGCAGGACAGCGGCGTCGATGTCGGCCTGATCACCGCCCGCACATCCGAGGCTGTCAAGCGAAGGGCAACTGATCTTGGTTTTGCCCATCTCTATCAGGCCCGGAAAGACAAGACTGCAGTCTACGAAGAGATTTTGGATAAGACCGGTCTCCGGCCCTTGCAGACCGCCTATATGGGCGACGACTGGCTTGATCTGCCCCTGCTCGGCCGGGTGGGGTTGTCGGCAGCCCCGGCCAACAGCGTGATCGAGGTTAAGCGATGGGTGCATTATGTCTGTGAGCAGAGCGGAGGCCAGGGTGCCGTGCGCGAGTTTTGTGAACTCATCCTTGAGGGCAGGGGACAACTCGCTTCCCTGCTGGCCGGCTACAGGGGATAATGAAAAATACTCGAAACTTTCTCTGGATGATCCCGCTGGGATTGTTTGTCACCAGCCCGGTCTGGAAACCATCGGTGGCCGCCTTTCTCAAGCCTCGAGGCGGATATGATGCCGGGCTGGCCGCCCGGGCCGGTCGCCTGCAGCAGAGTTTTGTCATGGATTCCATTACCATCACCCTGACCAGCAAGGGGATTGAAGAGTGGGTGGTCAAGGCCAGGCGGGCCTTTACCGGTAAGTCGGACCGGGAGCTGGGTATGATTGGTGTCGATGCCCTCTACAAGGGGAAAAATGAGCCGATTACCATAACCAGCAGTCGGGGGACCTATTATATCGACCAGCGGCATCTGATTTTGATCGACAATGTCGTTGTCCGTAAACCAAAGGCCGGCGAAGTGTTGTACACCGATCTGCTCCATTATTATGATGCCGGTAAAATGGTGGTCAGCCCGGTGCCGGTGGATATCAAAGGGCCGCGATTTTCTCTGCAGGCCGGACGGATGGATTACGACCTCTCCACCGATGGCTATGATTTCAGTGAAGGGGTGACTGTGGAGCTTTGAGCATCCAGACTCTCCGGTAACTCTACCGAGATTTTGATTATCCGCAATCCTCAGCTGTGAGTAAGGGATACCATCGCTGAAGATTCGGGGGTTTTACGAGCCCAACGAATGTGTCATGAATTTATTGGGCTCTGCAATTGGCTGAATAAGCGATGGTATCCCTGATTTATGATAATGATGAATTGTGTGTATCCATCAGAAAAATTTGAACATCAAACAAAAGAATACAAAAAATGCTGAAGATAAACGAACATTTTCTTAAATTACAGGCCTCGTACCTCTTTTCCGATATCGCCAAACGGGTGGCGGCCTTTCAGGAGGAGCATCCGGATAAGGATGTCATAAAACTCGGGATTGGTGATGTGACCAAACCCCTGCCCGCTGCCTGCATCCAGGCCTTCCACAAGGCGATTGATGAGATGGCGGTTGAGAGCGGATTTCATGGCTATGGCCCGGAACAGGGTTATGCTTTTTTGCGGGAAGCCATTGCCGTAAACGACTTCCAGGCCCGGGGCGCTGAGATAAACGCCGATGAGGTTTTTGTCTCCGACGGGGCCAAATGTGATACCGGCAATATCCAGGAACTTTTTTCCCTGGATGCGCGGGTGGCGATCCCGGACCCGGTCTATCCGGTGTATCTCGACACCAATGTCATGGCCGGGCGGACCGGGAATCTCAGAGATGATCGTTATCAGGGGTTGGTGTATCTCGATTCCACTAAAGAAAACAACTATGTCCCGGACCTGCCGACCGAACCGGTTGACCTGATTTACCTCTGCTTTCCCAACAACCCCACCGGCTCAACCGCAACCATAGAGCAGCTGAAAACCTGGGTCGACTATGCAAAGGAAAACAAGGCGTTGATTCTCTTTGATGCCGCCTACGAGGCCTTTATCCGCGATGACGCCCTGCCCCATTCCATCTATGAGATTGAAGGGGCGCGCGAAGTTGCAATTGAATTCCGCAGCTTTTCCAAAAACGCCGGATTCACCGGTACCCGTTGCGCCTACACCGTTGTCCCCAAAGAATGTATGGCCTATGATTCTAAAGCCAACAAACAGGCTGTTCACCCCCTGTGGAACCGCAGGCACTGCACCAAGTTCAACGGGGTTTCCTATCCGGTGCAGCGGGCGGCCGAGGCGGTCTACTCGACAGAGGGCAAGGCTCAGACCCGGGAATTGGTCAGCTCCTATCTTAAGAACGCCGACCTGATTGCCGGGGTGATCGGTGAGCTGGGTTTTGATTACGTGGGCGGAGATAATTCGCCCTATATCTGGATTCAGGGCAATCGTGATTCCTGGGAGTTTTTTGATCTGCTCTTAAATGAAGCCGGGGTCGTCTGCACGCCGGGAGCGGGATTCGGTAAATGCGGTCAGGGCTATATCCGGCTCTCCGCTTTCAACTCTTATGAGAATGTCGTCCGAGCCATGGAGCGGATTCGCCAGGCGCTCAAGTAATGAACCACGGATAGACACTGATTTACACGGATGAGTTCGTTCCCACGCTCTGCGTGGGAACGAATACGTTTTCGATATAGTCTTTTATGCCAACAGACTTTTTCTCGCAGCATCCGCTCTCTGCGGTGCTGTGTGTCCCTTGGCGCTCTGCGTCATTTTCGGGCAGCACATCTTATGCCAGCAGGGCTTTTGCATTCTCCCGAACAATTCGTTCAAACAAATCATCCGGCAGGCCCAGTTTTTTAAGCATCTTCAGGGTGGTTGCCTGATCGGCCCAGGGTGAGTCGGTGCCGAATAAAATATACTCCGGTGGATGACTCTCGATCAGGTCGCGCAGGCGGATCTGATCGAGAAAATCAAGGGCAAAGGAAATTTCCATGTAGATGGGGAGGCCGGTGAGCAGTTCACGCACATCCGCCCATTCATCCCAGCCACCAAGATGGGTGGTTATCAGGCGCAGGCCGGGCACCATCTGCAGCAAATTCAGAATCCGTTGCGGATTCGCCCTCCGGATCCGTGGATATCCGATATCATAGCCGGTGTGCATCATCAACATCAGGTCCAGCTCTTGTATCTTTTCGTAAAACTCCAGCAGTTCAGGATCATCCAGAAAAAAGTCCTGATAATAGGGATGGAGTTTCAGGCCGACAAACCCCTGCTCTTGTATCTGCTGCAGATGATCAAGCCGGTCGGGATCCGCCGGGTGCACCGAGGGCAGTGGTACGATACGCGGTGAGCGGATGGACTGGGACCAGTCGAGAATGGGTTGAAACTGTTCAGGCCGGGTGGCGATGGAACAGACAACCGACTGCTCAATCCCGGCCTGATCCATGGATTTCAGCAGATCCGTGATCGTACCGTTTAAGTAGGCCTTGACGTTCCCTTTTTTCTCCAGAGCCGGGATTGCGGTTGGCGCAACCTGGTCGGGAAAGGCATGAGTGTGAAAATCTATGTAGCCTGACACTTTTCCTCCTAAGGGCCGAAAAACCGTAAGCCGAGCTGCACCAGCAGCAGGGCATAGAGACCGGCGACCACATCGTCAAGCATGATGCCCAGGCCGCCATGGATATGCCCGTCCAGCCAGCCCACCGGGAATGGTTTCAGTATATCAAAGATTCTGAAGAAGACAAAACCAAGAATAACCCAGAGCGGCTCGGCGGGAACCGCGGCCAGGGCAATGAGCTGGCCGACGATTTCATCGATAACCACCAGGCCGGGATCTCCGTGGTCGACAATTTTTTCCGCAGCACCGGCCGCAATGGTGCCGATGACAAAAATTCCGGCGATAACGCCGAAATACGGAGCAAGAGGTAAAGAGCGCAGCCAGAACCAGATTGCGACTCCGACCATGGAGCCCCAGGTGCCGGGCGCCTTGGGCAGGTAGCCGCTGTAGGCCCCGGTGGCGATAAACATGTACAACCTGTCCATATTGATAAGGGGTTAGGGGTTGGTTAGGGGTTTGTTGTATTTTCGAGAACTGCCCTTTGTCCCGTCAGCTTGGGCACATGCGGCGTAGACGGTTCGTAAGGGAATTTTTTTTTGCTTTGCCAGCTGCCTGCAGGCCTCATATTCCGGGGTGATAACCGGTCCGGTCGGGGTCTGGGTCTCCTTGGCTTCCACCGGACCCCAGGGGGTCTCAATGTGGGTTTTTCTGCGGGGCAGCGTCATCCGCTGCTGCCGGTGAAAACGGAGGCCGATGGCGGTTGTCTCTGAAAAAATAACATGTTTAAGCTCCAGAGACAGGGCCGGTTCACAGAGAACTTTGAGCCGGAAGCCGGGCCGCCCCTTTTTCATCTGGATGGGGGTCAGGCTCACGTCCAGGGCACCGGCGTTCATCAGGCGCTCGCTGACATGGGGCCAGATTTCAGGGTTCCAGTCGTCGATGTGGGTTTCAAGAACTTCCACCTCACCGGCTTCGGCAACTTCGTGTCGTAAGCCTAAGCAAAGCCGCAGGAGATTGGGCCGTCCGTCGGTCCGTTTGCTGGTGCCCGCGCCGTATCCGGTTGCGCCCATGGTCATGGCAGGCATGGGGCCGAAATCATCGGCCAGCTCACAGACAAGGGCCGCGCCGGTCGGGGTGACCAGTTCCTGCTGCAGCTCTACGCCGTAGACCGGCACATCTTTCAGCAGTCCGCAGACCGCTGGCCCGGGCAGTGGAATCTCGCCGTGAGCGCATGTTACCCAACCTGTTGCCATGGGCAGGGACGAACAGAAAATTGCAGCGACCTGCAGATGATGAAAACCGGCAACAACACCCACCACGTCAACCAGGGCGTCCACTGCCCCCACTTCATGAAAGTGGACCTCGCCTAGTGTTACGCCGTGGACAACGGCCTCGGCCTCGGCCAGACGGGTAAAGACCGCCAGTGACCGTTGTTTGACGGGATCTGCCAGGGTTGATGCCTGTAGGAGTTCGTTGATGTCCTGCAGGTGCCGATGCGGCTGCTTCTGTTCAACATGCACCTGGACCTGGAGCGCGGCAAGTCCGTCTGCAGATACTTTTTTAATTTCAAGCTGAAAGCCGGACACCGGCAGGGCGGCAAGCGACTTGCGAAGATCATCTTCCTTCAGGCCTGCATGGAGCAGAGCACCGAGCAGCATGTTGCCGCTGACTCCGGAAAAACAGTCGAGATAGGCTGTTTTCATCAGGTGAACTGATCCCCGGGGCCAAAAGGAGAACCGCAGAGGCAGGCCGCCACCAACATCCGTTTTTTGCCCTCGGGCTGAATCTCGCGGATGAGCAGATTATCATGGCCGCAGGCAACGAGCAGCCCCTCTTTGTCGGCTCTGCATATGGTGCCTGGACTCTCGCTGCCGTTGCGGGCGATGACCTCGGGTTTGAAGAAACGAAAGCGTTTTCCGTTTAAGAATCCATAAGCAGACGGCCAGGGGTCCAGGCCCCGGAGAAGGCAGTGCAACTCACGGGCAGGACGGTCCCAGTCAATATGTCCCTGCTCCTTGGTCAGCATGGGAGCCTCGGTGGCCAGGGTGTCATCCTGTTTGATGGGCGGCAGCCTGCCTTCTTTGAGCAGGGCAATAGCCTCAAGCAGGGTCCTGCCGCCGAGCCGGGACAGCTTGTCAAACAGAGTGCCTGCAGTATCCTCATCCGTGATGGGCAGCTTTGCCGGCAGCAGAATATCGCCGGTATCCATGCCCTCGTCCATCTGCATGATGGTCACACCGGTTTCCGCCTCACCATTGATCAGGGCCCATTGAATGGGAGCCGCACCGCGATATTTCGGGAGCAGGGAGCCGTGAACGTTCACGGTCCCCATGGGAGGGCAGTTGAGCAGGGTACCCGGCAGGATTTTTCCATAGGCGGCAACAACAATAAGATCCGGCTGCAGTTGGCTGATCTCATCAAGAAAGGCATCGGTCCGAATGGAGGTCGGCTGCAGAACCGGGAGGCCAGCCTCACCAGCCAGAATCTTAACCGGTGGTGCCTGCAGTTTTTTGCCGCGCCCCTTTTTTCTGTCCGGCTGGCAGACCACGCCGATAACCGTATCCGGACCATCAAGCAGGGCCTGCAGGACCGGAACAGCAAAATCCGGGGTTCCCATAAAAAGAATGCGAAGTGGTTTCATAACCTGTTCTTGAGAATTTTTTTTAATTTTTTCTTGTACAACCCTCTTTTCAATGCACTGAGGTGATCAATAAATAATTTTCCATGCAGATGATCGACCTCGTGTTGAATGATCCGGGCAAAACGATCTTCTGCGTCAAAGGTGATTGGCTCGCCGTCAAAGTCTTGTGCTGTGACATGGATCTTCTGAAATCGTTTGACCTTGGCCTCATATTCAATCACACTGAGGCAGCCTTCTTCTCCGGTAACACTGCCCTCGCCCTCGGAGATTACCGGGTTGATCAGAGTAATGAATTTTTTATCCTCTTCACTCTTGGAAACATCAACCACAATGATCTGTTTAAGTACGCCGATCTGGTTGGCAGCCAGTCCCACGCCGGGAGCATCGTACATCGTTTGTCCCAAGTCTGCGGCCAGCTGCTTTAACTCTTCATCAAAAACGGTAATCTTTTTTGCCTTTTGCCGCAGAACCGGCTCCGGATATGTTAAAATTTTTCGTAATGCCATTGAGATTTTTTTATTAAATCTTGAAATAGATACCCATTTACGTGTTGATAATCATCATGATACATACTGTAAAGCACCATTCAATGCCAGTCTAAAAATGACCGCTCATCGCTTGTGTTTGCCGGCGGAGTTGTGTAGATTATTTAAATGGATTCTACAAAAACTCCTCTTGATAAAAAACTGCTCAACTCCGGCCTCAAGCTGCTGCAGCAGCCCGCCCTGCCCCTGGTATCCATGGTGCAGTTTCTGTTCCTGACCGGCCCGTTCACAACGGTCACTGAAGTGATCGGCGAGATGCCCGCGCCCATAGAAACCGGGTATGCAACCTATGACCAGCCGCAGGAACTGCTCAGGCGTCACCAGCAGGCCCTGGAGCTTCTTGAAAGGGTGAAGTCAGGTGCTGAGCCGGATTTTGAGGTTGTTACCGCCCAGGGTGAACCGGTCGATGCCATGACCGCTGTCTCTGCCGTCATCATGCAGCAGGTCCTGACCGATGAACTTGAAGAGATCAACAGCCTGCTCTGCGCGCCCTGCAACTGCCGACTCTGCTGTATCGGTCCGGATTCTTCCATGCAGCATGATTTTTTTGAAATACCCCTGGGGGACGAAGAATCATCCTTCTTCGCTGTCGATCGGCTGGATACAACCGCAAGCCGGGCCCATTGTTCGATGGATGAAGAACCCCTGCAGGAGAACAACGCCCCTTTTTATAAAAGAATTGAGCCGGCTCTTGTCCATTGGCAGAACGGCTGGAGCCTGATTCTTCCGAAATCGACCACCTGCCCGAATCTGGAGCCCTCACAGGGACGCTGTCGGGTTTATGCCGACCGGCCTGAAGTCTGCCGCAGGCCCCAGATCTTTCCCTACGTTATTGAAAAGCTGGATTCCAAGGGAGTAAAACCGCTGTACCGGTTGCGCCAATCGCTTCTCGCCATTGTTGACTGTCCGTATGTCGGCGTTCTTCAGGATGAAATAGCGGCCTATGGTGCGGCCAGTGAGCTTGAAGTCCTGTTTAAACAAAACAAGGCCTGAACCATGAACCATATCGCCTTTCTCTGCATAGCAGCATCGTACCTTGTCGGGGCAATCCCCTTTGGTCTGGTTATTTCCCGTTCCAGCAACGTGGATATCCGTAAAAGCGGCAGCTGTAATATCGGGGCCACCAATGTGACCCGACTGCTCGGCAAGAAGATGGGAATCCTTACACTGCTGCTGGATATTACCAAGGGCTTTCTGCCCATGTATCTTGCCGCTTTTGTCATTGGAGACGTGCCGGAGCGGAATCTGGTGATCGCCCTCTGCGGGGCGGCCACGGTTATCGGCCACATGTATCCTGTGTATCTCGGCTTTAAGGGAGGGAAAGGCGTGGCCACCGGTCTTGGCGTCTTTCTCTATCTTGCCCCCCTGACGGTCCTTTTCAGTCTGGGTATTTTTATTGCGGCCGTCGGCCTGTCCGGTTTTGTTTCCCTCGGCTCTCTGGTGGCCTCGGCAGCCATTCCCCTCTGGCTGTATCTGCTGGCGGAACCGTCCTGGAAAATTCTGGTGGCCTCTTTTATCAGCTGTATGATCTGGTTTAAACATGCACCCAATATCAAGCGACTCCTTTCCGGCACCGAAAAAAGCTGGAAAAAGAAATAACCGCCCGCGATGACTTACCGCTTCACTTGCCGACCTCTGAGTAATTCTGGCCACGGGAGATACGTATTAAAAAAGGAAAAAATCTGTGAATCGTAAGGAGTGGCAGGCCGTTGAACAGGCCCGTGATATTCTCAAGCTCGGCGATCGGGCGACACTGGGGGAAATCAAAAGGGCCTTTCACCGCTTAAGCAAGGAACATCATCCGGATCTTGCTGCCGGTGATACGGACAAGGAAGAATACATGTATCAGATTACTTCCGCCTATGAGCTGCTCATCGGCTACTGCAACGAATATCGCTTCCCGCTGGCCCCGGATGAGAACAACCTGTACGATGCCGAGGACTGGTGGATGGATCGATTCGGCCAGGATCCCCTGTGGGGAAAGAGCCGTAAACGGAGATGATTCAGTAAAAAATAACCGTCATTCCAGGCGCAGCGTAGCGGAGACCAGGAATCCAGTAGGTAAGAAGGAGTTATGGTTACCGAGTTGTGCCCGCCTTGGTAATTTGTTCTGAACAAGAATGCATGAGTTGTTATAATTGCAAGGTTGTAAGCAATCCAGAGAGTTGAATCGAAAAGATTGGAGAGAATCGCAAAAAATGCTTGAAATAACGAATATCGCGGCCGAGAAACTCGCCGCCCATATGGAAAAAAACGGCCAGGGCAAGGCCATCCGGATCGCCCTGCAAAAAGGGGGCTGAGCCACCGGCCCCTCGCTGGCATTGACTCTGGATGAGTCAAAAGAAACAGACCATGAGTTGCATAAACAACAGGTCCTCTATCTGGTGGACAGGCAGGTTCTGACCCGTTGCGGGGCCATCACCGTTGACTGGGCGGAAGAAAAAGACTGGAGCGGTTTCACCCTGATCTCGGAAAAACCGCTCCTGGGTGGATGCTGAGAAGAGGCGGTATGATCAGTCCTGTTTTCTTCCCATCAACCAGGGGGTGAGGGCTTGCGCCGAAGAATCTCTGCCTGCAGTATGAACTGAAAGGCGACGTACCCTTTTTGATGCGGATGACGGCATGGTATTTATCACAACCCATCAACCCTATTTCGTTGATGCACTCTCACCAGACGAAACCTGGATTCTTGAAAAAGATCCAGATGGTTTTTCGAGTATCCGCAGGGCCAGCGATTATGAAACCATCAAGGCTATGGTCGATGAGGGGTTACCGCTTGGCGGCCTTTGGTACAGTGATTATCTGGATGCGAGGTGAGCCAATGCATTTTGAAGTACTTGTCGAAGATGCATCAGGTAAAATCGCATTGAAATCCATTCTGGAAAAAATTCTTGGCACAAACGGGCAAGATCACACCTACAGGATAATTTCCTACAAAGGCATTTTCGGGACGGTATCAGGAATCTGATGCATGGTGGAGCAAGTGCTGAATGAGCTTACTTCCGATGAGGAGGAGAAACGGTCACGCAAATCACCGAGAATAAAAAAAGGACAAGCTCAACATATCTCCTGAAGAGCATTACCCTATCTGCTCAAGCAGAAAAATATCCATAGATACCCTGCCGCCCCATGGATATGTACCCTGTTTTTTCAACTTTCCGGTAAAAAAATTACCGGCCATTTCTAACATCTTGCTTTTTAGCCGCAACTCTGCTATCTGAATGAGTTGTCATTCATTTTGTTGGGGTTGAATATCTGTTGATGCCGGCCTGTTCGTTTCGTGGGCAGGTGCTCAACTTTTTAGATTTCTGGATTGGAGAGGGAGAGGGGTGAAAACAATACTTTGCTCACTGGGTATCGCTGGTCTTGTCTTTATGGCAGGCAACAGCGTTTACGCAGTTGATTCCGCCGCTGTTGAGGTCATTGAAACCGTTGAGGACGCCCCGGCCGAACCTGCCGCCGAACCTGCCGCCGAACCTGCCGCCGAACCTGCTGCAGAACCTGAAGCCGCTGTTGAGGCTGTTGCAGAAACCGTTGAGGCAACCGCTGAGACCGGTGATCTCCAGCCGATCCCACTCACCGACGAAGACTGCGTCAAATGTCATTACACGATCGCGGTAGACGTTGACGAGCATGGAGAGGCGCATAAAGAACTCTCCTGCATGGAGTGCCATGAAGAGCACCCGCCTGCAGGCACCAATACAATCCCGGAATGTTCCAACTGCCATACCGCAGATGACAATTCACATTTTGCGGTTCAGCAATGCGGAGCCTGCCATAATCCCCATCATCCGCTGCTGGTCGATTTTACCGCCTCCGATGACGCCCGTTCCGCCTGCGCCAGCTGCCATCAGGAACAGGTCGACGAGCTGGCGGCAAATCCCAGTGCCCATTCCGAGCAGGATTGTAACGCCTGTCATTCTCAACACGGTCTGGAGCAGGGGCAGTATCAGACCTGTCTTGACTGCCATGAAGGACATTCTCCGGAAATGACCCTGGAGAATTGTCTGGAATGTCATAAGCCTCATAGTCCGCTTAACATAACCTTTGGCGATACGGTTGCGGTCGAGCTCTGTGCCGGATGCCATCAGGATAAGGCAACTGCTCTGGCAACCCTGCAAACCAAACACAGCGAGATGGCCTGTGTGGAGTGTCATAGCGGAGAGCATAAAAATATTACCGCATGTGTTGACTGTCACGACCAGCCCCATGACCAGTACATGCATACAAAGTTTCCCGAGTGTATTACCTGTCACAGAGACCCGCACAATCTGGCAAGATAGATAAAAAGAAGAATAGATAAAAAGAAGATCGTGCTCCATGCCCCGGCAATGGATGGGATGTACTCTGTTAAGATTTGTTGCAACACGGAAAAGCAGTCAGCTCTGGTTGATTTTTTCCGTTCAGTATACGGACAAAGAGGATAACGGATGAAACAGAAAATTATTGCGGGTCTGTTGTGTGTCGTATTCAGCGGCTTTGGAGGCGTTGCCCTGGCTGAGGTTCAGCGACTGCCCCTGACGGATCAGGACTGCCTCAAGTGTCATCTTGAAGAGGTCAAGGCCATTGTCGGCCAGGAGTCTGCTCATAAGAATGATGTCGGCTGCCTTGACTGCCATCAGGCACATCCGCCGGAGGGTGAGGCGGTTATCCCGGAGTGCTCATCCTGTCATGAAAGTGGTGATAATCCGCATTTTGCACTGGAAAACTGCAGACGGTGTCATGTTCCCCATGCCCCGATCATTACTGATTTTTCAACCTTGGACGGCAACGGCAAGCCTGCCTGTATCACCTGCCATGAAGACATTGACAATCAATTGACCGCATTGCCCAGCGCCCATGGTGAACAGGACTGTACCGAATGCCATAACGCACACGGTCTGGAAGATGGTCAGTACCAGACCTGCCTTGACTGTCATGAAAAGCACGCCCCTGAAATGGAGCTCAAAGATTGTCTGGGCTGTCATCAGCCCCATCAGCCCACCGGATACAACTGGAATACGGTGGTTGATGCCAAATTCTGCGCCGCCTGTCATGAAGAGACCGTGCAGAACTTTACTGAAAATGGTGCCACCCATCTTGAGAATCTTGCCTGCACGGAATGTCATACAAAGCATCCGCCCCGTGAAGAAGGGGTCATTCCATCCTGCACCGATTGTCATGATCCCGGCGACAATGCCCATTTTGCCGTTGGTGAGTGTCTGCAGTGCCATAACCCGCATTCCCCGAAAAAAATCGACTTCGGCTCAATAGAAAACCTGCGTCCGGTCTGTCTCGGCTGTCATCCCAAACCGGGGCAACAGATGAAACGTTTTCCGACTGCCCATGCAGAGATGGAATGTAACCAGTGTCATCCCAGCCATGGCGAACGTCTCAGCTGCCTGGAATGTCACGACGGGCATTCCGATGCCATGCAGTATGGCGACTGCCTCAAATGTCATCAGCCCCATGCCCCGCTTCCACCCAAACTGGTAAAGAATATACCCTCAAACCTCTGCGGCAGCTGCCATGAAGATCAGAACAGCAGTCAGCAGATTGATACAAGCAAACATGGTCAACTGCAGTGCGTGTACTGCCACAAGAATCGGCATAAGGTGATACAGGAATGCCGTACCTGTCATGGCGAACCCCATGATGTGCCTATGCATAAACGTTTCCCGGATTGTCATAAATGCCACGGTAGTCCGCATAACCTGAAAAAGAAATAAGAGCGGAGACGAGGATAATATGCAAACACAGAGGATTGTATTATCCGCTCTGATCAAGTCGGTTCTGCCGGTGGGTATTCTGGCCGTACTCCTTGTCTGTGTATCAATCTCTCCTGCAGCCGAGAGCGATTCCTACAGTCAGGATGTGGAGAAGATGGGCGAGATGACGACCATCGACTGTGCCCGCTGTCATCACGAAATATTCATGTCCATCAAAAACGGTCAGGGCGCGCACCGTATTGAGTGCCGGGAGTGCCACGAAACCTTTCATGGTTTTCGAAGAGGGATGCGCTATGAAGATGTGCTGCCCACCTGCACCGGATGCCATGAAACCCCACACGGAGAGAGCGAGCAGATGACGGCCTGCAAGAGCTGTCATGCCGTTCCCCATGCGCCACTTGCCAGTCTGGAACTCAAAACTCTTGAGCCCCTCTGTGCCAGCTGTCATGCCGATGCGGGGACCCGGATTGCAAGCGACCGGGTCGATCACGGGAAACTGAAATGTGTGCTGTGTCACTCAGACCGGCACGGCTATGTGCCCAGTTGTCAGGAATGCCACGGCACTCCTCATTCGCAGGAGATAACCGAGGGCTTTACCGGCTGTCTGGACTGTCACGGGAATCCGCATGATCTTTCGCTGGCAACAGATGACCCGGACGCAGGGTTAAAAGAGTAAGCTTATGAAAAAAACAGGAACAATTATAACGTTGTTTTTCGTTGCCGTTGTTGCGGTCGGAGGCCTTATTTTCAGCCAGTTGAGTTATAAGATCTGCTGGCGCTGCGATGCCGATGGATTTTTTAATCGGGGCATGGAGTACAGTTGTAACGAGCGGGAAAGCTATCGTCGAACCGGTCTCGGCTTTATTGATAACGCCGCCGGCCAGGGACACCTCAAGGCGGAGTTGACCCTGGCGGAACTCTACAGTGAAAACCTTCCTGAAGAGTTTGTACGCTCCAACTCGGAGCAGATCATCTGTCTGCAACAGGAAGTGAAACCGGACCAGACAACCGGAGTCTCTTATTTTGAATCCGTGCTTGGTGCAGTGGAACAGGGGAAAGAGGCCGATCCGGTAACGCTGGCCAATCTTGGGCTGCTCTACCTTAAAGGTGTTGTTCCGGCAGATGATCCGGTGGGTAAAGCCACTCCACTCTACGAAAAAGCGGCCGCCGCCGGCAGTTTTCCAGCCATGAGAACACTTGGCAAACTGGCAAATGCTAGAGGGGACTACCCCACGGCCATGCAGTGGTTTGTCGAGGCGGCTGAAGATCCTGCAGACGGTTTCTCTCCACTTATGGTCGGAGATTATTTCTTTTACGGCAAAGGGGTGGTCATTGCTTATCAAAAGGCTGAAGAGTGGTATAAGAAGGCCCTTGCCCGGGCCGCAAAGCCGGATAATGATGATGAGAGTGAAAGCCTTCAGCTTGAAAACATGGCCCTTGCCCGGCTGGATTTGCTCGAACGCAAACTTGCGGGTGTGGACGGCCGGAAACAGCAGGTGGTGATCAGCTATCATATTGACGGCAGCATCCATCACTTTGTAATCTTTGCTGCGGAAAAGGAAAATCCCGAGGAATCTATCGGCGAGGTTATACGTGACGGCGACACTATCACCGCAGTCATAAATACAAACCTGGAATCTACTGCAGAGCAGCCCGAATCAGGGCAGGAAAGCTTTTCTTCCATGAATGAGGGACTGCTCTGGGTGCTCAATACCTTTGCCGAAAGCACCCACGATGATGCCGCAAACCTTATTTTCAACTTTGTGCTGACGAAATCCTGACTTCAATTATTTGGCGGGGGCGCCATATCCGCCGCCGCCGGGTGTTTCAATCCGTATTCTTTCACCTGCAGCCGCCCTGATCTTATTCTTGCCGCCAAGGTTTATTTGTTTTTCATCTCTGCGGATAAATCGGTTCAACCCACGTTTTCCCGACGTACCTCCTGCCAAACCATAGGGCGCCAGAACTCTTCGTTCGGATAAAATGGCCACCTCCATCGGTTCCAGGAATTCTATTTCCCTGATCAGGCCGTCACCGCCTCGGTACCTGCCCCGGCCTCCGGAATTTTTGCGCAGTGAAAACTCACGCAGCAGCACGGGGTAGCGTCGTTCGAGAATTTCAGGGTCGGTAATTCTGGTATTCGTCATATGAGTATGGACCCCGGATTGGCCATGCCAGTCCGGCCCGGCCCCGGCTCCTCCGCCAATGGTTTCGTAATAGCCGAAACGGTCATTGCCGAAGGTCAGGTTGTTCATACACCCCTGGGAGGCCGCCGCCACTCCGAAGGCCTTGAGAATTACATCAACCAGCCGCTGTGAGGTCAGGACATTGCCGCCCACCACTGCGGCCTCTGCCGAAGGGTTCAACAGGCTGCCCGGCGGCAGCCGGATATCAATCGGCAGCAGACAGCCGTGGTTCAAGGGGATATCGCTGTCGAGCAGACAGCGAAGACAGTAGAGCACTGCCGAGCTGGTCACTGCCACCGGTGCATTCAGGTTACCCCAAAGTTCCAGGCCGGTCCCGGCGAAATCAAAGACTGCGCTGCCGTCATCCCCGTTAATGGTCAGTTGGAGATTGATCGGACTGGAGTCATCAAGGTATTCAGTGGCGATGATCGGTTTGCCGGAACAACCACGTTCCCTGGCTATCCGGGTAAGGCTTGCCCGAACGGCCTGTTCAGCCGCATGCTGCACATGGCCCATGTAGGCGTGGATCACATCCAGGCTGTAGCGTTGCACCATTTCCTCAATCAGCTCAATGCCCTTCCGGTTGGCTGCAACCTGGGCCTTGAGGTCGGACAGGGTGTCGTTCAGGCATCTGCTCTCCTTCAGGAGTTCAGCTATTTCTTCCGCCCGGAATGTGCCGCCTGTAACCAGCTTGAAGCTGAGAATCGTTGCTCCTTCATCGGCAAGCTGTCTTGAGTCCGGCGGCATGGATCCGGGCGTCATGCCACCGATATCGGCATGGTGTCCCCGGCTGGCCACATAAAAAATAACCTTTTGATCCTGGAAAACCGGGGTAATGACGGTCATATCGGGCAGGTGGCTGCCTCCTGCCAGGGGATGATTGGACAGCAGCACCTCTCCCTGTCGTATATCAGGATTTCGTCGAATCTGCTCCTTGACCGCTTCACTCATGGAGCCCAGGTGAACCGGGACATGGGGCGCATTGGCAACCAGGTTCCCGCGGGCATCAAAGAGGGCGCAGGAAAAGTCGAGCCGTTCCTTAATATTTGTTGAAATAGCTGTTTTCTGCAGCATTCGCCCCATCTGTTCGGCAATGGACATAAACAGATTGTTAAATATGGAAAGCTGCACGGGATGGACCTGACGGGACAACTCAATCTGTTGCAACCGCTCAACGGAAATTTCAATATCACCGACCCTGTTTTTCAGCGCACTGCAGTCAGGCTCCACTACAATGGTTGAAGTACCCTGCAGAAGAATAGCCGGGCCCGATATGGGCTGACCAGGAGGTATACTTTCCACACGATAGAGGCTGGTGTCCACCCATTCGTCGGAAAAATAACAGGGGATGCGATCAACAGGTTCCAGACGCTGTTTTTTTTGTTCAGGGATGTTTTCAACAGGCTTGGATTCAGCGGCCATCGACACCACTCTGAGATCATCGACAAAGATGGCACGATCAGGAAGGTCAAAACCGAATTCGTGTTGATATGTGGTGCGAAAAACCTCAGCAAAATCTCCATGCGCTGGTTTCTCTATCATGAGCGCAGTATCCGTGCCCTGGTATCTGAGATTCAAGTAGCGCAGACTTTTGATGTCTTTCTTTAAAATCCCCTGATTCGTAAGCTCCTGCTCAGCTTCTTTTTGCAGGCGATCAAGTTTTTTCAAGAGAGCGGGTACCACGTTCCGGCCATAAGGGGTAGAGGATGACTGGTGCCGCTGGGCAACCGTGTCAGCGAGGCCTAAGCCATAGGCGGAAAGAATACCCGCAAAGCGGTGAATATAAATCGTCTCTATCCCCAGACTGCGGGCAATGGCACAGGCATGTTGCCCACCTGCACCGCCAAAGGTGGCAAGGACATGCTCTTTGACGTCAAAGCCCCGCATTACCGAAATTTCTCTAATTGGTCGAACCATTTGTTCGTTGGCTACCTGGATAAATCCAAGTGCAACCTCTTCCATGCTCAAGAGCGGAAGATTTTTTTGCTTATAGGCGGCATTGATCCGATCGGTCAGGGCCTGCATGGCTGCACGGGCACCATCCAGGTCAAGGGGCTGGTCATCATCAGGACCGAAAATCGTCGGGAAATACCGGGGCTGCAGACGGCCAAGCACCAGATTGGCATCGGTCAGGGACAGGTGGCCCTTTTTTCGGTAACAGACAGGCCCGGGATGGGCACCGGAGGATTCCGGGCCGACTTGAAACATGCCCTGCTCAAAAAACAGACGGCTGCCTCCTCCGGCGGCCACCGTTCGAATGTCAAGCTGCGAGGCCTGTATTCGAACCCCGGCAACTTGACTTTCAAAGCAGAGGTCGTATTTTCCGCCATAACGCGAGACATCGGTGGAAGTTCCGCCCATATCAAAACCGATCACCGGTTTTTTTGTTGATTGATTATAGGTGGTCATGGCATAGCCCACCACCCCACCGGCAGGCCCTGAGAGAATTGCCCGGCTGCCGCTGAAATCATCGGCACGGGTCAGTCCGCCATCCGATTGCATGAACTGCAGGCGGGTATTCTGTAATTCTCCAACAAATCCTTTCCTGAAGCTTTCAATATAGGCTTGAATTTGTGGCGTGAGATAACTGTCGACCAGAGTCGTGTCGCCCCTGGGCACCAGCTTGATCATAGGCATGACCTGAGAGGAAAGTGAGACCTGGGTAAAACCGAGATTTGAGGCCAGACGACCTACCTCTTGCTCATGTTGCGGGCATGCATAGGCATGCATGAAGACAACGGCCAGGCTGGTAATGCCCACGGCCAGCATCTGTTGCAGTTGAGGTTCAAGCAGAGCATAATCCGGCTTTTCCAGGATTAAGAATTGCTCTCCGGTGACCCCGGTGAGAAGTTCACCCTCTGTCCGTTCATCTTTGTGGAGCAGGCGGATCCGTTCATTTACTTCGAGTACCTGCTCATAGAGCAAATCCGGTTTGCGGATTTTCAGATCAAAGAGATGGGGCCGGGTCTGGTCACCGATTCGGAGAATATCAACAAATCCCCGGCTGACCAGGAGCCCACAGCGGGTGCCCTTTCGTTCAAGCAGGGCATTGGTGGCAACCGTGGTTCCCATTCTGATCCACTCGATACATGAGGGGTCTATCAGGTCACCGGAAATAGCTTCTGGACAGTACTGCTGGAGAATTCTACGGATTCCTTCACGGGGTGCATCGTCATAATTGGCAGGATCGACGGAGAGCAGTTTGACGATTGCAAAACCCGGCTTTTCTGGAACCTCGGCATACACGTCGGTGAAGGTGCCGCCCCGATCAATGGAAAAGCGAAATTTTTTTTTCTTTGAGCTGCTCATGATCGGCCATGGCTGGGTCTAGACCGATGAAAAAATGTCCTAATGTCCAGGCCCTGGGAGGGAGCGCGGGGTTACAGAATCTGGCTTAAGAACAATTTTGTTCGGTCGGATTGCGGATTTGAGAAAAAGGATTCCGGATCATTTTCCTCGATGATTTCTCCACTATCCATGAAGATTACCCGGTCGGCCACGGTTTTAGCAAAGCCCATTTCATGGGTGACGCAGAGCATGGTCATGCCCTCATTGGCCAGATCGACCATAACATCGAGAACTTCCTTAATCATCTCGGGATCAAGGGCCGAAGTCGGTTCATCAAAGAGCATGATGTTGGGGTTCATGCAGAGGCTGCGGGCTATGGCGACCCGCTGCTGCTGGCCGCCGGAGAGCTGGCCCGGGTATTTTTCAGCTTGATCGGGAATTTTTACCCGCTCCAGGTAGCGCATGGCTGCTGCTTCTGCGTCTTTCCGTGGTTGCTTTAAGACCCAGATCGGGGCAAGGCAGCAGTTTTCCAGCACGGTCAGATGGGGAAACAGGTTGAACTGCTGGAAGACCATTCCGATATCACGACGAATTTTCTCAATGTGTTTGAGGTCGTCGTTGAGTTCAATACCGTCAACCCGGATATCTCCTTGCTGGTGCACTTCCAGTCGGTTCAGGCAGCGGATCAAGGTCGACTTGCCACATCCTGAGGGCCCGCAGATGATGATACGCTCGCCCCTTTTAATCGTCAGGTTGATATCTTTAAGAACATGAAAGTCACCGTACCATTTATGCATCCCTTTGACTTCGATGGCGATGTCTTCATTGACCTGTGAGTGTTGTGGTGTTGATTCAGTCATGGTATTTCCAGAAATTTAATCTAATTGGTGTGCCCGGTGTGCAATTTTCTTTCCAGGTGTTGACTGTACTGGGACATGGAAAAGCAGAATATCCAGTACAGGAGTCCGGCAAACACATAGCCTTCAACGGAAAAACCCAGCCATTTCGGATCGGTAAAGGCAGCCTGAATAATTGCCAGCAGGTCAAAAAGACCGATGATCAGGACTAGAGTCGTATCCTTGAAGAGTTCGATGAAGGTGTTGACAATGCCGGGGATAACGGTTTTCAGAGCCTGGGGAAGAATAATCAGAAATATGGCCTGCCAGTACCCAAGCCCCAGGGCATCGGCAGCCTCAGATTGCCCTTTCGGAAGCGCCTGCAGGCCGCTTCGAACGACTTCCGCCATATAGGCGGACTGAAAGAGGGATATACCGATCAAGGCCCGGAGCAGTTTATCAATTCGGAGTTCCTCGGGCATAAACAGGGGCAGCATGACCGAAGACATGAATAAAACCGTAATCAGCGGAACCCCACGCCAGAGTTCGATAAAGAGAATAGAGAGTGCACGGGGTATGGGCATGGAAGAACGACGGGCAAGGGCGAGGATAATGCCGAAGGGCAACGCAAAAAACATCCCGATGGTGGAAAGAATCAGGGTCAGCATCAGGCCGCCCCATTTATAGGTTTCAACTACCGGCAGACCAAAGCCGCCGTAAAAAAGAAAAAAGGCGATGATCGGAAAGATCAGGACAGTAAAGGCGGCCACCCAGGATTTTTTCGGCGTCCGATCTATCAGCAGGTAGAGAATAAGAAGCCCGATAAGGATAAAGGCAAGAATAGCACGCCAGTATTCGCTGCTCGGATAAAAGCCAAACATGAACTGATGAAAACGAACCTTGATAAAGACCCAGCAGGCACCGTCATTAGTGCAGGCATCCTTGGTCGATCCGACCCAGTTGGCATCAAGAAGTGTCCAGTTGAGAATAGGTGGAATAAAGTGATACAGCAGGTACAGGGCAAAAAGCGTCAGCAGCGAGTTTGCCGGTGAAGAAAAAAGATTTGACCGTAACCAGCCGATAATGCCGGTACTGGTTGAAGGAGGAGGTAAATCCGGATGTGGGATGTGGACAATCATGATGACCTCGGGAAAAGGCAAATACACCTTTTGCGCAAGACGGAAAAACAAGAGATTATAATCTCCCCGCCGTCGGTGGCGGGGCTTTTCGGAGTCTCACAAGTTCGCTTACCTTCGACACCGACAATCATGCTTACCGTTCCTTCATCATGCTGCGGGCATTATACCAGTTCATAAAATAAGAGATCGTCAGGCTGATGGTCAGATATACGGCCATGGTCATGGCAATTATCTCAATGGCCTGACCTGCCTGATTCAGGGTTGTGCCGGCAAAGACGGAGACCAGATCCGGATAGCCGATGGCGGTGGCAAGGGATGAGTTTTTTACCAGATTTAAGTACTGGCTTGTCATCTGGGGAATAATGACCCGCATGGCCTGGGGAATGATGACCAGGCGCAGGGTTTTGCCAGGGCGCAGGCCAAGGGCGCTGGCGGCTTCAGTCTGGCCATGACTGACCGAGAGTATACCGGAACGGACAATTTCTGCAATCAGGCTTGCCGTATAGACGGTCAGGGCGATCAGCAGGGCTGCGAGTTCCGGAATCACCGTGATCCCGCCCTGGAAGTTAAACCCTTTTAATGCCGGCAGCTCCCACTGCAGCGGGGCGCCGGCGGCAAAATAGGCAATGGTGGGGAGGGAAACAAGCAGACCCAGTGAGGTCAACAGCACCGGAAACTGCTGTCCGGTCTCCTCCTGGCGCTTATTTGCCCATAGTTTTAGAAAAAGAATACACAGGGCCACAAAAACCAGGGTTGCCGTCACCCAGCCGAAACCATCTTCAAAGATTGGACGGGGCAGATACGCACCCCGGATGTTCAAAAAAAACCGTTCTCCGATGTGTAGACTTTGCTTAGGAGAAGGCAAGGTCCGCAAGACGGCAAAGTACCAGAAGAATATCTGCAGGAGTAGAGGGAGGTTTCTGAAGGTCTCAATGTAGACCGCAGCCATCTTTGAAACGAGCCAGTTGGAAGACAGCCGGGCCACGCCGACAATAAATCCCAGGATCGTGGCGCAGATGATACCGAGTACCGAGACCAGGATCGTATTGAGCAGGCCGACGACAAAGGTCCGGCCATAGGTATTGGCTTCCGTATAGGGAATCAGCGTCTGAATAATACCGAAGCCGGCCTTTTGTTTGAGAAAGGAAAAGCCGGTGGCAATACCGCGTTGCTCAAGATTGTGCATGGTGTTATTGGCGATATAGGCAAAAAAGCCGACAACGGCACAGATCAGCAGGGCCTGGAACAGCAAAGCCCGATTACGGGCATTGTTCCACCAGGCGGTTTTCGGAATGGGTTGCTTGGTTGGGGTCATACAGTCTTACATCGTCTCAAAAACCGGTATGGCCGGACAAGCACATGAACCCCATCTTGTCCGGATCCTGCTCTAGACAGGGGGGGCTTGTCTCGGTAGTGTAAACGGTTTGTGTATACATCAGAGTCCTGTTTTTTTCACATTCCGGAACATGCTCCGATCTGTGAAAAAAACAAAGAGCGCCCCCAGCGGGACGCTCTTTGTCTGTGGAATAAACTGATAGCAGATTAACGCATGGGCGGGGCATACTGAATGCCGCCTTTACTCCAGAGGGCGTTGAGGCCACGTTTAATTTTCAAGGGCGAATCCATACCTACATTGCGCTCAAAGGTTTCGCTATAGTTGCCAACCTGCTTAATGATCTGATATGCCCAGTCGTCGGCCAGGCCAAGGCTTTTTCCTTTGATCCCTTCCAGGCCGAGGAGACGGCGGATATTGGGATTATCGGTCTTTTTCAGCGTATCAATATTTTTTGAAGTTACACCCAGATCTTCTGCATTAACCATGGCAAAGAAAGACCAGCGGACAATATTGAACCAGCCGTCATCACCCTGACGTACAACCGGGCCAAGGGGTTCTTTGGAGATAATCTCCGGCAGAAGAACAGCGTCAGCTGGATTGGGAAGATGGGTGCGCAGACCGTAGAGCTGAGACTGATCAGAGGTCAAGACGTCACAGCGGCCGGCTTCAAAGCCTTTAATGGTCTGGTCATGGGAATCAAAAACAACCGGCTCATACTTCATTTTGTTCTGAGTGAAATAATCAGCCAGGTTGAGCTCGGATGTCGTTCCGGCCTGGATACAGATGGCCGCACCGTCAAGCTCTTTGGCACTTTTTACGCCAAGTTTTTTGGAAACCATAAAGCCCTGACCGTCATAGTAATTCACGCCGGCAAAGTTCAGGCCCAGTGATGTGTCGCGGGTCAGGGTCCAGGTGGTTCCGCGAACCAGTACGTCAATTTCACCGGACTGCAGCGCCGTAAAGCGCTCTTTGGCGTTCAGCGGAATGTATTTAACCTTACCTGCGTCACCGAGAACGGCCGCGGCTATCGCTTTACAACCATCAACATCCAGCCCCTTCCAGTTGCCCTTTTCATCAGTTGCTGAAAAACCCGGCAGACCGGTGGAGACACCACACTGCAGTTCGCCGCGTTTCTGAACCTCTTCCAGGGTAGATGCTGCAGCAAGTGAGGCGGAAATCATCAAAAAGACGGCCACCACGATAAAGGATAGCTTTTTCATACGTTCTCCTTGTACTAATTTATTTTATTTCGACAGGTTACCATGAAAAAATAATGGTAGTTTCCCAAGACCCGGGTATACTAACAGATAGGGAGAAAAAGTCTACTCTGTTTTTTATGAAACGGGATTGATTATTTTTCTTTTCTTTGCCCTGTGTCCTTGACCAGTAATCACCTCTTGAGTAAGTGAAAGAGATGGAAAAACGGGAAAATGTCAACGATAGACCTGTTGTTCTGATAGCGGATGACAACCGGGTCATTATTAAATTGCTTGGTGAAGTTCTCAGTAAAGAGGGATACCGGGTCGCCGAGGTTCACGACGGCAAGGCCGTCCTCAGTTCAATCCCCTCCCTGCAGCCGGACCTTATTCTGCTTGATGTCGACATGCCGAAAATGTCCGGTTTTGAAGTCTGCCGGAAATTGAAACAGGATCCTCGTTCCGCAGATATTCCGGTCCTCTTTGTGACCTCCAGAAATGATAAAAAGGATATTCTTGCCGGCTTTGCGGCCGGCGGACAGGATTATGTGGTCAAACCCTCGACCAGGGCCGAGCTCCTGGCCAGGGTTCAAACCCACCTTGCTCTGCGCCGGGCCCAGCAGAAACTCAAGGCCAGCGAAGCCAGGTATCGTGAACTTTCCCTGCGTGATGATCTGACCGATTTTTACAACACCCGCTATCTGTACCAGACCCTGCAGGGCCAGCTGGATATGCATCGAAGCAGGCCCCTGTCCGTTATTTTCATGGACATCGATGACTTTAAACGGGTTGTGGATACCTATGGCCACCTCAACGGATCCCGTACTATCGCCGAGCTCGCCGACGTGGTTCGCTGCGTTCTGCCCGACGGCTGTTACGGAGTGAGCTACGGCGGCGACGAGTTTGTTATCGTTCTTCCCGGTCATGATCATGACCAGGGCATGCAGGTGGCGGAACAGATCCGTAAAGCCATAGAGTCGACAAGTTTTCTTACCCTTATGGATTTTGCGATTCATATCACTGTCAGCTGCGGAGTAGCCACCTTCCCGCAGGATGCCCAGACCCTGACTGAATTGCTGGCCAGCGCTGACCATGCCCTTTTTGAAATAAAAAAACAGGGCAAAAACGCTGTCGGCAGTTTTTTATAGCCATGACATCTTCTTCCGTTGCACCCATAAGCCGGTTGCTGGCTCTGAATGTCCTCTGCCGGTGGCATGATGTACATGCACCGATCAGTGGAATTTTTAATCAGGTTGTCGACGGCATCCATCTTGAGCAGAGAGAGCTGAAACTGGCAAATGCCCTCGTTTTTGGTGTCTTGCGCCAACAGCAATATCTGGATTATATCCTGGGCAGGTTTGCCAGACATCCTCTGCGCAAGATGAAACCGCGCACTCTTTTTGCCTTGCGGATCGGCCTGTTTCAGCTGCTCCTGATGGACCGTATTCCTGAATCTGCAGCCGTCAACGAAACCGTCAAGGCGCTAAAAGCCGTTCGTCAACCCAAGTGGCTGGTCAGCTTCGTTCATGGCGTCCTCCGTAACGTGGCCCGGAAGAAGACAGAGCAACCGGCTCCGGAGTCAGCTGCTATAAATGGTCAGCCGATCCTGAACCATCCGGACTGGCTCCTCAGAAGGTGGCGGCAGCGTTTCGGCCCGGAAAAAACCACCATGATTTGCCGCTGCAACAATCAGCCGCCGCTTTTGACCCTGCGGACAAATACCCGGCTCATCAGCAGAAACGAGCTTCAATTACTCTTTGCAGAGGCAGGTGTACAGGCCCTGCCTGGAAAGTTTTCCAGTGAGGCCTTGTACTTTCCCGAATCCAGCGGCAGTATTAACGGATTGCCCGGTTATGACCAAGGGTATTTTCAGGTCCAGGATGAAGCTGCGCAACTGGCTTCATTGTTGATGCCGATGCGTGATGGGGAAAAATATCTAGATGCATGTGCCGGGCTCGGGGGCAAGACCAGCCACCTGGCCACTCTTGCCCGGAAAACGGTACAGATCACCGCTGTTGAACCTGACAAGCGACGTTACCGGCTGCTGGGGGAAAACCTGAATCGTCTGGGCATTGACCGGGTCTCCTGCAGCAACACCACTCTGGAACAGTTTGCAGCAGAAACCGGAGAACGCTTTGACGGTATCCTGCTGGATGCTCCCTGTTCCGGAACCGGTGTCATTCGCCGCCAACCTGATATCAGGTGGAATCGCAGAGAGGAGGATCTGGAGTCCTATCAACAACAACAAGTACACCTTTTAAGCACCACCGCTGGTCTGTTGAAAAAAAACGGTGTTCTTGTCTATGCCACCTGCTCGTTGGAGCCGGAAGAAAATGAAGGGGTTGTTGCCGCTTTCCTGGCCGATCACCCTGAATTTTTTGTGGACAATGCCGCTGATTACCTGCCGCAACCTGCAGCCTGCCTTGTGGATAAAAACGGGTATTTTCATCCCACCCCCGCCGACGGCCTGGATGGTTTTTTTGCCGTCCGGCTTCAGGAAAAACAGTCGTAAATTTTCAGGGAATTTTAACGAGGAGCGCAAAATCGGCAAAATCGGGGACAGACCACGTTTTTTTGTGTGAACCGTCTCCTCCGAAACAGGAGCAATAGTAAAAAACGTGGTCTGTCCCCGATTTTCTCCCTGACGGCCAGCCTTCATACAGGTCTTTTCATGAGCCAGACGGCGAGAAAGGAATCCACAAAGAGCTGGAAAAAATGGAACATGAGGCAGACGATGACTGCGCTGCCGGTATCAACGCTGATGCTGGTCAGCACGGCCACACTGATGGGCAGGGTTTTCTGGGAGGCGACAAAGACCAGGGCCTTGCGGTCCGCCACCGGCAGATGAAGTATCTTTCCCGCCTGGGCGTTGATGGCCAGAAGCAGGAAATGGAGCAGGGCGACAGAGCCCAGAATCATGGCGTATTCGGCAACACCCAGCCCTGAAAAACCGTTTTTTGAAACAGCAAAAGAACCGTAGACCACCAGGATAACACAGCTTGAGTTAACGTAACTCCAGTTCGGCGATATTCGGTTTATTCCACTGAGCGTTCTGGTAGTTTTACCGATTGCAAAGGGCAGAAGAACTAAAAAAAGCATTTTGACGAACAGTCTGTTCTGGTCGATATCAATCGGACCTGCCGCCTTGAGACAGAGATCGAGCATAAAGGGCATGGTGAAAATGGCCAGCAGGTTGAGGGAAACGGTCAAAATCAGGGCCAGCACAGCATTGCCCCGGCTGACCTCGGTAATGATGATGCCGGAGGAGAGGGTAGGCGGGACCGCGGCAATGACGATAAGTCCTATTGCCAGGGCCTGGGGGAAGGGGATAATCCGGGTTATGAGAAGCCCAAGCAGCGGCGAGAGGAAGAGGGAGATTGCAGCTGCGGTCAGAAAAACCAGGACAAGCCGTCTACCCAGAGCAATGCCTTTGCCGCCGGTCTGAAAACCGCTGACCAGAAAGATGATGAAGACCAATATCTTCAAGCCGTTGTTTTCCGAGATAAAGATGCCGCCGGCGGGCAGGAGCACGGCAAAAAAGATTGCAAACAGCAGGCCGACCGGCAGGAAAAATTGTCGCATGTTTTTTTATTTTTGTTTCCGTCGGCTTTTCATTGTTCTGAACCAGGATGGTCTTCAGTGGCCCATGAAATGTATACGGTTACTTCCCAGGGGATTTCAAGCTCTGCGGCCTTCAGGTAAGAAATTCCTACAAGACAATAGAATGGAAGTCAACGGGTTCCGGGAGCAGGCGGCTGTTGGAGGTCTTGACTTCTCGAACTGTTCTTATACTTGAATCCGTGAGCGTTCAAGGTGAATTGTACCCGGAAAGTTGTTGTTTGATTATTGTACTTTAAGTACAGCTAATTACGCTTAGTAAATAATATATTGCGTCACGGATTCAGGTTATATACAATACATGTTATGAATAATTTTCTTTATTTTCGGTTTCAGGCTCCCTGTCGGGAAAGCCTTCCTCTTGGGAGCACCTTCATTGATTATGGCCGCTAAGAAAAAAGAACAACACCTGTTTGTCTGCGGCCAGTGTGGTTACGAGAGTCGGAAGTGGCTTGGCCGCTGTCCGGACTGCGGCCAGTGGGACAGCCTTGCCAGGCAGCAGCGGGTTGTGAGCGTTTCCTCCCGGAAGAATGTTTCCACCCCGCTGCCCCTTTCCGGCCCGGCCGGAAGTGACCAGGATCGGCTGATGACTGGTATCGGTGAACTGGATCGTGTGCTTGGCGGCGGGATTGTGCCCGGTTCCATGGTCCTTATCGGCGGTGACCCGGGAATCGGCAAGTCAACGCTTATTCTCCAGTTGCTGGCGGCATTGACCGGCGGCGAGCGCAGGGTGCTCTATGTCACCGGGGAGGAATCCATTCGCCAGGTCCGTATGCGGGCCGATCGACTGCAGATTAATGATGATGGAATTTTTGTGGCCACGGAAAACTGTGTGGAATCTATCATCGCCATGGCCTCTGAGATGTCCCCGGCTCTTCTGGCCGTTGATTCCATCCAGACCATGTTTACCGAAGATGTCGGCTCCGCCCCCGGCTCCGTTACCCAGGTCCGGGAGTCCACCGCCCGTCTGCTTGCCCTGGCCAAATCCAGTGACCTGCCGGTGCTGCTTGTCGGTCATGTCACCAAGGATGGGGCCATAGCCGGGCCGAGAGTTCTGGAGCATATGGTGGATGCGGTCCTCTATTTTGAGGGCGATCGCGGTCAGATGTTTCGTATTCTGCGCACGGTCAAAAACCGTTTCGGTTCCACCAACGAAATCGGTGTTTTTGAGATGAAGGAGACCGGGCTGGCCGAGGTTGAGAATCCTTCAGCCCTGTTTCTTGCCGAGCGCCCGGTTAATGTGCCCGGTTCCGTGGTTATGCCCAGTGTTGAGGGCACTCGGCCCATCCTGGTCGAGGTTCAGGCCCTGGTCAGTCCTTCAAGCCTGGGTACGGCCAGGCGAACTGCCATTGGCGCCGATCCGCAGCGGTTGGCTCTGCTCACCGCAGTGCTGGAGAAAAAGCTCGGGGTCACTCTTTTTGACCATGATATTTTCCTTAACATTGCCGGCGGCATTCGGATTGACGAGCCGGCTCTGGATCTCGGGGTGGTGGTGGCCCTGCTCTCCAGCCTGTTTGAAAAGGTGGTGGATCCGACAACCGTGGTCTGCGGAGAGGTTGGTCTGGCCGGTGAGGTCCGGGCTGTGGGCCAGATGGAGATGCGCCTGCGCGAGGCTGACCGGCTCGGTTTCAAGACGTTTCTTATGCCCGAGTCCAGTCTGCGCCAGCTTGACGGTGCGGCGTCCGCTGCCATGAAGGTTATTCCGATCCGCACGGTTGGGGCCCTGGTGGAGCAGTTATTCCAGGGATAACCGATGTCCGCAAAAAAAAATCATCCTTGTCGGAACCGTCGGCTCTGTTTATGATATCAATTTCAATATTTTTTCTCGTTATACGTTGCTTGTGATTCTCTGTGTGTGCCGGGAAATTCAGCAGTAGCGTACTCTTTTTTCTACGGAAGGATTTGTATGGATTTTAAAGCCCATCTTGAACAGACCTGGAGCCTGTTTGTCGCCAATCTGGCCGCCCTGTTGATCTCCACCCTGGTGCTGTTGGCCTGCTCCGCAATTACCCTGGGTATTATGTCCCCGGTGTTGATGGCGGGGTACATGCAGTCCCTGCTGCTTCTGGTTCGGGAGAATCGAAAACCCGAGGTTGGTGATCTTTTTGGCTACATGCGGCTTTTTTTCCCGCTACTGGCCTTCACGATTCTTGTCGTCCTGATCTTTGGAATCGGGTTTTCCATGCTGGTCCTTCCGGGTATCGCGGTTATCCTCGCCGTAAGCTTTTTCTGCATGTACATGATGCCGCTTATGACCGATCAGGAACTGGGCCTGGTCGAGGCTGTTAAGGAGAGTGGCCGCATGGCCCTGCAGCCTCCTGTCAGTGAACATATTGCCGTAATCGCCGTTTTCCTGGTCCTGAATTCCATCGGTAACTCAACCGGTATCGGGGTATTGTTTACCCAGCCCTTTGCCACCCTTTTTGTGCTGTCTGTATATGAAGTCAAACGACGGCGTATGTTACCTCCGCCGCCGAAAAATGAAGCCACTCCACCACCACCCCCGGGTGTGTAAGTACGCTCCGACCCTATAAAGAATATTGCCATGGACTGTTTTTCCCGGCTCCACCGTCATGAATTCGGTGGTGTGGCCGTTTATATCGACCCCCTGCTTCCAGACTGGTTTGTGCCGTCAAGCCGGATTGATGGATTGCTCACCTGCCTGCAGAAAGAGACGACCATTGAGTTGGGGCTTGATCGTTTATGTCAGGAGCAGGGCGTTGGTCATCATGAGGCCGGGGCTGATTACCAGCAGCTTGTCCGGTTACTCAATCATCAGGAAATACAGCCCTACCGGGGTCGCAGTCACAGTTTGCAGCTTGGTTCACCAAAGGAGTTGTGGTTTCATGTAACCGATACCTGCAACCTGTCCTGTCGTCACTGTCTGTTTGCAGCCTCCCCGGCAAAGCAGACAACCCTTGACCGGGATGTTTTGTTTGCCGCCATTGAAGAAGGTGCTGCCCTTGGTTGTCGTCTCTTTTATTTTACCGGTGGCGAACCCTTTGTTTATCCTGAGTTTACTAAAGTACTGGCCCATGTTCAGGCCCAGGCTTCCGACGCCCATGCGGTGGTGTTAACCAATGGGTTGTTATTGAAGGAACATCTTACCCAGCTGAAATCGCTTGATTGTGATCGTCTGCACCTTCAGGTCAGCCTGGACGGGCTGGAAGAGGCCCATGACGGTTTGCGGGGACCCGGCACCTTTGCCGTACTTAAAGAAAACCTCACTGCCGTCCGGAATCAGGGATTAAGCCTGACCATTTCCGTGGCCGTCAATCAGGTCAATGCGGACCAGCTGCCCGAGATAGCCCGGCAGGCAAAGAAGATGGGGGCAAGCGGCATTCATTTCATGTTTCATTTCATCCGCGGCAAGGGTGAAGAGACTCAATTCGTTGATCCGGAACAGTTGCTGTCTCCAATCCTTGAGACCGCCGCCGTCTGTCGGGAACTGGATCTGCAGATAGATAATCTGGAGGGCTTGAAATCCCAGGTTTTTACCCTGCCCGGCACCCGGCATGATCTGAGCAATATGGGCTGGGAGTCGATGGCTGTGGGGGCGGACGGAAAAATATACCCTTCACCGGCCCTGGTGCGGATTGATGAACTTGCCTGCGGAAATGTTGAAAACGGTTTGCAACGGGTCTTTACGGAGAGTCTCATCCTGGAGAAAATCAGAAACAGTTCTCTGGTCGATGCCTCCAACTGGCAGGAAAGCTCCTTCGGCCTTCTGACCGGCGGCGGTGATCCGGATCATTCCTGGGTAACCGGCGAAGGCTTTGTCGGCCATGATCCGTACCTGCCCCTGTATGAACATTTGATGCTGGCCCTGATCGTTGAACAGGCAAAAAAATATCCTGATCAGGGAATGTTTCGATTGCGGATGGGCGATGTCCGTTACGACTGCCCGCAGGAAGAGGGGAGTGAGGTTGTTCTCACTCATTGCAACTGTGTTGTTTCACTCTCGGGGACCGACGGCCATAGTTCGGTGCGTGAATTTTATGCCTCTGCGGCCCGGGTGGCCAAGACGGATATTGTCAATCCCATGGCCCCGGCCGGTGAGCAGGACGGATTCATCCCGCTGGTGGCCAAAGAACGCTCCTACGGCTGCGGCAGTCCGGTCAAAGATGCCGCACCTGCAGTCGGCGAGACGCTGATTGATCTGGGCTCCGGCAGCGGGGTTGAGTGTTTTCTTGCCGCCAGAGAGGTGGGGCCCACCGGTCGGGTGATCGGGGTCGATATGACCGATGACATGCTGGCCCTGGCGGAGTCTTCTAAAAAGGAAGTTGTCGGTGAGCTTGGTTTTGATACGGTTGAGTTCCGCAAGGGATTTCTTGAGGATCTTCCGGTTGAGGACGGCTGTGCCGATGTGGTGATCTCCAACTGTGTCATTAACCTCAGTCCGGATAAACGCAAGACCTATCTGGAGATCATGCGGGTGCTTAAACCCGGTGGTCGGATGATTGTTGCCGATATTGTTACCGATGTGCCTGTAACTGCTGCTATTGGTCACTCCGCGCGCTGGCGGGGAGAATGCCTTGGTGGTGCCATGCAGCAGGATGATCTGGCCCGGATGCTTGAAGACTGCGGGTTTGTCGGCCTGCGCCTGCATAAACGTTATCCATATCGTGAAGTCCAGGGTAATCGGTTTTTTTCGTTGACCTATGAGGCAAGAAAACCTGAACAGCTCGAGGAAGAAGCTACGGTGCGTGTGGTGTACAGGGGGCCGTATCGCGCTCTACAGACGGAACATGGAACCTTGCTCAGGCGTGGTTGTATTTCCCTGCTCCCTGTACAGGAGCTCGCATGCTGTGATGATTCGGTCTTTGTCCTTGATGATGCGGGTGCCATCACTAATATTGAGCAGGAATCGTGCTGCTGTTCCACGACCCCTGAGACCGCCACCCAAAAAGAACGGAAACGGGCGGTGCCCATACGCAGACACAGCAGCGGCTGTATGGTCTGTGGCGAGGAACTGGTCTACAGCAATGAAGCAAAGGATCGGTCCTGTCATTTCTGCGGCACGGTGGATAAGAGCAACAGTGTCTGTACAACGGGTCATTTTATCTGTGACGGCTGCCATCAGCAGGAGGCTATAGAGGTTATCCGCCATATCTGTCTGCAGAGCAGTGAGCGGGATATGCTGGCCTTGCTCACCACCATCAGAAGTCACCCAACCGTCCCCATACACGGCCCTGAACATCATGCCATGATGCCCGGAGTGATCCTGGCCGCCTGCCGCAACAGCGGCGGTCAGGTGAGCGATGACGATATCCTGGCCGGAATAGAGCGAGGCAGCAAGGTTCCCGGGGGCGCCTGTGGTTTCTGGGGCAGCTGCGGAGCTGTCATCGGATCTGGTATTGCCGCAGCTCTAATTCTGAATGCAACGCCTTTGACCCCGTACCCACGGCAGAAGGCCCAGGCCTTTTCTGCCGATATTCTGGCTGCTGTTGCCGAAATTATCGGCGGTCGGTGCTGCCAGCGGGAAGCCTGGCTGGTTTTGACCCGCACGGCCGCTCTGTCGCAGGCATACTTCGGCCTCACCCTGCAGGCTGAAACGGCGCTCCATTGCAGCCAGTATGCTGCCAACCGGGAATGTATCCGTAAACAGTGCCCGCTATGGGAGAATAGAATCCGGAAAGCCGATGGTGCTGTTTTCCCGATGACCATGGCCAGATAGCCATAGTTTTTCTGTGGAGCAAATACCAGGAACTCGAACGTTGATGAAATTAATCCCAGGTGCAATGCACCTGTATTTTAAAGAAAATTAAAAAAAGGCAAAATGATATGCAGCCGGAAAAACACGAAGGATATATAAAAAAAGAGACCATGTACGTGGTCATAGCGGTTTCTCTGTTAGTCGGTTTTCTCAGTGGAGTCGTATTTACGATCTATAAATCACCCGGATCCAGCAGCGGCCAGGTGCAACAGGCTGCTCAGGGGCAAAATGAAGGCCATGATCTGGCGGAAATAGAAAAACAGGCGCAGGAATCGCCAAACGATCCCGAGATCTGGACCCATCTCGGCCATGCCTATTTTGATGCCGATCAGTACGCCGATGCCATCAGGGCTTATACAAAATCTCTCGAGCTTGCCCCGGGAGATCCGGACGTGTTGACTGATCTCGGGGTCATGTACCGTCGAAACGGGCAACCTGACCGGGCCCTTGCCTCTTTTGATAAGGCTATTGCTGCGGCTCCCAATCATGAACAGGCCAGGTTCAACAAGGGGGTGGTGCTGATGTTTGATAAAAAAGATGAGGCCGGGGCATTGAAGATCTGGGAGGAGCTGCTGACCATCAACCCGATGGCCGCGGCACCCAACGGGCAATCTCTTAAGGATTTAATTGCGGAGATACGAAAAGAACATAAAGAGTAACCAGCATGGCTGGACCAGGTAAGCGGTGCGAAGCGCAGACTCCGGGTTTTACAGGTCTCAGCCACAACAGATAGCGTAGACTTCGAACGATGAAAATAGCCCGGATCGACATCACTTCGGGGGCGATTTTCGGATAAACCGCCATGCTTTTCGGCACAACAAACAATGAAGATCAACGACTTACGTTAAAAATACTGCGCAATTCGATTTTCGGATAAAACAAACAGAATCCCGGGGCTGACATGAACAGTCCCGGGTTCCGTCTCTCTTCTTTTTTGTCGGGTATCGTGTGCCGGACAATCCTGCAGAAGGCTGAAACCCCTGCAGGCCAATCGATTCGACAAGTTGGGCTCCCCCGGTGAACTCTCACGATTTTTTCCATGAACTATTGTAGTTCCTTGTATTTTGTAAATTTTTCACGTTATAATGTCTTGTGTCACGTCAACGATGCTCTGACGTATCCTGCTTGTTCTTTTCCGCACCATGCTGTTCCCGACTCAGGTTACATAGTTCAACTATGCGCTCTGAGTCGGGAACAGCATGGTATAAAAAATTACTACGCAATATTACGCCATTTCATCGTTGACGTGACACTGGAGTGAAAATATAAAAATAGTACACATCCATACTCTTATGCAGCCTTAGTAGATGATTCCTCATATACAGTGCATAAATACAAAGACCCTCCCGGCCCTGTCTTTTTCTTTTGGGCTTAAAAACGCAACTGCTTGTATCTTTTTGTCTTCCCGCCCCTCATCTTTTTTTGACAGTTAACCTCAAGAGATCAAGAGCAATGGAACAAGAGCAGGAAAAAAAACTCGAAACCATCCTCGACGGGTTTAACTCCGGCGATGAGAATATTATTTCTGTTTTGCAGCATATCCAGGAAACCTTTGGCTATGTTCCGGAAGAGGCCGTGCATTGGTTTGCAGAAAAGACCACGGTCCCGGCCAGTAAATTTTTTGGAATCACAACGTTTTATGCCCAGTTCCATCTCCATCCACGGGGAGAGAACATCATTACCGCCTGTTGCGGAACAGTCTGCCATGTAAAGGGGGCTGACCGGATGATTTCCAGACTCCGGACCGAGCTTTCCTTAAAGGGCGACCAGGATACGACCAGAGACGGGATGTTCACCCTTGAAACGGTCAACTGTGTCGGGGCCTGCAGCATCGCTCCTATTCTTATTGTCAATGAAAAGGTCCATGGCAACGTGACTCCTGACCAGGCGGTTAAGAAAATAAAAAGCATCAGGGAATAAACAGTGGATACCAGAGAGATAGTGGTCAATGTGTGTATGGGAACCGGAGGCATAGCCGCCGGTGGTGAAAAGGTCATGGATGCCTTTCTTGCAGCCTTTGAAGAGGCAGGTCTTGTCAACGGCAGGGTCGAGAAACACTGTGCCCTGCATAAGGTCGGCTGCCGCGGTTTCTGTGCCAAAGATGTCCTGGTGGACGTGACCCTGGACGGTGAAAGCTCGACCTATCAGTATATTCAGCCGCACATGGTTCCCAGAATCGTCAGGGAACATGTTCTCGGGGCAAGGCCGGTCGAAGACTGGCTGGTGGATGAAGGATATCATAATTTCCATGAAAATCAGACCAAGGTGGTTTTGGCGGACAACGGCAGGGTTGATCCCGAAGATATCCACTCCTACGAGGAAATCGGCGGGTACGAGGCCGCAAAAAAAGCCCTGACCGCAATGACCCCGTCCGAGGTTGTTGAATTTGTGAAAGAATCCGGTCTCAGGGGCAGGGGCGGGGCTGGATTCCCTACCGGCCTGAAGTGGGAAATCTGTGCCGGCAACGGATCGGGCATCCGTTATATCATCTGCAATGCCGATGAAGGTGACCCCGGCGCCTTTATGGATCGATCCGTTATTGAAGGCAACCCACACTCCGCCATCGAAGGGATGATAATCGGTGCCTATGCCATTGGGTCGAATTACGGCTATGTCTATATCAGGGCGGAATATCCCCTGGCGGTTGAACGATTGAATATCGCCCTGCAGCAGGCCAGAGACTCCGGCTATCTGGGTGAAAACGTCTGCGGTTCAGACTTTGATTTTGATATAAAAGTGAAGCTCGGGGCCGGGGCCTTTGTCTGCGGCGAAGAAACGGCCCTGATCGCCTCCATTGAGGGTGAACGCGGCATGCCGAGGGCAAAACCGCCATTCCCCGCCCAGAAGGGCCTGTGGGGCAAGCCCACTATTATCAACAACGTGGAGACTTTTGCCAACCTGCCCCACATTTTTACCAAGGGAACCGAGTGGTTTGCATCAATCGGCTGTGAGAAGAGCAGGGGAACCAAGGTTATCGCTCTGACCGGAAAGATCCGCAACACCGGTCTGATCGAAGTGCCCATGGGTATCCCCCTTAAAGATATCATCTTCGGGATCGGTGGCGGCATTGAAGGGGGCAGGTTGTTTAAGGCCGTCCAGACCGGTGGGCCGTCCGGGGGCTGTATTCCTCAACAGCATATCGACATCAAGGTTGATTACGAAAGCCTGAGAAGTGTCGGCTCGATGATGGGTTCCGGCGGCATGGTCGTCCTTGATGAAACCGACTGCATGGTCAATATCTCAAAGTTTTTCCTGGAGTTCACCCAGGCCGAATCCTGCGGAAAATGCATCCCCTGCCGTCTGGGGACCAAGCGGCTCCTGGAAATACTGACCAGGATTACCGAGGGCGACGGCAAAGAAGGTGACATCGAGCTCTTGCAGGATCTGGGCCGGGATGTCAGGGATTCAAGCCTCTGCGGACTGGGTATATCGGCGCCAAACCCCATTCTCAGCACTATAAAATATTTTCGTCATGAATATGAGGCCCATATTCACCAGAAGAAATGCCCGGCCAAGGTCTGCCGAAAGCTGCTCACCTTTTTTATTCGTGATGATCTGTGTGTGGGTTGTGGTATGTGCAAACGGGTATGTCCGGTCGGAGCGGTAACAGGAGAGAAAAAAGAAGCGCACCATATCACGACCGCAGCCTGTATTAAATGCGGAACCTGTTATGATAACTGTAAATTCAGTGCAGTGTTAAAGGAGTAGGAACAATGATCAGCCTCACTATAAACAGTATCGAAACCGAGGTTCATGACGGAACTACGCTCCTGGAGGCGGCGCATGAACTTGAGATCGAAATTCCTACCCTTTGTCACGATGACCGTCTCAAGCCCTTTGGGGCCTGCCGGTTGTGTATTGTCGAGGTTGAGGGCGTTCCCCGGCCCGTTACCGCCTGTACCACACCGGCTGCCGAGGGTATGGTCGTCAATACCGAAAGTGACCATCTCTATCGTCTGCGGCGGACGATCGTCGAGCTGCTTCTGTCCGACCACCCCAATGATTGCATGGTCTGTGCCAGGGCCGGCGACTGTACCCTGCAGGAACTGGCCTATTTTTACAAGCTGCGGGAGAATCGTTTTCATGGTGAGATGCGCGACCATGACCGGATTGATGAGAACCCCTTTATCAAGCGGGAGATGAACAAATGTGTGCTCTGCGGCCTCTGCGTCCGGGTCTGTGACGAAATCCAGGGGGGCGGAGCCATTGATTTCGCCTACCGGGGTTTTGATGCCAAGATAGCCCCGGCCTTTGAAAAGGATCTGGATTGCGAATTCTGTGGACAATGTGTTGCCATCTGTCCCACCGGCGCCTTGACCGGTAAGGCCTGGGCGGGCCTGAGCCGTCAGAAGAACGTCAAGTATACGGACACAACCTGCCCCTACTGCGGTTGCGGCTGTTCACTGACCCTGCATACCATCGGTGACCAGGTGATCAGGGTTTCTTCCAAGAAAGACAGCCATAACCATGGCTGGCTCTGTGTTAAAGGACGCTTTGGCTATGAATTTATCAACCGCTCCGATCGTCTCAAAACGCCCTATGTCCGCAAACGGAAAGATGGAGATCTGGAACCGGTTTCCTGGGATGAGGCCCTGGATTTTGTCGTTTCCGGCTTGAAGAGGATTAAAGAGGAGCATGGGCCGGATGCCATCGGCGGCCTGTCTTCAGCCCGGTGCACAAATGAGGAAAATTATATCTTCCAGAAGTTTTTCCGTACCCTGATCGGGACCAATAATATTGACCACTGTGCCCGCTACTGACACTCCGCCACGGTAGCCGGTCTGGCTGCTAAATTCGGTTCCGGCGCAATGACCAACTCGATTGCGGAAATAGAAAAGAATGATGCCCTTTTTGTCATCGGCTCCAACACCACCGAAAACCATCCCATTGTCGCCCTGGCCATGAAAAAGGCGGTTTTCAACGGCGCAAAGCTGATTGTTGCCGACCCGCGAAAAATACCACTGGTCAAGTTTGCAGCCCTCTGGCTCAGACAGCGGCCGGGAACCGACACCGCCCTGGTCAACTCCATCATGCACGTGATTCTTGATGAAGGGCGTGAGGACAACACCTTTATTGGTGAGAAGACGGAAGGTTTTGAGGAATTTAAAAAGTCGCTGCAGGAGTTCACCCCTTTTTACGGCGAAAAGATCACCGGCGTACCGGCGGCGGATATCGTCAAGGCGGCAAGAATCTATGCTGAAGCGGATCGGGCCGGGATCTATTATGCCATGGGCATTACCCAGCATTCCATGGGCACCCATAATGTCCACGCCCTTGCCAACCTCGCCATGCTCACCGGTAATATCGGCCGGGAGTCCTGCGGCATAAATCCGCTTCGGGGACAAAATAACGTCCAGGGCGCCTGTGATATGGGCTGTTCTCCCAATGTCCTGACCGGTTATCAGAGTGTGACTGACCTTGGGGTCCGGCAGAAGTTTGAAGAGATGTGGGGCGTACCGGTGCCGGAAAAAGTCGGCCTGACCGCCACTGAAATGACCTTGGCCATGCATGAGGGCACCTTGAAAGCGCTCTATATCATGGGTGAGAACCCTGCCCTGTCCGATCCGAATATACGACATTCGACTGCGGCCTTCAAGAAGCTGGATCTTCTCATTGTCCAGGATATTTTCATGTCGGAAACAGCAGAACTGGCCGATGTGGTGCTGCCTGCGGCTTCATTTGCCGAAAAAGACGGGACCTTTACCAACACCGAGCGCAGAGTGCAGCTGGTCAGAAAGGCGGTTCCACCTCCAGGTCAGGCAAAAGACGACCTGACTATTCTCAATGAAATCGCCTCCCGGATGGGCGGCAAGACCCATCATATTGCCGAGGTTGTCACCAACCTGGGCTTTAAGCGCAAGAATACCCGGGATATTGACCGGACGCATCTCGCCCCTGAAGAGGCCTTTCTTGAAGCACTCCTGCTCTGGGACGCCATGCGGGGCATGACCTATCAACGGTTGAAAAAGGGGGGACTGCAATGGCCCTGTCCATCCCGCAGTCATCCCGGAACACCGTACCTGTTCAAGGATGGATTCCCGCGGGGCAGTGAAGGCAAAGCCCTTTTTACCCAGGTTCCCCATGTGGAGTCGGATGAGTTACCGGATAAGGCGTATCCGTTTGTCCTCACCACCGGTCGGTTGCTCTTTCAGTATCATACCGGCACCATGACCAGGAGATCCAAAGGTCTGGAAGCGGCGGCCCCGGAACCCTTTATTGAACTTAACCCCGCCGACGCTAGGAAAATAGGCCTGATCCATGAGGAGATGGCCCGGGTGAGCTCACGCCGCGGCTCCATTTGTCTGAAGGTCAGGATAACGGATCGGGTGCCGGAAAAAGTTGTATTCATACCTTTTCATTACCGGGAGGCCGCTGCCAACATACTGACCAATGATGCCCTGGATCCGACCTGTAAGATTGCCGAGGTCAAGGTCTGCGCGGTCAGTGTTGAAAAGGCGGATGAGGACGGCTATGATGAAGGTGTCGGTGTCGGCAAGAAAAACGCAGCTCCCCGTGAGAGTTCAAAAGAAGCACCGTTATAATATTTTTTTTCTTGGCCAGGCACTTAACTCCAGCATATACAACTTGTTGCTGCTTGTTATTGCCGACATTGCAGACCTCTGCTCAAACATTCTGTTAACCGAAATACAGCCGTTTTCACTGCAACTCTTCAGATTCCAGCGATACGCGTACTTTGTCTGCGAGGTCTTTGATCGAGAACGGTTTCTGAATAAAGTGCACGCCTTCATCCAGGATGCCGCGGTGGGCGATGACATTGGCCGTGTATCCCGACATGAACAAGTTTCTCAGCGCAGGTTTGTTGGAACGGAGCTTGTCAGCCAGATCCCGGCCGTTCATTTCCGGCATCACTATGTCTGTGATCAGCAGGTGAATTTCGTCTTGATACGTCTCGGCCTGATGTAGAGCTTCCAGCGGAGTGCCGGCCGCCAGTACCGTATAACCCAGATTCTCTAGCATCCGTTTGGCCATTTTCAGGATCGTCTCCTCATCTTCCACTAATAGAATGGTTTCTGTGCCGTGCTGAACCGCCTCGGGAGCTGGTGTCGCAGGTGCATGGGAAACTTCGTCGGCAAACTGGGGCAGATAAATCCGGAAGATTGTCCCTTTCCCCGGCTCGCTGTAGACGTTGATAAAGCCTTCATTCTGCTTTACGATCCCATATACGGTCGCCAGTCCAAGGCCGGTTCCTTTACCATGTTCCTTGGTCGTGAAGAACGGTTCGAAGATACTTGCCAGCGTCTCCTTCTCCATACCTGAACCATTATCGCTCACCTCCAGCAGAACATATTCGCCGGGAGAAAATCCGACATGATCGGCGCAATAGGCTTCATCGAATACGACATTCTCTGTCCTGATGACAACCCTTCCCACGCCGCTGATGGCGTCCCGGGCATTGACCAGAAAATTTGCGAGTATCTGGTCAACCTGGGCAGGGTCGATCTTGACTTTACAAAGATCAGTGCCGGGCCTCCAGACCAGATCAATATCCTCGCCGATAAGCCGCTGTAACATCTTGAGTATGTTGGTTATAGTGTCGTTCAGCTCAAGTACCCTGGGGGCAATGATCTGTTTTCGGGCAAAGGCCAGTAACTGGCGGGTGAGATCGGCGGAGTGCTGCGCCGCCTTCAGGATTTCCTGAAGATAATCGTGCCCGGTGCTGCCCTGTTTGGCAGTTTCCTCCAACGCCAGTTCGCTGTATCCCATAATCACACTGAGCTTGTTGTTGAAATCATGGGCCACCCCGCCGGCCAGTCGGCCCACTGCCTCCATCTTCTGGGCCTGCAAGAGCTGTTGCTCCAGCTTCTTCCGTTCTGTAATGTCAAACAGGTAACCTTGGATTTCAGTAAGATTGCCGTTGTTATCAAATTTTCCGATGACGTTTTCAATCACATGGATGCTCTTTCCATCCACGCGCCGCATTTCCAGCTCATGATCAATCACTTTTTTCTCTTTACGGAGACGCTTTAAAAGATCATCGCTTGCCTGATGTGAGGAGAACAGGGTTGACATATTGAGAGTGTTGGCTTCCTCAGCGGAGTTGATTCCCATAATCCTTGCAAATGCCGGGTTGCAATCCAGCAGCTCTCCCTCTGGAGTTGAAATAAAATCACCGGTAATATCTTCCATAAAGAAATTGCGATAGCGTTTTTCGCTTTCAAGCAGCGCCCGCCGGGCCTTCCGTTCCTCCGTAACGTCACTGAAAACCAAGACAATGCCTAGCAGTTGGTCCCTCTTTCCATTTATCGGTGCGGCGCTGTCGGCAATCGGATGTTCCGTGCCGTCACGGGCTATCAACAGGGCGTCGCCGGGAAGTTTTACTATCCCGCCCGTCTGGAGCACACTCTCGCCCGGATCAATCAATGCCTGGCGGGTGTTTTCATGGATAATCTGGAACACCTCGGCCAGTGGTTTGTTCCGCGCCTCGGATTCACTCCAGCCGGTAAGCCTTTCGGCCACCTGATTCATGTGACGAATTCTGCCTGATTCATCCATCGAAATAACGCCGTCAGCGATACTGTAAAGAATAATCCGGAATTCCTCCAGAATGTTACTGTGCTTTTTTTCAGCATTATATAGTTCCCGGTAGATTTTTGCCCGTTGGTGTCTGTAAATGAATCCGCTCCCGGCGCCGGTCAACAATAAAAGAAGTAGAACAATAATCCCGATATAAAGTGCGTGAAAGCTGGCATCAGCCAGGATCTCACTCTTGTCTATTTTGGTGACCATGTACCAGTGCGTATCCGGTATCTGAGAAATATCAGCCACCACCGTTACACCACGATAATCTTCGCCCTCGAAAATTCCTTGATGACCTAAAACCGACTGAACCGCCGGACTGGTTAATCTGGTCAGCGGCAACCGTTTGGTCAGAGCCTTCTGAGGATCGTGCCGCAGCTTGTTCAGGAACAGGGCCTGATTTCCATCCTTACTGACCAGCATAGTCTCCGAACTTGTGCTGGGGCCTGGCCAGAACTTGATCAGCGGGTACAGGCTTTTTGTCGGATCGAGTCGCAGAATAAGCACTGCTGCCGGCTGGCCGGCCGTGTCCAGAACCGGCGCCATCACGTCAATATATACGGCGCCGTCGGCAGGGCTTCGGAAGAAATTGCTGAATACAACATCTTCCGCGGTTATTGCTTTATTGACAGTATTTTTTGCATAGGAACTCAACTTGATTACATCGGGGTTAAGTGATAATTTTACGCTGCCATCCAAACCGGCGAGGATGATGTTCTCGAAATCGCCATATTTTCGGGTTAATTTCCATTCGTTAAGAAGTTGATTTTTCAGGTGGGTGTTTTCACTTTCTTGCAGCCACCGTACGGCAGATTCCCTGAATAAAGGATTCTTTACATAGACCTGAATGCCAAAGATGGACTCCTTGCGCCAGGCCGCAATCTGATTGGCTTTAAGCTGCGCTATTGCTCTTAGTTCCTGATATTTCGAATTGCAAACCATCCGGACTTGTTGCTGAGTATACCAATAGCCTCCGGCAACAAACCCGATTGTCAGTACCGCTATAAAAACAAACCAATGCCAGGGATCATTTTTAAATTTTATTTTGTTCACAGGGGGCCCCCCTCCACTTTCAATGTATCCGAAAATAGCCTGCGAAGATGGAGTCTTTCGGGCTATTTTCATAGTTTGTTGTGGCTGAGACTTGTAAAATCTGGTCCAGCCATGCTGGTTTATCCGAAAATAACCCACGAAGTGATGTCGTATCAGGCTATTTTCATCCTTGGTTGTGGCTGTGACGTTAAAAATCTGGTCCAGCCATGCTGGTTTATCCGAAAATCGCCCACGAAGTGATGCCGATCCGGGCTATTTTCATGCTTTGTTGTGGCTGTGACGTTAAAAATCTTGGTCCAGCCATGCTGGTTTATCCGAAAATGACCAGCGAAGTTGTGTCGTTCCGGGCTATTTTCATAGTCGAAGTCTACGCTTATCTGGTTGTGGCTGTGACCTGTAAAATCCTGGTCCAGCCATGCTGGTTTATGCGAATATCCTGAATTTGCGGCTAAGGCCTGCATCAGGGACTGGCAAAATTGGCGCGGAATTTACGTATTTTGCATGCGTCGTGGCAAATAAGCCCCAACAGACTCGCAAAGATGATGGACTCATAAAAAGTCAAAACAGCCACTTGCCCAGTACGGAATTACAAGACGATATGACCTCTCCGCCGTCGGTTTCGTGGCTTTTTACGACACCGACAAAGATGAAGATTAAAAAAAGTTATCCATTTAAAACCCTCGATGAAAAAAGGGGCTACGGCCTGTCGTTTGATATTGCATTGCCTTGTTATGAATGATTCTCTCATATTTTCCCTTTTTATGCAAATCCTGGCCCGTATCGATGGACTTTTTTCAGGTTGTGGACAATGCAGAACAGTTTCCGCTGCACATCGACTTTCTCCTTACCAAAAACTGTCCGGTTTCATCACGAAACGGATATGAGGGAGTATTGATGAAAGTCGGAATTTTGGAACATCTGGTAGCCGTGTGCGGCGAGGCGTCAAAGGTGGTGCCTGCCGTATGAAAAGCAGGGGTAAAGCCTTCCGAACTCCCTGCGGAACCGTAGGCATGGGGCTTGCCATGGGCCGCCATCGCCGCCGCGGAGATGAGTGATCCCCAATCAGATTGCAATAAACAATATTTTCGATCTTTTCATAGATCGTCTCATGCCGTGATGTGATGCGACGCTCAAACGCCCATGCGCTTGAAGGTGCTGTACGATATTTCCAGACAGCCTATCGTCCAAGCAGCCAGTTCTCACCCTCTGAATATTTCCTGAATGTCCTGATTGTCTGGGGTAAATCCTCTGAGAGCATTTCGTACATCCTGCCCATGCCGAAAGCGAGATCGCCGGCAACGATGAATGCAAGTCGTGCCCGGCCTCTTTCCGGATATTCTCTTCGGATGGTGATGAAACGTTTTTCCATGAGACTGTCAATTGTACTGAAATCCAGTTCCCGCAAATCCCACAGGGTTCTGGTATCGGGTGGAAACTGAGCGGATTGCAGAATCTCTTGCAACGATGTCTGAAATTCTTCTTCAGTCACCTGCCCCGTCATCGTTCCGTACAGGGCTTCTTTTTTCCTGTCATAGTGAAATGAAATCGGCATGGAAGAATAGTAGAAGTGGTTTTTTTGGTGTTTTAAAAATTGTCGGTGTCGTAGATAAGCGTAGACTTCGAAAAGCCACGAAACCGACGGCGGAGAGGTCGTGTCATCTTGTAATTCCGTACTGCGCAAATGGCGGTTTTGACTTTTTACGAGTCCATCAAAATTAATTCGAGGAATCCTTAACCCGTTGGTTGTGTTCCTCTGTTGCAGCAGCGGCTTGGCGGGCTTTATCCAGGGGCTCCTGGATCTGTTGCACGGCTTTTTCCGCAATCTGGCTGGTTATTTTTTCCGGAGCACTTTTTTTGTCGTTGTCGGTATCACCTGAGCAGGCGGCCAGTAGAACGGCTGTCAGTGCAAAAAGAAAAAGGTGTCGATAGCGCATGGTGGTTCTCCTGTATGGGTGGGTTTCTGCCCTGCAGAATTTTTTCTTTCATCTCTATGAGGTGATCTGATCCTGGGGTGAAGATTTTTGTTTTCGTCCTGCAAGTGCATTGCGAATTTTCCACAAAACAAGAGCAAGGACCAGTGAAAGGGCACTGACCACAAGCTGTGATATGCCGATATCCCTTCGACTGAGCTTTGGCGGCACGATGATGTCCCCTTGGAAATCGTGAATCCAGAGGGAAACTACATCGCCAACCCTGTAAGGGGCGGTGCCGGACTCTCGGGGTACATATTGCAGGGCCGGGGCCTTGCGGGTCATCATCTCCCCCTTGTAGTCAAAGGAAAACACCGGCGTGATCAGCTGCCTATAGGGGTCCTGCTCCGGCTGCAGCTCGGTGACCGTAGCCGTGATCTCGGTGTAGTCTTTTCCGGCATCTTCCAGAAAATAGAGCGTATTCACCGCCGCCCGAAACAGCATGGCTGCGTTGAACAGGCAGAAGAGGACAAGCAGCAACAGAATGGTTGATTTTTGGCCGACTCCGCAGGAAACAGGTTCTTTCTTCATGACCGGGTACCCTGAACACTGAGCTGGGGGATAAGGGAGACCATTGCTGGAGAGTAACCAGAATCCCGTATACTTGGAATTGAAAAAGTGTCGGAGGGTAACTTCATGTGTTGTTCAACGATGAACGATGTTATCTTTCAGGTTAATTCGGCCAGCTTATCCTGTACGCTGGGAAACAGGGCCATGTCGGTGTGGGGCAGAAAGAGTGAGGCCATGTAATAGGACATGAATTCGTTATTTTCGGCCAGCTCCAGGTTGGTAATCAACTTCCTGACCTCATCCCGGTCGCGGAAACGGTCCACATCGGAGAGACTGATCTGGCAACCGAGCATGGAGGCATTGCCGAGATAGAAAAATTTATTCCGATCAACATCGGGCAGCAGGCCTATGCAGATGGCCTTTTCCAGATCGATATAGGCCCCGAAGTTCCCTGCCATGATGACTCGATCCAGATCATCAAAGGTAAGGCCGACGGAATCGAGCAGGGTCTGATAGCCGGCGTACATGGCTCCTTTGGCCCGCATCAGGTTGTCGATATCGACCTCGGAAATGATAATATCCTCGCCGATGAGAGAGTCCTGTCCCCAGGCGAGTACATATTCCCAGCCATCGCGACCGTCCCGGATCCGGGCAGTGTCAAGGTTGCGGCTGAACTTGCCCTGCTGGTCAATAACTCCGGCCTCCAGGAGCTCGGAGACAATGGAAATCAGGCCGGAGCCGCAGATCCCACTGGGTTTGATCCGGCCGATGGTGACGATCATCGGGTCAAAGGTTTCTGGATGAATTTGAAAATTTTCAATGGCCCCGGTCGAGGCCCGCATGCCGTACTGAATGCCGCCACCCTCAAAGGCCGGACCGGCCGAACAGGCCGCGCAGACCATCCAGTCCTTGTTGCCGACCACAATCTCGCCATTAGTTCCGATATCGATAAACAGGCTGATCTGTTCCGACTTGGCCATCCGGCAGGCATGGACCCCGGCGACGATGTCGCCGCCGACATAGGAGGCGATGCAGGGGTACAGGAAAAGGCGGACGCTGGGATGGGCATGGATGCCGAGGTCCGCCGCCTTGGTCAGCGGGAACTGGCTCACTGACGGCACATAGGGGGACTCGCGAATGTATTTTGGATCAAGTCCGAGCAAAAGATGCGACATGACCGTGTTGCCGGCAGCCATGATGTAGCTGATATCGGCCGGGCTGATGATCACCTCTCGACATATATCCTCGATAATGGTGTTTATGGTGTTGACCACTTTTTCCTGCAGGGACCTGAGGCCGCCGGGCCGGTTGGCGTAAATGATCCGGGAGATAACATCTTCGCCGTAACTGATCTGGCCGTTGTAGCCGGAGGCCTCGGCAATGATCTTCCCGCTGTTCAGGTCGACCAGAACACCGGAACAGGTGGTGGTGCCGATATCGACGGCCAGCCCGTACAGGCGGGAAGTGGTATTGCCGGATTCAACATCAATGATCCGGAAGGTTTCTCCTTTGTATTTACCCCGCAGCAGCAGCAGAGTGATCTTCCATTCTGAGTCACGCAGGGCTCGGGGCAGGATTTTGATCAGTTCCGGGTGGTCGTAGGATGGTTCCCGGGGGTCGGGCATGACCTTCCTGATACCCCGCATAACCCGCTGCATATCGGAGATATTGTCTTCCATGGTCGGCGGGTCCAGCTCAAGGTAGAGTTTACTGACCGGCGGATCGGTCTTCCACCGGCCGATCAGGGTGTCGAGTGAACGGGCGGATATGGTGCGGGTGGTTTTTGGTTTTCGCTTGAGGGCCTTGCCGCTCTTGGTGGTCATTTCCGGAATCGAGACTACCAGATCGGACTCAACCGATGACAGACAGGCCAGGCGAAAGCCCTGATCCCAGTCGTCCTGTTTGAGATTGGCCTTGTGTGAGCCGACCTCTCCCTGGTCGACCTTGACCTTGCATTTTCCGCAGACACCGTCGCCGCCGCAGTAAGCATGGATATAAACACCGGCAGCCGCAGCTGCCGAAAGTAAGTTCTCGCCCTTGTCAACGCTTACGGTTATATTGTCAGGGAGGAATTGGATGGTATGCTTCATGATGCTCCGGGATTAATACAGTGATTTTGTTTAGAAATAGGAATTTATAGCATGAAATCGGTGAGAAGGCAACGAGGGAACGGCGATGGTTGAAAAGAATACAAAGTCAGCGGGCAGGAAGTGGTTGAAGCTCAGCCTGCAGACACCCACGCGTCTTGTTGAGTCGGTGTCGGACATGCTGGGTGTGCTCAGTGGATCCGGGGTGGAAATCAGCCCGGAAACGGAATCCGGCAGTCTGATCAGTGGTTTTTTTCCGGTTGAAAACGGGGCGGATGAAACGGAGATCCTCGGCTCTGTGCGCCAGGTTCTAGGGGAGTTGTTTCAGCTCTATGCTGAGCCGATCCCGGAAATGCGCACCGAGATTATCGATGATCAGGACTGGGCCACCAGTTGGAAACGGTTTTTTACCCCGGTGGAGATTGTGCCCGGGCTCATCATCAAGCCTTCATGGGAAGAATATCAGGCCGCAGGCAACGAAAAGATCATTGAGATGGATCCCGGCCAGGCATTCGGCACCGGGCAGCATGAATCGACCCGGATGGCCCTGTCTCTGCTGACGACCTGTCTGGCCGTGCAACCGGTGGAAAGAGTCCTGGATGTGGGCACCGGCACCGGGATTCTGGCTATGGCGGCGGCCCTGTTTGGCGTGGATTCGGTGGTGGCGATTGACAATGATCCGGAAGCGGTCCGGGTGGCGGGAGAAAATGTTGCAGCCAACGGGCTTGCCGACAAAGTTTCAATCAGTGGAACCGCACTTGCCGATATCCAGGGGCCTTTTTCATGTATTCTCGCCAATATCGTTTATGACGTGTTGGTGGAAATGGCACCGCAGTTGAAAGCGCTGCTCTCCCCCGGCGGCAGGGTTATCCTGGCCGGTATTTTATCCGGTGAGCAGGAAGAAAACATCATCCAAATGTATGCCAAGCTCGGCCTTCAGCTGCAGGCCAGCGAACATGACGGGGAATGGGCTGCGTTGTTGTTGGAGATGAACTGAAAAAAGTTATGGATTCATGGGGAAAAAGGTATATTTTGTAGAGGGACTGATTTGCAATAAAGCCCAATGCTGATTGGCGAGGATCCGAAAAGTCTCGCCACCGACGGCGACCGTTTGTATGTGTTGTTTTTCCAGACTGTGCAATAGACCCATTTAACGTATTATGAGGTTATCAAAATTCGTTATCTGATCGTTGTTTTACTGCTGGTTGCGGCGACCTATGGCGGTTATCGATATCTGAACCGGGAACAGCCGATTTTGGTTACCGTGACCACTGTAGCCAGGGGACTTGTGGAGTCGACCGTGGCCAATACCCGGGCTGGAACCGTCAAGGCCAGACACCGGGCCAGGCTGGCCCCTGCAATCGGCGGCCAGATCGCTTCGCTGGAGGTTCAGAAAGGGGATCAGGTTAAACAAGGACAGGTCCTGCTGACCCTGTGGAATGATGATATTCAGGCCCAGCTCAAGTTGAACCGGCAAGAGACAGCGGTTGCCGAAGCCCTTGCCCGGGAAGCCTGCCTGCTGGCGGAATTTTCCGAGCGCGACAGCCGCAGACTTACCGAGTTGCAGCAGAAAAGGAGTACCTCCGAAGCGCTGTACGATAAGGCGGTGACCACCGCTTTAGCCAAAAAAACAGCCTGTCAGGCGGCAAAGATTCAAGTGACTGTCAGTCAGGCGAAGGCGGAAACCGTGCAGGCCCGGCTGGATAGAACAATCCTACGGGCACCTTTTGATGGTATTATTGCCGAAGTCAACGGTGAGATCGGGGAATTCATTACCCCTTCACCCACAGGAGTAGCTACTCTGCCCGCAGTTGACCTCATCAATCTGGACGATCTCTACGTGGCGGCACCCATCGACGAGATGGATGCTGCCCGTATCAAATCGGATATGGCTGTCCGTCTCAGTCTGGACGCCTTCCCCGACCAGAAGTTTCCCGGGACAGTGCTTCGTATCGCACCCTATGTACTCGAACAGGCTAAACAGGCCCGAACCGTGGAAGTGGAGTGTGGTTTTTCTCCGGCTGACAAGCCGGAAAACCTGCTGGCCGGTTACAGTGCCGATGTGGAGATCATCATAGCCGGGAAAGAGAAAACACTCCGTATTCCCGCCGAATCGCTTCTCGAGGACGGAGCGGTCTACGTGCTGAACAGGGAAACGAACCGTATCCGGCGGCAGAACGTTCAGGCCGGGCTTACCAACTGGAAGTTTGTTGAAATTCTTTCCGGTCTTTCAGAAGGGGATCAGATTGTCACCTCGGTGGCCCGGCAGGGGGTGGCAGACGGTGTTCTGGTGCGGATTGAACAAGCCGATGATAACACCGCAGTTCAATGATTACCCTTCAGGATGTCAGCAGAATTTTTTCCGTCGGTGGTCAGGAGGTGCGGGCTCTGGACAGAATCAGCCTGCAGGTAGAGGCCGGGGAATACATTTCGATCATGGGGCCGTCCGGATCCGGCAAGTCGACCCTCCTGAACCTGATCGGCCTGCTTGACCGGCCAACCAGCGGTCACTACCTGTTGGCCGGCCGTGATGTAACCGGGCTTAAAGATACGCAGCTGGCCCGACTTCGCAGCCAAACTATAGGTTTTGTCTTCCAGTTTTTTCACCTGATTCCCCGGTTGACCGCCAGGCAGAACATTGAACTTCCCCTGCTTCTGGCCGGTATCCCACCACACGAACGGCAGCAGCGTTCTGCTTCCATCATCGAAGATTTCGGGTTGTATGAGCGCAGATACCACAGGCCCGAAGAGCTTTCCGGCGGCCAGCGGCAGCGGGTGGCCATTGCCCGGGCCGTTATCAATACACCGGAGGTCCTCCTTGCCGATGAACCTACCGGCAATCTGGACAGTAATTCCGGGTCGGATATTATCACCCTGCTGGAAGAGTTAAACCGCAAAGGACTGACCCTGATTGTGGTTACCCATGATCCGGAAATCGGCAGCCGGGCCCGGCGACGGATTCATTTTCTTGACGGCCGGATTGTCGACGACTCCTGATTTGAACAGATAAAAGACATGCGCCTAGCCGATACCCTCTCTTTTGCCTGGATTTCACTTGCCGCCGGCAGGGTGCGCAGTGTTCTCACCCTGCTGGCCATGAGTATCGGAGTGGCCGCAGTTATTGTGCTCACCGGTGTCGGCGAAGGTGCCCGGCAATACGTGGTTGAGCAGTTTTCTTCCCTGGGGACCAATCTGGTGATTGTTCTGCCCGGCCGATCCGAGACTGCCTCCGGTGTGCCGTCAACCTTTATCGGTGAAACGCCCCGTGACCTGACCATTGGCGATGCCCAGGCCCTGGAACGACTGCCGACGGTCAAACTTCAGGCTCCGGTGGTGATAGGTGAAAGCGGTATCGCCCGTAAAGGGCTGGAGCGGCGGGTGCCGGTGCTTGGGACGACAACATCTCTGCTGGCTATCCATCACCTGAAGCTGGCTGCAGGTCGTTTTCTCCCTCCGGGTGACCCTGACCTGGCACGGCCGGTCTGTGTGCTCGGATCAAAGGTGCGGCGGGAGCTTTTTGGTACCGAGCCTGCCGTGGGTCGGGTCGTCAGAATCGGTGAATACCGTTGCCGGGTCATCGGGGTACTGGCCTCGGAGGGCCGTTCCCTGGGGCTTGATACCCAGGAGCTGGTGGTGGTGCCGGTTGCCCTTGCGCAAAAGCTGTTTGACACGGAAAAGTTGTTTCGTATTCTTGTTGAAGGGCGGGGCCGGGCCGAGATCGACAGGCTTAAACAACAAATACTTACCCTGCTCAGCCGTCGTCACCATGGTGAACGGGATGTAACCATCATTACCCAGGACTCCGTTCTGGCCACCTTTGACCGGATTTTCACCA
>JAJRQC010000104.1 GCA_024280455.1 Deltaproteobacteria bacterium | reverse complement strand
GGGTCGTATTTGAATGAGGCTCAATCACAAAATCCTCGACGTAGCCCTGCTACGCCTGCGGTTTTGTTCAATCTCCTCATCCAAATCTGACCCAAACCTAAGCGCAATATCAGCCATGTTATTTTCCTACAAGCCCTAAGTTCCCGCGTTACATCAGGAATTCCTGGGACACAATACTAAAAATAAATGTAAAAAAACCTGATTATGTACAAGGCTCAGCTTTTCACCAAATTTCGGCAAAGGCATAAGGGTGACAGCGGATAACCCCCTGTCCGAACTGGATCAAGGTCCGGGTCATGATGTTGGCGCCTTCAACGGTTATGGCAATCGGCGCCCCGAAGTAAGCATGGGCCATCAGGTTTTTCGGTCCCCTGCTGATTGCCGAGCCATCGAGGATATCCATGGCATCGATCGATTCCATACCCGCGGCGCAGTTTCTGTGAACCGTCATTGCCGGGGTTGCCTCGGAAAAACCCGCCTGCAGGGCAATGACCCGGGCGATATTTGCGGCGTGGATGGCTGGGCGACGTTGCCGAATCACTTCATCTATTTCAGCAAAGCTCAGAGGAGATCGTAAAACCACCTCTCTGACCAGTTTACTGCAGAGGGTGTCGGCCTGGAGGGTTTTAAACGTGCCGCCCGCTTTTGCCATTGGGGTTCTGAGCCCTGATATGATTGCAATCCGTTCCATTTCCCGATCTCCTTGAACGAGGGTGCATTCTATTAAATATGCCCCTTGTACATTGCTTCAATTTGTTCCTGGAAACGCTTCTGAATATGCTCTCGGGCAAGTTTCATCGATGGGGTTAAATCGCCGTTTTCTATAGTGAGCGGTTCGGTGATCAGGTGAAAATCCCTGATCCGTTCCCAGTGGTTCAACTTTTTGTTTATTCTTGTAATGAGGTGGTGGATCTTTTTTTGAAATCGTCTGGAGTGCAGGGCCTCATGCACATCCAGAAAACCGTGCTTTTTCATCAACCCGCGTGTAACATTTTCATCCATCATCAACAGGGCGACTACAAAAGGCCTGTTGTTGCCCACCGTCAGGACATGGTCAAACCAGCCGCTTGCCATCAATTGAAGTTCAATGTAGCCGGTTGAGATATACTTGCCGGTCGAGGTCTTGGAGAGCTCCTTGCTCCTGCCGGTGATGGTGATGTAGCCCTCATCATCCATGGTTGCCAGATCGCCGGTATGGAGCCAGCCATCGCTGTCAACTGTCTCCCGGGTTGCCCGTGGATTGTTGTGGTATCTGCTCATAATTCCCGGACCCCGGGCAAGCAGTTCTCCGTTTGCATCTATTTTTGCCTCGGTGTGGGCAAAGTGTCTGCCGCAGGTGCCGACCTTGTTTTCACCCGGGGCGTTGGCGCAGATAACCGGGCTTGCCTCGGTCAGGCCGTATCCCTGGTACACGGGGATGCCGATGTTAAGAAAAAACCGGTACAGGTCATCGGATAACGGTGCACCGCCCGAGATCAGCATCCGTATCCTGCCGCCCATGGCTTCCCGGAGTTTGCTGTAAACCAGGGTATCCATAAGGGTGTCGAGCCGGGTTTTGTGCCGGTCTGGATTTTTGTAGCGTGCCCTGTGAAAGGCCGCCATGGCGATGAGTTTTTTCATGAGGCCGGACTGCATGGCCTTGCCGTGCATTTTGAACCAGACCTTTTCCAGCAGTCGCGGCACTACGGTCATGACCGTCGGCCGGACGCTGCGCATGAGGTTGCCGATGTTTTTCACGTCATCGGCAAAGTAGATACTCATCCCGGTACTGAGATAAAAATGCATGACCATTCGTTCAAAAATATGGGCCAGCGGCAGCAGACTCAAGGCGATATCCGTCTTCGGATCAAATTTGTATTTGATTGTGGTGTCGATGATCTGGGAGATGAGGTTGAAATGGGTTAATTCAACGCCCTTGGGCAGGCCGGAGGTACCTGAAGTATAAACAATTGTGACCAGGTCATCCGGGGTGATTCTGGAAAGTATCCGGTCGAATTTTGCCGGGGATTTTTGGCCGATCTTTTGACCTGCCCTGATAAAGGTATCCAGTGATCGGCGACCCTGATCGGTCGTGTCAATGTCGATACATGTTGTTGAGGGATCGGCCGCAAGGATGATCTCTTCATGGGCCTCGGTCTGGATGAAAACGGTATTAAGGTCTGCGTCGTCGATCTGAAAGCGCAGGTTTTTGGTGGAAATATTTGTGAACAGGGGCACACTCACGGCCCCGGAGAGCATCAAGGCGTAATCAATCATCAGCCAGTAGACTGATGGTGATATGGCTATTGCGATCTGCCGACCCCGCCAGCCTTCAGCCTCAAAGGCCAGAGTAAGATAGCGTACTGCTGTTAAAAACTCTGTTTTAGAATATGTTTTCCACTGGTCTGATTCTCTATGATGTACAAAGGTGGTATTCTCCGGTAACGCACGTAGCTCGTAGTACAGATCAGCAAAACTCTGAATATCCTTTTTCATAGCATGCTCCTTTCCCCACAGTGGAGATGTATGGAACAAAAGGGTGCTTGAGATGGGTATCTGTTTTGCCGGTCTGCTGTGTACCCGTATTTACTCTCTGACTCTTATCATAGTAGCGATGTTCCCATTTTTGTACAGCTCTGTCAGAAGTCTCTAAACCCGATAATCATCAAGCGGTTATTGGTCGTGACCCTTTGCTTTCCATCTCGCCGGAAACCGGATTCCGATAAAAAACCGGATCGCGCCAACGATTTGGAAGAAAATACTAAGATAATAAGAAGTATTCTCTTGTAATTAAAAATATAATCATTACATTGGAAAAGTCAGGATGATTTATTTTATAATCAGCGCTCAGCCCTAACTTTGAGAGAACTTGCACCATGAAAAATCTTTTTCAATTCATCCTTCAATGTGGTAGAAAAAAGGAGTTGATCGTGGCTGTAGCCGGTGAACTTTTCAGTTCCGGCCAGACAGCGAACCTGAGTCCGCAGGTTTTCAACATGCCGGGGCGGGACGATTTCATCGTCGATGGAATTATAGATATAGACCGGTGAGGTAGTCTCACGGAGAAAGGACGCTGTTTCAAATTTATAGCGGATAAAGAGACGGGGAACAAAAGGTGCCTTGCTCTGGATCAATGATCGGACTGAGTCAAAGGGGGCTACCAACACAGCCCACTTGGGATCTCGTCTGGAAGCCACATAGGCCGCAATCGATGAGCCGAGGCTGAACCCCACCAAGGCCACGGTTTCATAACGTGCTCCGGCCCAGTCATAGGCAACCAGACTGTCATGGAGCACGGATTTTTCCGTGGCCCGGCCGTCACTTTTCCCGTATCCGCGGTAATTAAACCCGATCCACCGCACCTCTGGATATTCAAGCGACCATTTTTGAACCAGGGCGACAGTGTCCTGTTCTTTGCCGCCGAAATAGAGAATGGTGACAGCTGGATGATCCGGCTCATAGGTGATGCCCTCGATTTCCACCCCGGGCGCAACCTTCAACCTGTGCAGGCGATACAGATCTTCGTGTTCTTTAAAAAAGGCGCGATTATGATAGTATCTCGGCGAGAAGACAAACCGGCGCTGGGGAAAATAGAGGAGAAAAGCGAGCAAGACCGGTATGACGATCCCTGCGATCAGGCCCCAGGCAGCCATCAGTTCAGTCCCGGCCGGCCGATGGAACAGGTGTGGCGGCGTGCGTGTGCAGGTTGATGGAGGGTACACATAACTCGTTTCCTTGTCTCCTGTTGGTCCTGTAGGGATCCTGACGATATCCTTGAGGTTATCGCATGTATATACCATCTCAGGGCCCGGAACGCTTGAAAACAGACAAAATTCCGGGCTGACAATATGAAGTAATTATTCACCGGATTGCCGGGTTGCCTACAATACTGCAGAGGGAAAAGAGATGAAGAACAGGGTTGAAGTCGAAACCGAGCAGGAAAAATATCTGATTGATATTTCTGATGACGATGTCCTGCAGGCCATGAAGCAGCTGGGGGGATATGTCGATATTACATTTGGTGACTTCAAGGAACTCTATCATATCGCCTGCAGCCATGCGCTCAGCCGTCTTATGGATTCTGTCCGGGCCGGGGATATCATGACCAGAAAAGTTGTTTCCGTACATAGACAGGATCAATCCGTGGAAATAGCCCAACGTATGGCAGACCATAACGTCTCAGGGATTCCCGTGCTCGACGATGAAGAGCAGGTGGTCGGCATTATTTCTGAAAATGATTTTTTATCCCGTATGGGGAGCAGAGACGTGACATCGTTTATGAGTATTGTTGCCCGCTGCCTGCAACAAAAAGGGTGCCTGGCCGTGCCCGTCAGCAAACAGAAAGCTCAAGATATTATGACCTCTCCCGCAGTCACAGTCGGTGAAGACACGCCTGTATCGAAAATTGTGAAAATTTTTGCGGAAAAAAAGATCAATCGGGTGCCGGTGACCAGTGAGGACGGGAAACTCATTGGGATCGTCTCAAGAGCGGATACCCTGCAGACGGTTATCCCCAGGGTAAAAGGATAGATTATGAAGTATTTTCAGAAAATGAAGGGAACAACCAAGAGCCCGCCGGTGGCTGGTTTCTTTGAAATCTGCTGGTCCTGGCTCGGCGCATTTCTCGGTATTGCCGCAGTCTCAAGCATCCACTATAATCTGCTTGCCCAAACGGATCTTGTCATGGTGATCGGCTCGTTTGGTGCGTCGGCGGTTCTGATTTACGGGGCCATAAAAAGCCCCCTGGCCCAGCCTCGCAATCTTGTCGGGGGCCATATTATTTCCGCGATTATCGGTGTGGCCTGTTATAAAATATTTGGTGGTCAGATGTGGCTGGCATCTTCACTTGCCGTTGCTACGGCTATCGCGGTTATGCATGCCACCAAGACCCTGCATCCTCCGGGCGGTGCAACCGCACTCATTGCAGTTATCGGCAGCACCAAGGTCCATGATTTAGGCTTTTTTTATGCCGTTGTTCCTGTCGGGGTCGGGGTGCTGATCATGCTGATCGTCGCCCTGCTGGTTAACAATATCCCTAAAAATCGTAGCTACCCTGAATACTGGCTGTGAAAAAACAGGGCGGGTTGACGGTTACGCCAGCAGCATGGAATCCATGGCCAGCTCCTCGCCCTGAGACTTATAGAACTTTTGTACCAGGTCCTCAACGGTGAGAGCCGCTTTTTCCTGATCGCGGACATCAAAAATTATCCTGCCCTGATGGAACATGATCAGGCGGTTGCCGAACCCGATGGCATGCTTCATGTTATGGGTGATCATCATGCTGGTCAGTCCCTGCTCTTTGACGATATCCCGGGTCAGCATCAGAATCTGGTTTGCGGTTTTGGGGTCAAGAGCGGCAATATGTTCATCGAGCAGCAACACCTCCGGGCGGATCATGGTCGCCATCAGCATGGTCAGGGCCTGGCGCTGACCGCCGGATAACAGGCCGACCTTGTCCAGCAGTCGCTCTTCCAGCCCCAGCCCCAGATGTTTGAGCCTGCTTTTGAACAACTCACGATCCTTTGCTTTGACTCCCCTGCCCAGTCCTCTTTTCTTGCCCCGCTTGATGGCAAGGGCCAGATTCTGCTCAATGGTCGCCGAGGGACAGGTGCCCAGCAGTGGGTCCTGAAAGACCCGGGAAATATATTTTGCCCGTTTGTACTCCGGCCACCGGGTGACATCCCTGTTGTTGACGGTGATTTTACCAGTATCGGGAAAAAAACAGCCGGCAATACAGTTCAGGAGGGTTGATTTACCGGCCCCGTTGGAGCCGATCACCGTAATAAAATCACCCTCTTCAATCTGCAGGTTGATATCGTTGAGGGCAAAGACCTCATTGACGCTTCCCTTATGGAAGTATTTTTGACAGCTATCGAGTGTAATCAACGTTGCATTAATCTGTTCTTAAGATTTGGCGCAATCAGGGCGCTGATAACCAGAATCGCGGTTATAAGATTCAAATCGCTCGGGTTAAAGGAAAATCCGCCGATTTCCAGGCCAAGGGCAAGGGCTATGGCAAGCCGGTAGACAATGGAGCCCAGCAGGGCAGCGGTAAAGGCCCGGGCAATGCTTTTGCTGCCAAACACGGTCTCGCCGATAATGACAGAGGCCAACCCGGCCACTATAGTGCCGATCCCCATGCCGACATCGGCCGCACCCTGATTCTGGGCGACCAGGGCACCACTCAAGGCGACCAGGCCATTGGAGATCCCTACTCCGAGGATAATGATGGTGTGGGTGTTGACTCCCAGGCTGGTTACCATCTGTGGATTGTCGCCGGTGGCCAGCATGGCCTGGCCGAGTTCGGTGCTGAGAAACCAGACGATCAGCAGAACGGTGCAGACCGCAAACAGGCCGAAGACGATCAACCCGGAATAATAGGCGGGCACGCCGAGTGCGGTGACCGCATCAAAGACGGTATCCACCCCGAGCAGGGCGATATTGGGCCCGGACATGATTCTGATGTTGATGGAATAGAGGGCAATCATGGTCAGGATCGATGCCAGCAGATGAAGGATCTTGAATTTGGTATTTAAGACCGCGGTGACAACACCGGCCAGAAAACCGCCCATTGCCGCAAAAACCAGGGAGAGGTAGGGGTTGTAGCCACTGGTGATGGCAACCGCCGAGATGGCCGCACCTAGAGGCAGGCTTCCGTCCACGGTCAGGTCCGGGAAATCGAGAATGCGAAAGGTGAGATACACACCAATCACCATGATGCCGTAGACCAGCCCCTGTTCAACGGCACCTATGGCTGCGTATAAGGTCATATCTTTTTATTTAACCCCTATCCAGGCTGGTTTGTTGGTCCATAAACGGCGCAGAGCGCCAAGAGATACACAGCACCATGGAGCAGATGCTGTGGGAGACTTTTTTTATTTCCCGGGCCCATTACACTGCTGCGGTGTAACGTAAAATCGTTTTTTACTCGTTCAAACAATAGGTTGTTTAGGCTGAAGACTGTTAGGGGTGCTTTTTTGAACCACTTGCTAACAGCCTATAGCCTAAACATCCTGCGGGCTTGCCCGCCTTAATTGTATATCTTGGTCGCCTTTTCCAGCAACGCCCGAGGCGGGGTTATGCCCATCATCGTGCAATATTTTTTATTGATATGCAGCTCCAGGTTTTTCTGAAACTCCACCGGGGTATCGGCAGGGCTGGCGCCGCTGAGAATCCGCTCGGCCATGGCTCCGGTCTGCAGGCCGTGCTTGTAGTAATCAAAGCCCATGGCCGCAACCGCACCCCGGGCAACGGAATCAACATCTGCGGCAAAAACGGGCAGTTTATTTTGTACCCCGACCTTAATAACCGACTCAAGGGCGGAGACGATGGTGTTATCAGTTGGAATAAAGACCGCATCCACCCGACCAACCAGACTTTTGGCGGCCTGATACACATCGGCTGTTTTCGAAGCCGTTGCCTCAATAACCTTAAATCCCATTTCCCCGCTCAGCCCCTTGATGGTGGCGATGGTGGCCTTTGAGTTGGCCTCACCGGCATTGTACAGGACTCCGAGACGCTTCAATCCCGGCTGAAAGGCGAGGACCATCTGCAGGTGCTCTTTGACAGGGAGGAGATCGGAAACACCGGTAATATCACCGCCCGGGTGGTTCAGATCTTTCACCAGGCCCGCAGCTACCGGATCGGTCACCGCGGTGAACAACAGGGGCCGTTTCAGGGCTTTTGGGGCCTTGTTTACGGCCTGGGCACAGGCCTGGGCCGAGGGCGTGGCAATGGCAATGAGCAGGTCCGCCTTTTCACCTATCATCTGCTGGGCAATCTGGGTGGCCGTGCCCATGTTGGCCTGGGCATTGTGTACTTTATACACAACCGGTATGTTCTTTTCCTTGAAGTAATCCTGGAGGCCCTTTAACACCGCATCCAGGGCCGGATGTTCGACAAACTGATTGACAGAGATCGTATACCCGCCGGCCACGGCGCCGTGAACGCAGAGCATGGCAAACATCAGGGTAAACAGAACTGTTTTTTTCATATTTTCCTCCTTACATGAACAGAGTTCATTTTTACACACACTGGAATTCGGGCACGAGTTCTATCCATAATAAATTCCTGCCGGGAAGTAATTGTTTTTCGTGCTTCTTAAGGAAACTCAGCCGCTAATTCCGTGTTCAGCCAAGCCCTGCTCTGAGCACCCTTGTAATTCCTGGCTGATGCTGGCATTGTTTGTGCTGGAGGCGGCCTTCCTCAAAAATGTCATCCCGCGCGGGGATCCAGGAGGATGTAAGATCCCGGTCTGGAATTGTCTTCCGCTGTTATTGCATGTTGCAACCTGATCTATTGATAATAAACACGTTCCAGTTTCTGGATCCCCGCCAAAAGCACGCGGGGATGACGCTGAATTTTCAATATGTCATTCCGCGAGGCGGGAGAGCGCTGCACACCATCAAAAAATTATTGTATTAATTTTGGTAACTGTTGTATTGCTGCAAACTGACAGACGTGGATCAACGGTCTCCCGTCATTCAAAATGTGGGATTGCCGACAAGTAATAGGGAGGTTCTTTTATGGCTGTTACACTGGCGTTTGACGTATACGGTACCCTGATCGACACCAATGGTCTTGTTACAGCACTGAAAAAAATGATCGGCGCCGAAGCCGTGGAATTTTCCCGCATCTGGCGGGAGAAGCAGCTTGAGTATTCCTTCCGCCGGGGGTTGATGCAAAAGTATGAGAATTTTGCACTCTGTACGAGCCAGGCCCTGGAGTACACCGCGGCCTCCTGCAGGGTTCATCTCACCCGGGATAACCATCAGGAGTTGCTTGAAGGGTATCGCACCCTGCCGGCATTTGAGGATGTGCAAGCGGGGTTGAATCTTCTCCAGGCCGGGGATTTTCGGTTGTTTGCCTTTTCCAACGGGAGGGCGGACGCGGTTGAAGAGTTGCTTGTCGGGGCCGGAATAAGGGAGTATTTTCTCGGGGTCATCAGTGTTGACGACCTGCAGACTTTTAAGCCCGATCCCGCCGTCTACAGCCATTTCCTGAAAAAATCCGGGGGCACCGGAGAACACTCCTGGCTGATTTCAGGAAATCCGTTTGATGTGATCGGGGCCATTTCTGCGGGCATGCGGGCGGTCTGGGTTCGGCGCTCTCCAGACAGTATTTTTGATCCTTGGGGGATAGAACCTACCCTGACCGTAAAGGGGCTTGTTGAGCTCCACGAACAGCTAACCGGAATCAATGACAAAATGACGTGACCCATGAATAAACAGGATCTGGACCAGTTTAAACAGCAGCTCCTGCAGCAGCAGCAGGAACTTATCGCCCTGACCAGGGAGGGTGAAGAATCAACCCGGCCGGTCGACCTGGACCCGTCAAGTGTTGGTCGGCTCTCAAGAATGGATGCCATGCAGTCCCAGGCCATGGCCCAGGAGAACAAGAGGCGGCGTAGTGTGCAGCTTGTACGGATCAGCGCCGCCCTGGAGCGCATAGAGGAGGGAGAGTACGGGTACTGTGCCGCCTGTGATGAAGAGATTAACCGGCGCAGGCTGGAGGTTGACCCGGCAGCCCCTTTTTGTGTGGTCTGTGCCTCTAAGGTGTAACTCAGACCATCCGTTCTTTTGACCAGTCGTTGTGTTCAAACTCTTTGTGATCCGGTTTCTCCGGCTTTAACTCACTCATCCGCAGTTTGAGCCAGACCATGACTTTGTCGATTTCTGCGGCAAAGTCCGCCATTGCCCTGCCCCGGTGGCTGACCTCGCTTTTTTGATCCATGGGTACTTCGGCAAAAGTTTTATCAAAGTCAGGGTAAAAGAAAACCGGGTCATAGCCAAAGCCTGATTCACCGCGGCGCTCCTCGGTGATTTCACCGTCGCAGCGCCCTTCCCAGGTCAGGGCCGGACCGCCGGGAGTGGCCAGGGAAAGTACGCACATAAAATGTGCGGAACGTTTTTTTTGGTCCTTCATCTCCTCCAGCAGCTTGTCGCAGTTCTCGCGGTCGGTAACGTTTTCACCGGCATAGCGGGCGGAATAGACCCCCGGCCGCCCGTCAAGCGCGTCAACCACCAGTCCTGAATCGTCTGCCAGGCAGGGAATGCCGAGAACCCGGGCATAATGGGAGGATTTTTTATAGGCGTTGTCATCAAAGGTTTCGCCGTCTTCCACCGCCTCCGGGAGCGGACCGTAATCCTGCAGGCATTTGATCTCTATCGGGGAATCCTTCAGCAGTTCCTTAAATTCCCTGACCTTGTTTTTATTGTTGGTTGCAAGAACTATTATGTTGTTCATGGCTTCACCTTTTTTGAATTGCAGGATTTAGGTTGTGTTTTTCGGTTATGTTACATTCTCTGTGGCCCGTCGCATTTTTTTTCGCAGTTTTTTATCATATCGTTCCTGCTCACTGTAGATGCAGCCACAGTAGGGCTGCCGGTAAATATCCAGGGCAATGGATTCATCAATTCCCTCCTGCCAGCCCTCACGAAAATCACGGTAGAGAAACTCTATAGAATACTTCTCGGCCAGTTGCCTGCATTTTTCTTTGAGCAGGGCGTGATTCTGGTATTTCGAGTACAGCAGGGTAGTTGTGAACGCGTCCATGCCGTCTTCCGCAGCTTTTTTCGCCGTCGGTTCAAGGCGCATATCATAGCAGATCGAACACCGCTTTTCTTCGTGATAAACAACCTGGCGCAGATACTCGGTCAAACCGTAACGACGATCGATCTCGACAGCAAATTTTTTTTCCTCGGCCAGGGCGACAAGTCCGCCGATTCTCCGCTTAAACTCACGGTAGGGGTGAATATTGGGGTTGAAGAAATATCCCTTGACCTCTATCCCTTCGTCTTGCAGAGCCTTAAGTGGATATACCGTGCAGGGGCCGCAGCAGACATGGATCAGGACTCGCATTTTTTTACCTTATACTGCCTGGGATCAATGCCGTAACTGTGAATTTTGTAATTGATGATCCGCAGACTGGTGTCCAGGAATTTTGCCGCCTTGGTCTGGTTGCCTCTGGTCTGCTTGAGGGCATCGATGATCATTTCCCGTTCAAAATTTTCCACCCCCGTGGCCAGAGAAAGCCGGCCGCCGGCATGAATTGATTCTCCGCTCTGCAGGGTCGGCGGCAGGTGGATCGACTGGATGGAATCACCGTCACAGATCAGAACAGCCCGTTCCATGCAGTTTTGCAGCTCCCGGACGTTACCGGGCCAGTGGTACTGGATCAACAGGTCAATGGCTGAAGTGGAGATTCTTCGGATCTGTTTGTTATTCTCCCGGCAGTATTTCTCAAGAAAAAATTCGGTCAGCAGGAGTACATCGGTTCGTCGTTCGCGCAGCGGCGGCAGAAAGACTGGAAAGACATTGAGCCGGTAATAGAGGTCTTCCCGGAAGTGTTTTTCACTGACCGCTGTTTCAAGATCCCGGTTGGTGGCAGCCACCAGCCTGATATCAGCCCGGATCGTTTCGGTCCCTCCGAGTCGCTGAAAGGTTCGCTCCTGGATAACATTGAGCAGCTTAACCTGCACAGCAGGGCTTATTTCGCCGATTTCATCAAGAAACAGGGTTCCACCCCCGGCCTGTTCAAAACGTCCTCTCTTGCGCTCATTTGCCCCCGTAAAAGAACCCTTTTCATGGCCGAAGAGCTCACTTTCGAGCAGGGTCTCGGGCAGAGCTGAACAGTTGACCACAATAAAGGGCCCTTTGGAGCGATTGGAGTTATAGTGCAGGGCCTTGGCAACCAGGGTTTTACCGGTACCCGATTCACCGCGCAGGAGAACGGTGGCGTTGGAGTCGGCCACCCGGTAGACCATCTCATACACTTCCTGCATCCTTGATGAGTTACCGATAATGTCTTTTATACGATTTTTTGCTGAGAGTTCTCTTTTGAGCTGTGAGTTTTCCCGGCGCAGGGCCTCCTGTTCTTCGTTGACTTTCTGTACCCGCTGCACGGTCTGGGAAATGAGTCCGCTGACAACAGTTAAACACCGCAAGTCCTGTTCCGACTGCAGGCCCAGGTTTTCCTCATAGATCCGATCAACCGATAAGGCCCCGATACTCTGGTTGCCGGCCTTGATCGGTACGCAGAGAAAAGAGCTTTTTTTCTTGCGCTCATCACCCCTGGTCCTGGTTCGGTTGAGAAAGGTCGGTTCTTCCCCGATCTGCGGCACCAGAATAGGTTCTCCTGTTGCCACCACCTTACCGGTAATGCCTTCACCGAGCTTGTAGCGCCCACGTCTTCTTGCCTCAGCGCTTATGCCGTAGGCGACCTCGATTTCCAGTTCTCCGGTGGTCGGGTTGACAATGGTGACCGTACCGTTGTCCATTTTTTTTTCTTCTCCCAGTGTTTCCACGATTCGGACAAGAGAATCCTGCAGATTGGCTGAAGAGGCCAGGTTTCTGGTTATCTTGTACAGACAGCTCAGGTTTTCTTTTTCTATATCGGTCGTGCCGATAGCGGTATTTTTTTCTGCAGTCATAAATCGAATGTGAGGAATTATTGACAGTGTCTCTATGAAATGGTAATAACTCTGCGTGCTGGAGGAATGGCCGAGTGGTTGAAGGCGGCGGTCTTGAAAACCGTTGTACGAAAGTACCGTGGGTTCGAATCCTACTTCCTCCGCCAACATTCTTTTATTTTACGCGGAGAGGTGACCGAGCTGGCCGATGGTGCTCGCCTGCTAAGCGAGTGTGGGGGTTATACTCCACCGAGGGTTCGAATCCCTCCCTCTCCGCCACTTTCCAGAGTAGCATATCTTGCAAATCTTTCCCGAAGTTGAATTTCTCCCCGCAGCCTCCGGACTCTGTTCAGGGTTCGTCGGGTCCGAGGCCTGATTTTCGGCATGCTATGCCGGTTAGAAACCCCACAACAGACTGCGCTTAACCCAGCCGGTCACACCCTTCTCGTGCTGAACCTTGACCCAGCCATTCTTCTGCTTCAAGGTTTTAAACACAACCCCGTAATAGGCCTTGGCCACAATCCTGTTGTTCGTTCCAGGCCCGCTGCGGACATTGATTTGTTTTCTCGATTTTTTATGAACCTTGACAATCATGTGCGGGCTTTTGTTGACTACTTTTTTACTCACCCAGCCGATGGTCCCTTCAAAATCCTGAACCCGGATCCAACTGCCGCTTCTTCGGAGCACTTTGAGGGGAAACCCTGAATCGAGTTTCCAGATAACCCTGTATTTTTTCCCTCCACCTGAGCGCATATTTACGTTATTGCCGGAGATAGAGACCATTTCAGCAATGGCTGCCGTGGCCTGAACAACAAATAAAAAGAGGAACAGGACAAGGAAAATCGTATTCTTTTTCTTCATAGCGTTACTGCATTCGTATTTAAGTTGGAACAATCGTTGGTTTCTTTTTAGCCGTTCCAAGCCGGTGTCCGGCAATGGCTAGGTGGATTGCATCGAATCGGCAGGCATCACTTGCACATTTCATACAGTTGATGCATTCATTGCTGCCCGGAGTCTCATTAAATCGAATTTCAACCGGACATACCTCATGACAGGCCTTGCAATTTGTACAGGCATCTTCATCTAATTGCAACTGAATCAGGCTGAATCTATTGAAGAGCGCGTAAAAAGCACCGAGTGGGCATGTGGTTCTGCAGAACGGCCTGGAGGCAAATACACTCCAGATGGTGAACCCTAACAGGATCATAATTTTGTTTACATAGAGCATACCCAACGTACTGCGCAGGTCAGGCATAAGCAGAACCATCGGAATCCCCGCCTCCAGGGTTCCAGCCGGACATATATATTTACAGAACCAGGGCGCACCGAGGCCGAACTGATCAACAATGACCAACGGTAATATAATAACAAAAAACAATAGAAAAAGATACTTACCCCAGTTGAATGCTTTTGGGATAGAATATTTTTTTGAGGGAATTTTATGGAGAAGTTCCTGAAAAAGCCCGAAAGGGCAGGCCCAGCCACAGATGAATCGGCCAAAGGTCGCTCCAAGGATTCCCATCCAGCCGACAACAAAGGTGCCGATGTAGTACTGACCCGACTGCAGGGAATAGCGTATACCGCCAAGCAGCTGCTGTAAACTTCCCAATGGACAATATGTTGTTGCCGCCGGGCAGGAGTAGCAGTTCAGTCCTGGTGAACAGATAACCTTGAGCGGACCCTGGTACATGTTTCCGGTGAATGGGAACGCCCAGTAACCATTGATCAAAAATATCCAGATGGCCTGGACCCATTTCCTGATACTCTGCATCGCCCTACCCTATCCCTATACATGAAAGGCAGATGGACTTTGCCTGTTCCAAAACCCTGGTAGGCTCGCCCACTGCCAGGCCGATCATCCACAAGGCGAGAAAAAAACCAATAAGGATAAAGGGTATTTTTTGAATTTTATTTTTGTCTTTCATAGTCAAACTCTTCTGTGTGGAATGAATGCTGAGCCGGCACCTGATGAAAATGTGAAGAACCGGTTACCTCTTGAGACGCCGAAGAACGGCAGCTCTTTTTTCGCCGATTCCGACAGCCTTGTCGCGGCGGTCATCAAGGACGATGTTTGTGACTACCCGCTCAACACCCTTCCTAAATGGGTATTCATGGATTTCTGCTGCAAGGTTCAGGAGCTCCGGCGCAGTTCCGTGAATGACGGTGCCCATGTCGCAGAGCTGATACTCGACTTCTCTCTCTTCCAGGAATTCCTGCACTCCTGCCACATAGTCACCGACGCTTGGTGTGGATGTTCCCAAAGGTATGATGGTAATCTGCATCAGAGCCATAATGTCACCCTAATAATTCCTGTCGTTATTGATTGTCGGTGTCGTAGATAGCGAAGACTCCGAAAAGCCACGAAACCGACGGCGGAAAGATTATAACTCCTTGTAATCCCGTGCAGTGCAAATGGCGTTTTTGCCTTTTTACGAGTCCATCATTGATTAGTAGTCAGGAGATTGACCAGGCGGTCCAGGTCATCAACCGAATAATATTCAATTTCTAGTTTTCCGCGCCCACCGTTCTGCAGGATTTTGACCTTTGTATTTAATGAATTAATCATCTGTGTTGTCAGTGCCTTACAGTATGATTTTGGAATTTCACCTTCACTGACCTGAATGGATTTTGGCTTTGGACTTTGTGTTCGTTTATTTTTTCCTGCCCTGCACAGCTGTTCGGTTTCCCGCACCGAGAGCTTTTCCTTGACTATCCTGTCTCGCACTTCCTGCATTAAGTCGAGATCATCTTTTAAACGGAGAAGAACCCGGGCGTGTCCCTCGGAAATACGGTTTTCAATAACATCATTTTGCAGTAGCTGCGGCAACTTCAACAGACGCAGGAGGTTGGTAATTGTTGAACGCTTTTTCCCTACTTTTCTGGAAACTTCTTCCTGGGTCAAATCGAAATCTTCAATCAGACGGGCATAGGCAAGGGCCTCTTCAATCGCATTGAGATCATGGCGCTGAATATTTTCAATAAGGGCAAGTTCCAACCGTTCATTCTGGCTGCCCGATTCCATAACTACAACCGGCACTTCCTCAAGACCGGCCATTTTTGCCGCCCTGAGTCGTCGCTCTCCGGCAATAAGGTGATACCGGTTGCCTCTTGAACGGGTCACCAGGAGTGGCTGGATAACCCCCCGTTCACGGATGGATTCAGAAAGCTCCTGCAGTTTTTCCGGATCAAAATAACTTCTTGGTTGCTGGGGATTTGGTTCTATCTTGTCGATATCGCACAAAAAAAATATATCTTCATTCTCACCATCGAGATCATCCGGGAGCAGTGCACCAACCCCTCTACCTAATGCATTTTTTATACCCATTTCTACCCCTTTATCCTGCGAAGAAATTCATCACCGAACTTAAGATACGCCTTGGCACCAGTACAGTTTTTATCATATTCAAGAATAGTTTGACCGTGACTTGGACTTTCACTTAAGCGAACATTTCTTGGAATGACCGTTTTGTAGACCTGTTTTCCGAAATGTTTCTGTATTTCTTCGGCAACCTGATGGGTCAGTCGATTTCGGCGATCAAACATGGTCAACAGCAGTCCCTCGATGTAGAGCCCCCGGTTGAGGCTTTTTTTCACCTTGCGAATGGTGTTGACCAGCAAGGCTAAACCCTCCAGGGCGAAATACTCACACTGCAGGGGAATGAGAACGGAGTCTGCGGCGGTCAATCCATTGATGGTCAACAGGCCAAGGGAAGGCGGGCAGTCAACAACGATAAAGTGAAAACGATCTCGAATCGGCCGCAGGATTGATTTTAACTGTTTTTCTCGATTTTCCAGCGAGATAAGCTCAACCTCGACCCCGACTAAGTCTATGGATGCGGGCAGGACGGAGAGGTTTTTAAGGTTAGTATCCTGGATGCAGATGTCGGCATCGCTGTTGCCCATAAAACACTGGTAAATATTTTTATCCTCACTGGTTTTAAACATGCCAACGCCACTGGAGGCGTTGCCCTGGGGGTCCGAGTCAACCAGGAGTACTTTTTTCCCCTTTGATGCGAGCACTGCGGCCAGGTTCAAGGCGGTTGTGGTCTTCCCTACCCCGCCCTTCTGGTTGGCTAGCACTATTACCTTCGCTTTCATCTTTTTCATTCGCCTCTTCCTTCTCCTTGTTGACTTAAATGATGGCGAGTATACTACAGTCTCTCTAAAGGGAGAACTTTTTTTTGATGTTTCACGTGAAACATTGGTTGTTTTTTTAGTCCAGAAAGATT
>JAJRQC010000103.1 GCA_024280455.1 Deltaproteobacteria bacterium | reverse complement strand
CGACAGTAACATGACTCTATCTTTGTATAAAGACGTCGCATAGAAAAAGTAGCGAACTGACTTGTCAGCCGCTGTAAAAAGGAACTGCAGATTCCACCTTAAATTTATCAACTGGTGGTTTAAGAATGGGGGTAGGCGTAAAGCTCCCTGACCAGTTCGGGGTGCGCAGCCATGAATTGTTCAATATGGTTACGCAATTCATCCGGATCCCCCAGTTTGATGTATTCTTCACCCCATTGGTCGATAATGGCCACTTCTTCCGGGCTGAGTTCCTGTTGCGCCGAGTTGTCAGGCTCCGGGGATTCATCAGCAAATATTGGCGGGTAATCCGGGGGAAGGTCGTACTCTTCTTCCGGGTACTCTTCAATTTCATTTTCGGGCTCTTCTTCCCAGTCCTCATCACCGGCAAAAGGATCGATGCGTCCGAGCTCTACATCCAGCTCATATTGCTGTTCTTCCTGCTCCTTCCGCCTGTCTTCTTCGTCTTTGCGTAGACAGCATTTCTTGTATTTTTTGCCGCTGCCGCAATGGCACGGCTCATTTCTGCCTAATTTTTCCATCTGATGTGTCCTGTCTGGTCATTTTTTGTCTCATCTCTCTATTCCGGTACGGGAACGGAGGATGGTCTTTTGGGGTAATCCTGAGCCGTACACAGTTGCGGCAACCGCTGCAATGCCTCATGAACAGGTATCAATGTTATCCCATCAATATACATCGTTATCTCCCCACCATAAAACATATACAGAGAAGCCATGGGATAATCTTTGGCAAATGCTTTCAAACCTCGCAACTCTTTGGTGCGGATTTTTGCCGCCCGTTTTACCTCAATGGCTATAATCCCTGCTTCGCCGTACAGAACAAAATCAACCTCCTGACCGTTGCTTGTCCGCCAGTAGAAAAGCTCATAGCCAAGTCGGTGCAGGTCGTTTGTGGCCAGCAGTTCCTGAAACACCAGGGTTTCCAGGGCCATGCCGTCTATTTCCTCGGGTCGGTCCAGTGGCCCTTTGGGGCGGATTGCCCGGTAGACGCCGGTGTCGAAGAAATAAAACTTGGGATGGCTGACAAGTCTTCGTTTGGCCCGTTTGCTGAATACCGGCAGCCGATGGGCAAGGAGCAGGTCATCAAGAATATAAAAATAGTGTTCAACCAGCTTGCGGCCTGCACCGCAATCCCTGGCCACTTCGGAAATGTTGAGCACTGACCCTTGCGAAAAACTGGCTGCCTCTAAAAAGCGGGCAAAGACCTGCAGGTTCCTGGTCAGACCTTCCTGCTGTACGTCCTCGCGCAGATAGGTCTGGATATAACTTGCCAGATAGTCAGCTGGATCCGGTTCTGAGTATATTGCCGGAAGGTGGCCGAATACAAGCGAGATCTCAAGAGAAAATTCATTGCCAAGTTCTTCCACGGTCAGCGGATGCATGAACCTGGTCAAGGCCCTTCCTGCCAACAGGTTGACTCCTTTGGCCCGTAATTTTCTGGCGCTGGAACCGGTGAGAATAAAACGAATGTTTTTGTTTTTATCTTGTTGTTTCTGTTCAATGAGCCGGTGAACCTCATTGAGCAGTTCAGGAACCCGTTGTACCTCGTCTATGATTACCGGCTCCTGACAATCAGGCGGAACAAACTGGACAAGCCGCTCTGGCGCAGCAAGCAGCATGTTGTACACGTCCGATTGCAACAGATCAATATACACTGCATCCGGGAACAGTTGCCGTAACCAGGTGGTTTTTCCTGTGGCCCGTGGCCCGAACAGGAAAAAGCTCTTTTCTGTTGGGAATTGTATGATTCGGGAATACATAACTCCATTTTACATATTTTTATGGAGTTTTCAAGGGAAACAATCCTGATTCCAGTATGGTCATATGTAATTTCTCTTGATTTTTTGATCCACAAGAAGCAATATATCAATAATATTCCACTTGTTTCACACAAGTAATCCCTCTTGTAGGGAAATAGCTGGGTTTTCTTTTTGAGAATTACCCGTGGATCTAAGGTTGCATTCGTCACATTCTTCTCCTGCTTGAAACAGTTTAATCGCAGCAGCGAACTTCTTTTTTGCAGCAAAATGTGACACCCCCGACAGCAGAATTCTGTCTTGAATTCCTGCTCCTTTTTCTTTTCCAATCTATGTCCGGCAGATAAACTCTACGTGGGTTTTCATGCGTATTGTTTGGGTCTTTTGCCCGGCATTTAAAATATTTTTTTAACCATCACCAGAACCCATAACCGGGAGTGAAACGCATACTCCCACAGGGGAAATGTTGTTTCTCTCCCATCTTTCAGGAGGAAACAACAATGTCTGATGACGAAAAAAGGGACAAAGAAATTACAATTGCACAACAGGTTGAAGCGATCAACGCACAGCTCCGGGCCTTTGGCCGGGAAGCCGTGCAGGAGGTCAAAATGATGCGAGACGGCCAGGTTATCGGTCAGGTTCGATACGGGTTTAAACCGCAATACGTTTTTGATGCTGTCAACAATGTGTTGCTGCCCGAGAACTGGCGGTACGAGGTCGTGAGCAAGGAAATTTATGACAACCAGGTGGTTGCCGAAGTGAAACTGTTTCTCCGAGTAGGAGAAGAATGGTTTTGCAAGGGATCGCAGACAGGACAGATGCAGATCATCAAGAAGAATGTGGGTGATGCCATGAAAGGTGCCATCACGGATGCTCTGCAGAAATGTTTGTCTTTGCTTTCCATTGGTAGTGATGCCTACAGAGGATTGCTCAGGGATGTTTATCTTTCCGGCAATCGTTCTCCGGTAACAACTTCCAGACAGCAGTCAAAAAAACCTACACAAGCAACTCGACAACCCGATGCTGGTAAACCCAACAACAACGAACTACCTAAAATCAGTGGTATCAAGTACCAGCGAAGAGACGGGATCGTCGTTGCGGTTGGCAACTCGTTTGACAAGAAGGAACTACTGAAATCAGCAGGCTTCAAATGGGATAAGTCGGGAAAGAACTGGTACAAAGAAGTAACGATTCATTAACCATTTTTCATT
>JAJRQC010000102.1 GCA_024280455.1 Deltaproteobacteria bacterium | reverse complement strand
TTGTATTCCAAAAAAAAATGGTTTGGAATAAGATTGTCATGACTCATCTGTTTGTACAGAGTATTTTCATCGTTTGTTGTGCCCGGCGTGCCGGGAATGATGGTTTATCCGAAAATCGCCCACGAAGTGATGGCTGATCCGGGCTATTTTCATGCTCGAAGTCTACGCTTATCTGGTTGTGGCTGTGACGTTAAAAAATCCCATAGTCTGCGCTTTGCTCCGCTTCCTGGTCCAGCCATGCTGGTTTAGCGGGCGATCAACTCCCAGAGTGGGCCGGTGTGGCCCCGGTCGTGCATCTTGCTGACCGTTTGAGCACTTTTTTCACCCCCGGAACCGACAATCCAGTTCATTCGGTTTTTGGCCCGGGCCGTGATCATGGCTTCGATTGCATCGTGGCTGATGGCATCGGCGGTGTAAAATACCGGTTCAAGCATGTTTGTGTCCGGGTTAATTTGTCCCTCTTTCAAAGCAATCTCATAAAGTGTTGTCCATGGATAAATCCTGATTCCGATGAAGAAAAACAGTGCCGCTCTTTTGAGGCGTTCGATATTGTCCAGGGACTCGGTGACCGTGGCAGTCGATTCGCCTGGTCCGCCGAGAAGAAAGTAATGGGCGGTGTAGATTCCGGCCTTCTGGGCCTGCCGGTGGGCGGTCAGGACATCTTCGATTCGAAAGGGTTTGCGGTAGGTTTTGAGCATCTCCTTTGATAGAGACTCGGTACCGAACTCCACATGCCTGAGCCCGCAGTCGGCCATGACTGTAAAATACCCATCCGGCAGCCGGATCGGGGCAAAAAAACCGCCCCATGGAATGGAAACTCCGGCGGCCTTAAAGGCCCTGGCCACGGCCAGGCTATGTTCCACATCCGAATTAAAGGCGGAATCAGTGATAAAGAGGTATTTTGCCCCGGCCTCCTGCAGATCTTTTGCTATAGCGCCTACCTCCCGGGGGGGAACCAGTCTGTGTTTTTTCCCTTCAATATGGGGGTAGGGACAATAGATGCAACGAAATGAGCAGCCCCGCTTGGTCTGCAGGTTCAGCATACCGCCTTTATTGATATAAAACCGGTTATGCGGTGATTTCGTCCGGAATTTCCGTTGCTGCTTTCCGGCCCAGGGGGGCGGGGGGCCCGCTGCAGAGGCGGAAGAAATCACCCCGGGAATTTTAGTTGGTTCCCGGCCCCCGGCAAGGGCCTCGACCAGCTGGCCGAAGCGTTCTCCCTCGCCGATAACGCCGTAGTCCGCCTGCAGGGCGGAAAAAACCTCAGCCGGCATAATGGTGAACCCGCTGCCGCCGCAGACAATGATCGCACTGGAACGTGCTCTCAGCCAGGCTACCAGATCCCGGTAGCCGTTGACGAAGTAGAGTGGGTCTCCGGCCTCGGTGTTGTCGATGTTGCGGCAGGAAATGCCGATGATTTCCGGAGAAAATTCAGTGAGGAGCTGGGCCAGTTCCTCCATGGTGATGACGTTAAGATCGGCTATACGGACCTGGTGCTCCTGGTCAATCGAACCGGCAACATAATCAAGCCCGATGGGGTACACGGGGTAGGGCACAGTGAGGGTGTTGGGCGAGATCAGGAGGATTTTCATGGCCGGAAAAATTCCATTGCGCTTATGTGCTGCCCCAGCCCAAGCACCAGGATTCTTTTGGATTGATCGGCCAGGAGCATGTCATCGCCTTTCAGCAGCGTTCCGGGAATTACGCCTGTTTCGAAAAAAGAGGCGGCCATGACCGCTGCAACGGCCGAGGCCGAGGCAAACTCGCCGGTGAATTCCCGGTAGCGGACAACAGGGGTATTACCTGTTTCCCGGTCCAGAAACCGTTTAAGTTGCTGTTCTCCCTGTTCGTGCATGGCTGCCGGAATACCGACCAGAACAAGAATATATTTTTGTTGTATCCGTTCCTGCCCGCCCAGGGCAGCAATCAGCGCGGAAATCACATCCTCTGCCCCCAAACGACGGAAAAAGGGAATCCGGACCCGGCACGCTGCCCCCTCTCTGTCTCTACCGATGTGCAGTCCTCCACCGCCGTCGGCAAGCCGGGTTTCCGGGCCTATGGACGGATCGAGGAGCGGAGAAAATACGGCATGGGTTTCGTCGGCACCAAGGACAAGGGCTGTCTCTTTTCTGTCCTTCAGGAGAAGATCGGCTGAAAGAAGTGCCTGTTCAAACGAATAATCGCCGCCGCTGGTTGTGATATTGGCCTCGGTGGCCCCAAGGAGGAGCGCCACCTGACCGGCCGGGCCGTTGTGTACGGAGCAGACAAAGTCGGTGGGGCTTGGAAACTGTTCGTCGGTCTCGGCAAGGCGGGTCAGAAAGTCATAGGTTTCGGAAAGTGCGCCCCAGCCGGTGCCCATAAAAATGGATGATGGCTTTCTAGGTATTTTTGAGCTTTCGTGAGCACTGAGAGCAAGGGACAGGGCCATTTGTGGTAACCGTTTCAGGCGCCGTATCAGCCGCGGAGGCAGATTTTCCGCAATGACATCAAGATCAGCCATTCCGGCGGGTTTTTTCCCTTCCTGCAGCCCGTCCAGAGTGGCGCGGGTGCCTCCTGCCCCGGTCAGACAGGAATATCCGAAAATCGCCAGTCCGTTGTCCGCCGGTTGTCTGTCTGCAGGCGGCGGAAAGGTATCGGCCTGTGCAATGACCAGCGAGCCGTTGTTGCCGCCAAAGCCAAACGAGTTGGAAAGAACGGCGGAGACGGACCTGTCGCAGGGCTCGGTCAGTGGGGCCAGATCCAGGGCGGGGTCAACCTGTTTCAGACCGGTGTTTGCCGGCAGCAGATTTTTTGTAATTGCAAGGGTCGCGACCACGGCCTCAAGGGCACCGGCCGCGGCAAGACTGTGCCCGGTTGCCCCCTTGATCGAGGAAAGCGGGGGCGGATCAGTAAAGAGGTTATTGATCGCTTTCGACTCGGCCAGATCATTTTCCGGCGTGCCGGTGCCGTGCAGGTTGATGTAATCGATATCGCCCGGGTCAAGTCCTGCGTCGGCAAGTGCGGCCTGCATGGCCTCAAGGGCACCTCTGCCCTCCGGGTGGGGAGCGGCCGGATGATAGGCATCACAGCTCAGGCCTGCCCCGAGTACTTCAGCCAGGGGATGAACCGGCTTTTCGGTTGTCAGCAGCAGCATTCCCGCGCCTTCAGCCACGGCCATGCCCCTGCGCTCTGCATCAAGGGGCCTGCACCCGTTGCGGTCAACCAGCTGCAGTGAGTGGAAACCATAATAGGTCAGGCGGCAGAGTGAGTCCACCCCTCCGGCCAGAATTCTTGTATATGAACCCCTGCGCAGCATTGCCATAGCAAGGGTAATGGCGACCGCGCCCGAGGAGCAGGCCGTGGAAACCGTCAGAACCGGGCCGTCGCAGTTCAATTCTTCGGCAAGATATTCGGCAACCGTGCCCAGTCCATGCTGCCTGTACAAATCTTTATTGTCTACTTTATCCCTGAGCAGCTGTTCCGTGGTCAGGATGCCGCCCGTGGTGGTGCCGATGACGATGGCGTCGGGCGGTTGCTCAGAACCGGTCATTGCCTGTATGGCTGCATTTCCGGCCAGCCGGTGGGTGCGGGGAGGGGAATCGGCGTTATCCAGAGTGTTCACCTGGCCGACCGGCAGGGGAGTGCCGTGAAGCAGGGAAAACAGATCCAGCGGCCTGATGGCTGACCGGTTTGTTCGCAGGGCCTGTTCCGTGGCTGCGAGTCCATGCCCAAGCGGGCTGATAAGACCGGCCCCGGCAATGTATACCCGGCCGGTATTCAAGATGAGGAATCCGGTTGGTTTTCTTTGATGTATTGGGCAAGAGCCGCAAGGGAGGAGAAGACCTTTTCGCCGACTTCCTGGCTGTTGATGATGATTCCGTAATCTTTTTCGACCATGACCACCATTTCCAGCACGTCGATGGAGTCGATGCCGAGCTCACCACCGACCAGCTGTACATTTTCGTCAAAATCATTCGGGGTGACATCGGGCAGGTTGAGGATGTCGATAAGTGTGATCTTGAGTTCTTCTATCAGTTCATTCATACTCTTTGTTTCCGGGTTTCGGGTTTTGAGTTCCGGGTTGATAACAGAAATGTGAGGGACAATGTATCAAGTGTTGAAAAAGTATATATAATGCAACAACAAAAATTGTCATCAGATTTGGTGGCTGTTCTTTGTAAAATGCGGTATCTGTAACCAGTTCTCTCCACACAACAATGGATATGCATACAACACCACTCACCGATCTGAACCTGGAAGATCTACTGCCCCATCGCGGCCGCATGCTGCTGATCAGGGATATCCTTGAGGTCGACGCCGAGCATGCGGTGACCCGTTCAGTTGTCGATGAATCATGGCCAATGGTCAAGGGTGACTGCGTCCATCCCCTGGTTCTGGTTGAACTGGCTGCGCAAACCGCAGGCGTGTGCAACGGCTGGGGTCGTATACAGAGCCGGGGCCTGGATTCAAATCAGATGGGATGGCTGGTGGGCATTAAAAAAACGGAATTTCTTATTGATACTCTTCATGTTGGCAATTCCGTTATTACCAGGTCTGAAAACACCTATAACTTTGAAAATTTACGGGAAGTATCCTGCACCATGTACCTGGATGAGACCCTGATCGGCCGGGCGACCCTGCAGCTCTTTCAGGCAAAATAAAATCTGACTGCCCGTGATCCTCAGGGAGAAATTAGGGATACCATCGCTGAATATCAAAACGCTTTACAACCATAGCGAATGTATGATGAGTTTCCTGGGTTTTATAATCGGGAGAGCACGCGGTGGTATCCCTGGTTGGTGAAACCTGAGCTTTTTACGTAATCAGAAAATACAGTGGCAGATATGACGACCAGTAATCAAGAGAATGAAAAAAAAGAGAATAATAAAAAAATTGCCATCGTCACCGGCGGCTCCAAAGGGATCGGCCGGGCTATTTGTATTGAACTGGCCGGACGCGGCTGTTACGTGGTGATCAACTACATGGGTGATAAGAAGGGTGCTGAGCAGACCCTGTCCCTGGTTGAGGAGGTCGGCGGCCGGGGTGAGATCTACCAGTTTGATGTCCGGAATGGCGGGGCCGCTGAAAAAGTTATTGATGACATTAGCGATCGACTGGGTCGGATAGATATTCTGGTCAACAATGCCGGTATCATTGCCGATGGCCTGTTCATGATGATGTCTCAGAAAAACTGGCAGTCGGTCATTGATACCAGTCTGAACGGCTTTTATAATATGACCCGGCCGGTGATCGAAAAAATGGTCCGTAACCGCAGCGGTGCCATTGTCTCCATTTCATCGGCTGCCTCACTGATGGCCAATCGCGGTCAGGCCAACTATGCGGCGGCCAAGGCCGGACTCAACGCGGCCAGCAGGGCTGTGGCCAGCGAGGTGGCCCGACTGGGCATTCGGATCAACGTGGTGGCCCCGGGGCTGATCGAGACCGATATGATTGCAGACGCCCCGAAAGATCATATCAAAACCATGATCCCCATGGCCCGAATCGGCAGACCGGATGAGGTTGCCAGGGTGGTGGGATTTCTCTGCTCCGAGGACGCCTCCTACATGACCGGCCAGATTATTTCAGTTAACGGTGGGATGTTCTAGATGAAAGCGCTGTTTGCCTGTCTGCTTTTTTTTATGGTTTTTCTTCCGTCCGGTTTCGTTTGGGCACAGGGTGCGACCACCGGCAGGGAAACTTCGGTCCAGGTCCGCTCGGTTCAGGCGGATTTTATCCAGGAAAAAAATCTGAAAATCCTTGTCCGCCCGATTATTTCCAGAGGGCGGTTTGTCTTTCAGGCCCCGGGGAATCTTCGCTGGCAATACACCACCCCTTTTCATTCCGTCCTGCTCATGTATGGAGGCAGGATCAGAAAATTTACCGAACGTAACGGAGCACTTGTTGAAGAACAGGGGCTTCAGCTTGACGCCATGCAGGTGGTGCTTGGTGAAATCAGCGGCTGGCTGGACGGTCGTTTCACGGATAACGCCGCCTTTACCACCGAATTCAAGGATGAAAAAATCGTTGTCCTGACCCCTAAAAGTGAGGGTATGCGTTCCTTTATCCGTCGTATTGAACTTAAAATCGCCGATCAGGCCGGACTGCTGGATTCGGTAACCATTGTTGAGGGACCTGGTTCCTCGACCCGGTTGACCTTTTCCCATGGAGTTCTCAATCAGGCCGTTGCCGAGTCTCTGTTCACGACACCATGAGCATCTTTTTTGGCCTTCTGTCCGTTTTCCTGCTGCTCGGCGGTTGTGCGCAAAATTCCGGACAACTGCAACCCGTTGCTGATAAAGCCCTGCCTCCCGTGCCGCAGGAGGAGTTGAGGCAAAGGTGTGCAGCAGTCTATCCGCAGGGCAAATGGCAGCTTGTTCACGCGATAGAATTTTCCATGGCTGACGGCCGATCCAGTTCAGTGCTTGGGGTCACGGTGTTGGATGGAAGCAGCCTGAGCTGTGCGCTCATGACCATAGAGGGCTTTACCCTTTTTCAGGCCCGGCTGGACAAGAGGCTGGAGGTGGAGCGGGCGGTTCCACCCTTTGATAAACCCGGATTTGCCCGGGGCTTGATGGAGGATGTGCGGGCGTTGTTTCTCCCTCCGGGGGGGCAGGTTTTCTACGGGCGTTTTGCTAACGGGGCTGAGACCTGTCGCTGGACGGAGGCGGATGGAAAGGTGACCGATGTCCAGCCCCTTGAAAACGGCTGCTATCGGGTCAGAACCTATGACGCCGAAGGGCGGTTGACCCGGACCATAACAGCCCGTTCCTGCCAAATGGTGAACTCAATCCTGATTCCCGGGGAACTGGAACTCACGGTCCCCGGTCCAGCCGGGTATACCCTGAAAATGACCCTGGTCAGTGCCGATGGCCTGACTATGGATATGTAAGCAAATGGTCGGTTAATCGGAAGGTTGCCCTTAGTTTCCCGCTTGTGCAGAGGACAAACAGGTACTCCTTGCTATCGCAGAAAATCTTATTTGTACCTGACCCCATTTATTTATATATATTATGTGACCCCATTTATTACACATATGGCTGATCTTACAGGTGAATGCGAACGGAAGCGTGACGTCAAAGAATTGGGGACAGACCCCGATTAACCTACTGAAAAACCATAACGCCTTGCATTATTACCGAGAGGTGTTATTATCTATTTATGATTAAGTCATTCCGTTGCAAAGAAACAAAAAAATATTTGGCAGGAAATTCTCAAAAAAGCTGCCAACTGAAATTCAAGAAAACGCCAGAATGAAATTGGTCATCTTGGATGCTGCAACGTCAGTAAATGACTTGAGGATTCCTCCTGGGAATAGACTTGAAGAGTTAAAAGACGTCAGAAAAGGGCAACATAGCATCAGAATTAACAACCAGTGGCGCATCTGTTTTGAATGGAAAAACGGTGACACTTTCAATGTAGAAATTGTTGACTACCACTAGATTCAACGGGGTAAAGAAAATGAAAACTAAAAAACTACCGCCTATCCACCCTGGAAAAATACTATTTGAAGAATTTTTGGAGCCTATGGGCATCAGCCAATATCGCTTAGCCAAGGATACTTCAGTGTCCCCAAGAAGAATCAATGAAATTGTTCTTCAAAAACGTGCTATCACCGCAGATACAGCATTACGCCTAGGTGTTTTTTTCAACATGTCACCTCACTTCTGGATGAATCTCCAAAGCAGATATGAATTGGAAAAAGCTGAGGACCATCTTGAGGACAAGCTTAAAAACGAAGTACATCAATACCAAACTGCATAGATCCCAAAAAAACGAACAATGAAAATAACAATAGAATAACAATAGGGGACAGACCCCGATTAAATCCGCGTTTAAATAATAGTTACAGCAATTTCTACTTTCTTCTTTCCGCCTCCAGCGGCAGGTAGGCACAGGCTCCGAGCAAGGGCGGGAAACCGCATCGGCAACTACCTTTACAATTGTGGTCTGAGTAAAATTAACTGTCCCTGAACCGATCATTGCCGACTACCAAGTTAATTGACACCAATTATACAATTATACAGAATTGACGGTTCCCGGTTCCTCCGGGTATAGTTTTAGAATGGCCCTCATCGATTTTGACGGATATCCCGGAGAGGGTAAGAACATAATGAGTTTTTTTGAGGAAACTCAGCCTATAATGCCATGGATCCCCGCCTTCGCGGGGATGACGTCGAATTTTGAACGTCTCATTCCCGCAAGAAGGTCGGCGTAGGCTTCGATCCAGCATCCATTGTACCCGCTAACAAGAAACAGCTATTTTTTACTGAGTTGAGTATGAGCCACGTAAATACAAAAAAACAATGAAATTTAAACTGATATATCCCAGGTGGGCCAAGCTGGCCCGACAGACCGAGTTTCACCTTCCACCCCACGGGCCGGTGGTCTTTGCCGCCGCACTGCCCGGCTCGGTTGATATTGATTTTATCGACGAGAACCTGGAAACAATTGATTTTGACGACCCGGTCGATTTTGTCGGCATCTCCATGATGCTCACGGTTCAGGTCAAGCGGGGCTGGGAGATCGCCGATATCTACCGGGAAAAAGGGGTCAAGGTCATCTTCGGCGGCATTGCCACCATGCTCCATGCCGAGGAAACCTTGGAACATGCGGATTCCGTCTTTCTCGGCGAGGCCGAGAGCCGGATGGAGCAGGTGCTGGCGGATTTCCATAACAACTGCCTGCAGCCCTGCTACAATTTTATCGATCAGCGGCCCGATATCGGCCTGGTCGGACCTGCCCGCCGTGATCTGCTTAACCGAAAGCTGTACAACTACAAGGGCGTGCAGATGGTTGATCTGGTTCATGCCTCACGGGGTTGTCGCTTCAACTGCTATCCCTGCGCCGTGTCCTACCTGGGCGGGCGGGATTTCCGGCCCCGGCCCATTGACAGGGCCATCGAGGAAATGGCCGGGATCGACAACAACCGGCTTTTTATTGTCGATAACTCCCTGGCCCAGAATACCCAGTGGGAAATGGACCTGTTTCGGGAAATGATCCCCTTAAAAAAGAAATGGTGCTCCCATCCCATTGAAGATAAACCTGAGGTTCTGGATCTGGCCGCCCGGGCCGGGGCCTGGTATGTGTATCAGGCGGTTTTTGACACCTCTGACCTGATTCGGGAGCGGATTAAACGGTATCACGATCACGGTATCGGGGTCGAGGGCACCATTCTGCTGGGGCTGGACAGTCATACTGAGGATTCCATCCGTAAACTGATTGATTTTCTGCTCGAGATAGAGCTCGATCTGGCCGAGTTTACCGTGCTGACCCCCTTCCCCCATACCCGGGCCTTTGCCGACATGGAGAAACAGAATCGGATTCTCTCCTATGACTGGGACCAGTATTCCGCCGACCGGGTGGTCTATCAGCCCAAAAACATGAGCCCGGAAAAACTGCAGGAACTGCTCGATTATGCCTGGAACAGCTTTTATGCCGATGAGCCGCAAAAGATAAAAATGGTCAAACTCTTTCAGCAGGTGGTGCGAAAAGAGATGGAGGACGATACCTTTAAACCGCGGGACAGAAGCTTGGCCGGTCAGGCCTTTGGCAGGACAGTCCGGCCATGAGTGGTCTGTTGTCTGGTGCAGAGCAGGCAGCCCTTGAGACGTTGGTGCGAGGGCCGAAATTTCCGGAGCGTGAGTTTGTTCGATCCGGGCGCAGTTTTGCCGAAGTCTATGCCATGGCTGCCCGGTTCCGCGTGATGCTTGATTCCGGGGAGCAGGCCACGCCTGTCTGTCTCGGGGCTGAAGACAAGGCGGTCATGGCCGCAGCCCTGCTGGCTTCCCTTGGCGGCAGTCCTGAACTGTTGTTGCCGTACGGATTTTCCGTTCGGGCTCTTGCCCGGATGCAGCAGGTCACAGGTTTTGTCACCGCCATTGCCGATGTGGATCGTGATTTCCCCGGCGATGTACAGGTGCTGGGGCCTGAGCCTGAACATTCTGCAGACTCTGCTATTCTCTCCACCCCGGATGTACAGGCCGGGTTGCTGCGGATCTTTACCGGCGGTTCCACCGGGTCACCGCAGATCTGGGCCAAGACAGTGGGAAATATTTTTTTTGAAGCGCTCTTTCTTGCCCGTCACTTTTCAATAACCGGGCAGGACTGTATTCTTGCCACCATCTCGCCCTATCATATCTACGGGCTGCTCTTTTCTGTTGTACTGCCCCTGGTTTCCGGAGCCACGGTAACAGCGGATACGCCTTCTTTTCCCGCTGAAATCGCCGGAGCCGTTCGGGAGCAGGGCGCAACCATTCTGGCCGCGGTCCCGGCCCATTATCGGGCACTGCGGGAGACGGAAATAGAGGGTTCCCGCCTGCGGCTGGCTGTTTCCTCTGCCGGAATGCTGGCTGAGACAGATAGTCAGGCATTTTTTAACCGGAACGGGGTGGGCGTCGTCGAGGTCTACGGCTCCACTGAAACCGGGGGCATTGCTACCCGGAACCGGTCTTTGGGTGAAAGCCACTTCACAGCCTTCCCGACCGTTGACTGGAAAATAAGAAAAGATTGTCTTGGGGTTCGATCACCCTATATCTCACCTGATCTTACCCTGGATGGGGATGGTTTTTTTATCGCCGCCGACCGGGTGGAAGCCTGCAGCAGCGGTTTTCTTCTCAAGGGACGGGCTGATTCGGTGACCAAGGTGGGCGGTAAACGGGTGGATCTTGAAGAGATCCGGATGCTGATCCGGGAGCAGAAAGATGTTGTGGATTGTGTGGTTCTTTCCCTGCCTGAGCCCGGCGGACGTGAACACCAGATTGCCGCCTTGATCCAGGGGCAGGCCGTTGGTACGGATTTGATAAAAAAATTTCTGGCTGACCGACTTGAACCCTATGCCCTGCCGCGGGTTATAAAAACCATTGATAGCATTCCCCTGAAAGAGAACGGGAAATATGACAGGCAAGCCATTGAACGTCTCTTTTTGGTATGAGAGCGTTGTCTCCGGTCACAGAGATACACTTCTGTGAACAGAGCTGCGTGAAGATGGGATGCCTGTGATGGCGGATGAAAAATTGCACAACGCCTTTGCCTCCGGCTATGAATGTCTTGTTGTCTGGTCCGACCTGCTGGACCGGATCAACGTTTTTCCGGTGGCCGATGGCGATACCGGAACCAACCTGCGTATAAGTCTTGCCCCCCTACGCAATTCTGAGGTTGGAAGAACACCGATTATTCAAGAGCTTGGCCGGTGCGCGGTCGGCAATTCCGGCAATATTGCGGCGGCCTTTTTCAGGGAGTTTGTCCGGGCGGACGGGCCGGAGAATTTGGCGGAACAGGCTGGAATCGGCAGAGATCTGGCCTGGCAGGCGGTTGGTGATCCCCGTCCCGGGACCATGCTCTCGGTTTTTGAGACCCTGACAGATCTCCTTGAAGCAGATGCAGGGGTTGCATACCGGGACATTGCAGAAAAACTCCGGCAGACGGTTCTAAGTGGCCTGCAGTTACTTCCCGAGCTGGAAAGGGCGGGGGTAGTTGATGCCGGGGCCCTGGCCATGTTTATTTTTTTGGACGGATTTTTCCGCCGACTGAATGGGCTGGACTGTTTTGTTCCCGTGCACAGTCTGTTTGCCGGTACACTGCGTTTGAACAGTGGATATCAGGTTGATCGTCAGCACAATTATTGCGTGGATGCGGTTCTTCAGGTGGAAGATGCTTCCGCTCATCAGGTTGGAGATGTCCTGTCCGGGCTTGGCGAAAGCGTGGTTGTTGCAAAAGATGGTGACCGGCTCAAAGTTCATGTCCATACCCCGGAACCAGGCCGGTTACGCTCGCAGATCGGTGCCCTTGCACAGGTCCTTGACTGGTCCGATGAGTTCATCGATGATGAAGGAGCCTTCAGGCTCTCCGTACCCGGCCAAAACCGGGCAGTCCATCTGATGACCGACGCCGCCGGATCCCTGACCATGGAACTGGCCAGGGACAACGGGATAAGCCTGCTTGATTCCTATATTATCGTAGACGGCGTCTCCAGGCCGGAAAGCCTGTACTCTCCTGAAAAAATGTACGGTCTGATGCGATCGGGCGCCAGGGTGACCACGGCCCAGGCCTCCATCGTTCAACGGCATCACCATTATGAGGCCATCCGAAGTCAGTATGAGAGGGTCTTGTACCTCTGTGTCGGCTCGGCCTTTACCGGCAACTATGACACGGTCATGGCCTGGAAGGAAAAAAATGATCAGGATGACCGGCTGCTGGTGCTTGATACCGGGGCCGCATCCGGAAGACTCGGTCTGATTGCCCTGCTTTCGGCCCGGTATTCGGAGAGGAACGTCAGTGTGGATGAAATCCTTGATTTTGTCCGGCAGCTCATGGACGACTGCAGAGAATTTGTCTTTATCGATGAGTTGAAATATCTGGTTGCCGGGGGCAGAGTCTCAAAAGCGGGCGGTTTTTTCGGTGACCTGTTGCACATGAAGCCGGTGATCAGTCCGGCCCGTGAGGGGGTGCAAAAGGTCGGGGTTGTCCGCAGCAGAAAAGGCCAGCTTGATTTTATCCTGAAAAAACTGGCTGAACTGAACGCCCAGCCAGGCGGATTTGTACTCATGCTCCAGTATACAGATAATAAAGAGTGGGTCACTGATACAGTTCGGCCGCACATTCAAAAAATGCTGCCTGATGCGGAAATTTATTGCATTCCTCTCTCCCTGACCTCCGGTGTGCACATGGGGCCGGGCACCTGGGCTGTAGCTTTTGCAGCAGGCAACTGATATGCAACCGGCAATTATCATCCCCGTCTATAACCATGAGCAGCGTATCGCCGAGGTTGTTCATCAGGCACTTCTTCTTGCTCTGCCGATTTTTGTGGTCAATGACGGTTCCATTGACAGGACGGCGGAAATTCTTAAGAACATCGAGGGGATTACCGTACTCAATCATCCTGTCAACCGGGGCAAGGGTGCGGCCCTGTGGACTGGTTTTGCCGCGGCCCGTGCACAAGGGTGTGACTGGGCTGTTACCCTTGATGGAGACGGCCAGCATCGACCGAGTGATGCGAAGGCGTTGCTTGCTGCAGTCGTTGAAGGCAAACGATGCATTGTCGTCGGCAGGCGGCAGGGGATGGCAGAAAGTGAACATGTGCCCTGGACCAGTCGGTTCGGGCGGGGATTTTCCAACTTCTGGGTTTGGGTGTCCGGTGGACCGGCCATACAGGACTCGCAGTCCGGCTTCAGGCTCTACCCCCTGCCCGAAATTCTCGAGCTCGAGGTGCGGGCCAGGAGGTACCAGTTTGAGGTTGAAGTGCTGGTGCGGGCAAAGCAAAGCGGTATTCCAACCATTGAAGTACCGGTTTCGGTGGTCTACCAGCCCCGGGGGGAACGGGTGAGTCATTTCCGGCCCTGGGTCGATTTCGGGCGCAACTCTGTTACGTTCAGCAGGCTGATCTTTGCCCGCATTATTCGGATGTTCCGACCATGAAAATGAAAGAGTTCTGGTATCGTCTGCTCATCCGAAGTTCCGAATTTTGCGGGCCGTGGCTTTTTGCCGTGGTTTCACGGATTATTGCCGCCGGTTTTTTTGTCTTTTCCAGCCGGGTTCCGGAAAGTCGCCGTTTTTATGCAGTCCTGTTCCCGGACAAGAGCCGGTTCTACCATCTCTGGTGCACCTTCAGGCAGTACCAGAATTTCACCACCATTCACCTGGACCGGTTTTTAACCGGCCGCACCACGCCGTCATACACCTCCAAGGGCTGGGACAAACTGGAAGGAGTGATCGGTAAAGAGGGCGGAGTTCTGCTTATGTCCCACCTCGGCAACTGGGAAATGGCAGCGCACCTGTTAAGGCAGCAGAAACAAGATCTGCGCCTGCTCCTCTATATGGGCATCAAAGAAAAGGAAGGTGTTGAACGGCAGCAGAAAGAAGAACTGCGCCGGGCCGGGGTAACCATTATCGGCGCGGATCAGGACGGTGGTTCTCCCTTTTCCGCAGTCGAGGGCATTCGTTTTCTGCAGTCCGGCGGCCTGGTGTCCATGGCCGGGGATGTCGTCTGGCGCAGTGATCAGCGCAAGGTGCGGGTCTCGTTTCTCGGCCGTGAGGCCTGGCTGCCACAAGCACCCTATATCTTTGCCCTGGTCTCCGGGGCGCCGCTCTTTGCCTTCTTTACCTTCAGAACCGGGACAAATAGCTATCATTTTTTTCTGTCCGACCCGATTGTTATTCGTTCGGTTTCACGACGGGACAGGGAACCGGCCATTGCCCGGGCAGCCCAACAGTATGCGGACCTGCTGGAGGCTGCCCTGCGTGAACATCCACTGGAATGGTATCATTTTGATCGCTTTATATCTGATCGCCCAAAGCAAATTTGACCTGATTGCTCCCCCATCATGCGACCCAAGACAACAGTTGTTGATTACCATGCTAAAGAAAATTAGTCTAGATAACCATAAATAACCCTAACAAACATAGAGAAAGAATGATGGCGATATTCTTTTTCTGAAGGGCTGGTTCTTAAGAGAAGAAGATTATTGTCCTGATGGAATGCTGTTGGCAAGTCTGAAACCGGCGGTTTCTTTTGTCAACAGGGCGGGTGCAGGAGAGACGAAATTGACGGCGCCTCTCCTGCTCTTGCCTACAGGGCGTTACAGCTTGAAGCCGCTGACCATGTTTTTCAGTTTTTCGGCCAGCTCCGAGAGCTCTCCGGCACTTGTCCGAACCTCACCGCTGCTGGTAGCCATTTCACCTGCTGATTCGCTTATCCCGGTTATATCTCGGGCTATCTCCGAGGTTACCGTTGCGCTCTGAGCAACGTTTTCATTGATTTCGCCAAGTCCCTGTGCTGCCTGGGAGACGTTGTCGGCAATTTCATCAGTGGCTTTGGACTGTTCCTCAACTGTACCGGTAATTTCTGTTACCGTCTGGTTAATAGTGTTGATAACCGTTGAGATCCGTTCAATCTGGCTCACTGTCCCGGAAGTTGAATTCTGGATGCCCTCGATTCGTGTACGAATTTCACCTGTGGCCTCAGCCGTCTGTTTGGCCAGCTCCTTGATCTCATTGGCAACAACAGCAAAACCCTTGCCGGCATCACCGGCCCGAGCCGCCTCGATGGTGGCATTCAGGGCAAGCAGATTGGTCTGGTCGGAGATTTCATTGATTGTTTCGGTTACTTTGCCTATTTCCAGGGCTGCAACACCGAGTTCCTGTATCTTTATGGAAGCACTTTCCGCCTCGGTGACGGCTTCACTGGTAACAGCACTTGCCTGTTCAGTGTTTTCCGCAACCTGGGAGATCGTAGCACTCATCTCTTCGGCTGCCGAGGCAACGATGTTAATATTTGTCGTGGCCTGTTCCGTGGCCGCTGCTACGGAGTTCATATTGGCACTCATCTCTTCGGCAGCAGTGGCAACGGATTTCGACTGGCCGGAAACGGTTGCAGCACCACTGGACATCTGTTCAGAGATGGCTGAGAGTTCAGTGGTCGCCGCTGACATGGTTTCAACGCCTTGGACGACTTCTTTAAACATTCGTTGCAGTTTGATGACAAAATTATTGAAATAGGATGATAGAGCCTGCAGGTCATCGTAGACAGCTATGCTGTATACCTTGCATTCCTCGCAACTGCTGTACGTTCCACTGACGATCTTGGCACAATCCGGCTCTTCAGACAGTGACCCGGAAACCTCCCAGCACATGCCGTCAGTCCTGTCGAAACTTCGGCACTCGGATTTGTCACAGTTCATAACATCATTGCAAACCGGACAGTCCAGCTTAAGGCGCTGGGTCAGATCACCCTCTCCCTGTGACAGGGTTTTCAGTTTGTCGACTACGGTCCGGATCGGCCCCATTACCATCCTCAGCATCAGCAGGGCTACAACAATAATAGTAGCGGCACTGATGGCTGTTATCAAAAAGATCAGGTTGCGGATATCTTGAACCGCTGCCAGTGCCTCATTCTTGTCAATTTCTGCGATCAAGGCCCAGGTGCTATCACCGGTCTTGATTGGTGTATACGCTGATAGAACGATTTCACCATGATAATCTTCAATGATTTTCATCCCGGATTTACCGGCAAGAGCTTCCCGGCTGGCCTTGGTGTCCACCGTTCCTGTTTCGGGGTTGCTGAAAGAGGTCTTGATGGAGTGGTTTTTAGGATCATGAAAGGAGTCGGAGCGCATCAGGTTGTCCGGGCCCACCAGGTAGGTCTCTCCGGTTGTACCCATTCCCTCACGTTGCTGCATGATAGCATTGATGGTCTCCAAAGAAATCTGCATGGCCACCACCATGTCCGGTTCACCGTCTCTCTTGTCGATGATTGGCTGGGCTATAAAGGAGGCAGGGTCATTATTATTCGGGGCGTAGGATGCAACATCCGCCAACCCGTAGGAGGTGCTTCGGACGACCTGTCGGAACAGCTTTCCAAGGTTTGAGTCTTTATAAGGACCACTCCGCAGATTTGTTTGATAGTCGACCTTCTTGGCCACCGTATAAAAGATGAAACCGTCCGGCTGGATAAGAAGGAGGTCCTCGTAGCCATAGTTTTCAATATATTTTTGATAAAAATCATTCCCGTTATTATCAGTTGGGTTGAGGGCCTCTGCTATCTCGATATCGACAATCATGGCCCATTGAACATTGCCGACAGTAACGGGCTTGAAAGCGGAGATAACCGACTTGCCAGCATAATTCAGGCTTATGTCAGCGCCGTCTTCGCCGGCCAGAGCTCGGGTAACGGACTCGGTGTCCACCCTGCCTTTTTCCGGATCGGCAAAGGAGGCCTTGACGGAGTGATGGTCGGGGTCTTGAGAAGAGTCGGAGCGCATCAGCTTGTCCGGCCCGACCAGATAGGCCTCTCCGGTTTTGCCCAGACCGCTGCGTTCATGCATGATTTTCTGGATCTTTTCCATGGAAATCTGCAGGGCTACTACACCACTCTGCTCGCCACCCTGAAGTATGGGCGCGGCAAGAAAGGCTGCCGGTTCATTGCCTGATGGTGGGTACGGGGAGAAATCTACAAAGGCAATCTCACCCTTCATCGCCCGGGAAAAGGCTCGGGCAAGACCGGAATCCTTATACGGCCCGGTGACTAGATTTGTCTTGTAATCATCCTCTTTAGCCTGGGTATGGACGATGGTGCCGTCCAGGTCAATGATGAATAGATCATGGTAGCCGGTGGCTTTTATGAAGTCGTTGATAATGCCTGAAAAGAGGTTATATTTTGGAGACTTGATACCGGTTTCCAGGTAGTTTTTGTAGTCGGTCATCCCTTTTGTACAGATGGAACGGTTCTGCTGGGTTTTGATGTCGATAAACCATTGGTTGGTTAAAAGCAGCAGGGCCGCGATTTTATTATGTTGCACCGCTTCCGTTTTCTGCAGGGCTTCCTGACGGAACTGGTTGACGGTCTCCATTAAAACAGCCATGTCGGCCTGGCGCTGGCGGAAGAAATTTTCAAGCTGTCGTTGTTTAATGGCCCGGACACTGTGCAGCTGATGGAAACTTTCTGCGGTGAGAGCTCTGGCGGATCTGGTTGAGGAAAAATAGCCGCTGATTGCCAGCGGAATCAAACCGATACCTAAAAATGCGACAATAATCCGTACGTTGATTTTTTTGAACATGTTTGAAACTTTCATCAGTTTCCTCTCGGTGGGGTACTCGTGTTATGAAAAAGTAAAACTACCGGTACATAATCTGGATTTCCAGAATACAGTCATAACTAACCTCATTATCAGTTTCCAGGCATTTGATGTCATCGGCACCAGCAACCGTACAGCTGGTATCAGCTTACTGTCTGCTCCTCACCCAATGGCTGATGAATATAAAGAAAGCTGCCCTGCCTGCATTTGGCATGATGTTTAGCAATGGCTGCCTCCTCAGATAAGTCGATATCCTTAAATCCGGCTGGTTGGTCGATGACAACGGCACCGACTGAGAGCCCCATGCGGTCGTATGTACAGGCGTTTCCTTGACGATTAGTCGCGATGAGTTTGTCATCCTGCATTCGGCCGTTGTAAAAGGCCTTGATTCTGTGATCAAACTGTTGAAGAATAGTTCGAACCTTTGCTTTCCACCGACTCTCTCGAAAAATGACGACAAAATCATCACCACCGATATGGCCGACAAAGTTTGTCTTTACATCAATATTATCCTGTAACAATTCAGCAACCAGGATAATGACATCGTCCCCTTTGCTGAATCCAAATATATCATTAAACGGCTTAAAGTTGTCCAGATCAAAATAGCAGATAGTCAGAGGAAGCTGTTGTTTGAAAAGTTTCTGCAGCTGTTTGTGGATAGGGACGTTGCCGGGTAAAAGAGTCAAAGGGTTTGCATAACGCGCCCGGTTTACCTTCAACTTGGTGATTTCATGCAAAAGATCGATCAGTCGTGCCTTACCGACAAGCCTGCATCCGTCGAGCAGGATAAATTCTTCGGTATACTGGTCTAGAGATGTGGTCAATCTATAACTCACCTCTTCAAGGGATAATGTTTTATCGACTTGCAGAATGTTGCGATTCATGAATTTCAGAATGGGCTCCTTGCCATACAGTTCCTTGCCGTAGAGGCTGGCGTACATGTTCATGAAATTTTTTTTCAGGACCATGCCCAGGACTTCATTATCATGAACAACCACTATAGACTCCACATCCGGTGTGTCGGTAAATATTTCACCCACAGTGAGGACTCTGGTCATGGCGTCAGTGGAGATCGTAGGCTGCAGCAGTATGTTCACCGTTGGTGAGTCTGAGTCCTCTTCAGGTTGCCGTTCCTCCTTTCTAAACAGCGATGGTGAGATCTCCAGAGGGGGTATCGATTTAGGACGGCTGAAATAGTACCCCTGGATGAGTTCAATACCAAGTTTTCGTAAGGTAGCGTATTCCCCTTCCGTTTCCGTGCCCTCTGTTATGATTTTGCATCCCATGGAGGTCGCAGTGCTGATAATGTTGCTGATAAATTGCTGTTTTGTCCTGTCTTCGTCAACGCCTTGGATGAAGTGGCGATCCACTTTGACGATATCAGGCTTAATCTCAGACCAGAGCTTGAGACCGGCATATCCAGCTCCAAGGTCGTCCAGGGCCACGCGAAATCCCATGTTTCGATAATGGGCCAACGCCTTTTGCATCAGGGGAATATCCTCGACCGGGTGTGTTTCAGTCAATTCAATAACGACCCGACTACTGGCAATCCCCCCCTGTTTAATCCAATCCAGGGTCTTCCCTTCCCGGTAATTTTCGTGGAGGATGCTGATGGGATCAACATTGATAAAAAGGTGCCCCGGCAGGTTGAGCCTGGAGAATTGCATGATCACCAACTCTCTGCATAAAAAATCAAGCTGGGCCAGACAGCCGCATTCGGTTGCGGCGTCAAACAGCATTGTCGGTGTATACAGTATGGTATTTGCTGGGCCTCGAATCAGTCCCTCATAGCCATAGATCGATTGATTTCTCAGGCAGACAATTGGTTGGAAAAGGACAGTTAGGTTTTTTTGCTGCAGAATCGAGTCAACAAGTGAATAACGCATGGAATTTGAAGAATTCATGAATTGCATGTCCCGTCGGCATTATGGCTGTTGGTGTCCGTTGTAAATGTAACTTTTCCAGCCAATAGTACTCTTTTAGTCCCCATTTTTTTCTCCGGTTGGCGTAAGTTGAAATCTGATTACCATTAAAACTAAGTTTCGACGTCTACGACATTATCTGGTACGCAGGGAGTTAAGGAGATTGGTGAATTCCGGGGCTGTCTGTCTCAGGTCCCGGGAATTGTCAAAAAGAATCAGATGGCGGGCAGGTACCGTAAATCCAGCTCTGGCAAGGCGTTGTTCAATGGCCTTGTTGTCCTCCCTGTTCCTGTTTCGTAGCCGCTGCTCCAGTGTTTCAAGGTCTGCCTGGATCTGGATGGTGAAGACCCGGGAATATCTACTCTCAAAGTCTGCAATTGCCGTGCGGGAGACAGAGAGAACGGCCAGACCGTCCCGGGGAACCTGATCAATATGATTTCCGGCAATGCCATAGCTGTTGCCGTGGGCCTGCCAGTGGCTGATAAAGAAGTTATTGGCCTCCAGAACGTTGAAGGCTGATTGGTCGAGAAAATAGTTGTTTTCGTTTGCATCCGACGGGCGGGTAATATAGCGCTGGAGGAAGAGAACGTCCGCTCTTCCGGCAAAAGTGTGGCCGGCGGTCCGGAGCAGGGTATCTTTTCCCGTAGCGCTGGCCCCGACGATCAGGACAATGTTCACTGCACCAGGCCGGAAGCAGGGTGAGAAGTGTCACCTTTTGGCGGCAGCAGCTCTTGTTTCCCGGGAGTTGGTTGCTGCCAGTGACAGGCCAGAGAGCTGTAGACCACCTCTCCCTCTTTAAGTGTTGTCACTACTGTGGGAATGTCACGATCATCGATCACCGCCAGATCGGCAAGCAGCCCAGGGGCAATGCGTCCCCGGTCATCAAGGCCGGAAATTTCGGCCGGTGTCGAGCTGACCATGGCCAGGCCGAAGGCCAGCTCCATGCCCATCTCGCGATGGATGACAAAGGCGGCCTGGAGCAGAGAACTGGGGTGATAGTCTGAACAGAGAAAGTCGCAACAGCCCTCTTTAATCAGTTCCCTGGCGGAAATATTCCCGCTCTGGCTTTTTCCCCGCACAACATTAGGTGCCCCCATACCGGTGGTCATGCCCTGTTGTCTGGCATAGACCGCAACATCCACATCCAGCGGAAATTCTGAGACCGTAATGCCCAGATCACGGGTAAGATCTATTTTATGGGGCTCGTCGTCATCATGGGAAAGCAGTACCAGATCATGTGCCCTGCCGAATTCAAGCAGGCTGCGCACCTGCCTGTAGGCTTGTTCCTGATCGGCCTGTTTTTGTTTGATAATGGTCTCTGCCTGGGCATCGGAAAGGTCATAGGTGGGCAGGTGGAAACGTTTCCAGCTCTCTATTGACTTGAACTGTCCCTGGCCGGGGGTGTGATCCATGATCGAGAGCAGGCGAATCAATTCTTCGGATATCAACTTCCTGATAACGGTTGCCGATGCAAAGGAGGTGATTTCATAGCGGGCATGGATGAAGTTGTCGACTCCGAGATGGGTCTGGTTGGTTTCTCCAATATCGCGAATGATCTGGGCAGCCATTGCCGTGCTCCGGCTGCTGGTAACTGATTCATCGTTAAAGGCTATGGCGTGAAACATTGTAGTGATACCGGCCATTGCCAGCTTTTTATCCAGTTCAACCAGGCTTGAGCGGATTGGGAAGGTAGCCCCGGGACGAGGTTCGATCTCCTTTTCCACTGCATCGGAGTGCAGATCGATCAGGCCCGGGATGATAAGCATCCGGCCAAGATTGATGATTCCACTCTTGCTGCCGTATCGGCCGATTTCCCGAATACGACCGCCCGCAAGTACGAGGTCCGCCGGCTTGATCTCTCCGTCAAAAAGGATCCTGGTTGAACGTAATATTGTCTGCTGCATCAGTTATTCTGCTCCAGATGATATTCGTTATCGGCGACCTGTACCATACGGTCACGATCATGGAAAATAGCCACCAGACAGATTTTTTGTTTTTTTAATTCATGGAGCAGAGTTAAAACCCTGCCGGCGGATTCCTCGTCCAGCGAAGCGGTGGGCTCATCCAGGAGCAGGAGTTTTTTGGGAGCGATGACCCCCCGGGCAATATTGATCCGTTGCTGCTCGCCTCCGGAAAAGGTCAGTGGAGAGACTGAAAACAACTCTTCTCTGATATGTAAGGAGCGCAGGAGTTGGGCGGCACGGGTTACGGCATCTTTTTTGTCTGTGCCAATGTCAATCAGCGGTGCTGCGACCACCTCAAGGGCGGATATTCTGGGAAGAATTTTGAGGAACTGGGTGACAAAGCCGATGTCACTGCGCCGGTAGCACAGCATTTCGCTTTCACTGCAGGCGGCAAGGTCCACCGCTCTTCCCTGGCCCCTGTCCAGGTAAATGGTGCCGCGACTTGGGGTATAGGTTCGGTAAATAGTTTTCAGAACCGATGATTTTCCGGCACCACTTGGTCCGGTCAGGGCCAGCAGTTCACCCGGTTTGACGGAAAATGAGACCCCGGCAAACCCGTTGATCTTTCGGCCCCCTCGATTATGCAGGGTAAAGCTTTTGCAGAGATTTTCGACCTGCAGTCGTGAGCTGTTTTGTGTCGGCATGTTCATGGTGGCTGTCAGAGAATTGAGGAGACCAGGAGTTGTGTGTACCCGTGTTGCGGATCTTCAAGGATCTGGTCGGTAAGGCCGTACTCGACAATTGAGCCATTGCGCATGACCACCGTGATGTCGGTAAGATGCCTGATAACCCCGAGGTCATGGGAAACAACGACCATGGAAAAGCTCATCTCCTGCTGCAGCATCCTGATCATGTCGAGGATCTTGGCCTGGACCGAGACATCAAGTCCGGTGGTCGGTTCATCCAGCAACAGGAGCTTAGGCGAGCTCGACAGGGCCTTGGCAATCTGAATCCGCTGCTGCTGGCCGCCGGAAAATGTCTCCGGGTAATCATCAATTCTTGAGATGGGCAGCTCGATCTTGTCGATAAAATGCAGGGCCCGGCTGCGAATGGTTTCAAAGTGCCGCTCTCCCGCGCCGATAATCTTTTCAGCGATGTTGCCGCCGGCGGAAAAGAGAAAGTTCAGGCCTTGACGCGGGTTCTGATAGATCATGGACATCAGCTTGTTGCGCATTACGGTGGTTTCCAGCAGGTTCAGTTTCAGGATATCAACGGGCAGGCCGTCGCTGTCCAGCATATCCTGAAAAAATACCCTGCCGGATGAAGCCTTGATATCCCGGTAGAGGAGTTGGAGTAAGGTTGATTTTCCGGAGCCGGACTCGCCGACGATACCCAGAACCTCATCTTTTTCTACCCGCAGGTTGACCCGGTTGACGGCCACCACCGATTGGCAGCCCGGACAGATGGCTCGACCGTGTTCATCCCCGGTTTGCTCCAGGCAGTGGCCACAGGATTCGCCGTAAATCTTACTGAGATATTGTATGTCAAGCAGCATTTTGTTTCCGGTTGAGCATGGAGTCGCAGTTGGCGGTATCACTGCAGTAGTAATAGGTTCCATCGACACCTTGAATTTCATCGAAAAACACATCGCTTGTTCCGCACCGTTTGCAACTGATTCCGGGAAAGGTTTCTACCTGAAAGTCGCGGTCGACAAAGGTGAGAGGGGTAACTTTTGTGTAGGGTGGAATGGCATAGATCCTTTTTTCCCGTCCGGCTCCGAAGAGGAGCAGGGCCGGGTTATTGTTGAGCCGGGGAATGTCATAACGGGGAATAGGTGAAGGATCCATGACATAATGATCATTAATTTCCACTGGATATCGGTTGGAAATTCTTGAATCACCGTATTGGGCCGTATCCTCATAGAGCAGTACCCAGAGCCTGGAGTATTCCCGGTGTGCATGCATGTTTTTTTGGCGGGCGGTATCCGGTTCCACGGTGGTCAGCACCTCGGCTACAGGTACCTGGAAGACCAGGATCTGGTTTTCGGTCAGCGGCTGCTCTGGAATCCTGTGTCGGGTCTGGATAACGGTTGCCTTCGCAGTCAGGCTGGTGGTGTCGACTTCGGTGGTGGAAACAATAAAATCCCTGATATTGACCGCATTAACTGAGCCGTCGCATCCCTGGTCAATGACCTTGAGAACGTCATCTTCCTTGATGATGCTCAGGGTGACCTGTAACCCTCCTGTTCCCCAGCCCCGGGCAATGGGCATTTCTCGCGAAGCAAAGGGGACAATGTAGCCCGGCAGTGAGATCGCCTTCAGTAGAGCGCGCCTGATCTCTTTTTTGGCATCTTCGTCAAAAAAACCAAAGGTGGTTTCAGTCATCACGGTGTTCTCCCGCTGTATTGAAGGTGTGCAGGTCGGCCTGAAAGGTCACATAATGCGGGAGCTTGAAATGATTGGTAAAACCCATGGATTCGATACCGTCTATGTGGTGAATAATCATCTCGGCGCTGGTTGCTACCCCTGTGCCGCCAATGGAAAAGCTGGGATAGGTCAAGGCCAGATCCAGAATAGACATGGCTATGGCCTTGGTTTCGTTAAAACCGAAACAGAAACCGAATCCGGTGGCCAGGCGCAATTTGCCGTCGATGGGGTCTTTTTTGAAGCTGCCCACGGTTTCAACCGCGGTCACCCTGATTTCTCCCACTGTTACCTCATTGCCGGTAAAGGGATGGGGATAGACAACAGCCACCATGCCGATTCGCAGATCACCGATGGTCGGGTGAACATCGCCGTAGCCGCGCATGGTGGTGTAGGCAAAGCCGAGCATGGAACCGGTCTCACCCCGGGCCATCATCTGCATGAGACTTGAGCGCGGGTAGGGCGGCAGAGGTGATGAGCGGGTGATATCAAAGGGCTCTTCCTCATTCACCTCCGGCTGCATGATTTTATTTTGTTTCCTGAGCTCGTCCAATGCACTGGCCACCTGTTGCCCGGTCGTTGCCCGGCATTTTGTGGGTTTGCTGGAAAAGGATTGCTTTTTCGTGAGTAATTTAAGGATATAGTCGCTGGATGGGCCCAGCATCTGGCCGTCTGGTATTTCTTTAGAGGCGGATGAGATTCGTCGTATTGTCCTGATATCATAACTGGTTATGGTTGAGCACCGGCCGACCCGTTGACAGGTTGACCTGTGTGCGCGCAGGTAAAAGGCGGCTTCAAGGAGGTCGCATCCTGAAGATTTGATTGCCTTTAGGCCGAGTTGTTGCGAATAGAGGGCGCCTTCGCTCATGATCCGATCGAGGCCGAAGAGTAACGGAGCCTGTTGAGCGTCCTTTGCCAGGAAATTTCCATGGATCATTTTCTGATAGAGCGATTTCGAGGCGCTGATGGCCTCTGCTCCGCCTTGAATGGCTACATAGCTCATATCAGTTTGTCTCCAGCCTGGTGGTGCGGGTAATACCTGTCAGGGTACCGTCCAGGTCCAGAAAAAAGCAGTCGACGCCTAAGGGGAACGAACCGTTTTTCTGTCGGAGTGTGTCAATAAAGGTACTTTCCACCGATAAGGTCTTTTTTGTTGTTCCCTGGATTCCAGGGCCACTCAGGACGACATCGGTGCCGCCATTTCCAGCGCTGTCGGTCTGGATCAACAGGGTGGCGGAGTGTTCCGGATTGACAAGGGTGCCGATTTTGGCTGCGGCCAGTATCTCAAGATCCTCCTGTTCACAGAATATGTAGTCGGCAGTTGTTGTCGTAGCCTCAGGAGAACCGGTAATGGCCCGTATCTGCTGATAATCTTCATCGCCCTTAAAAAAACTTGAGACATCGGCGTAGAGCAGGCAATGGGCCAGGGTAGCAAGATGGCTTTTAAAAACAGGGGTAATTGTTCCGGTGGTTCCCGGTCGGGAAAGGACTTCGAGACAGACTCTGAAGTTTTCCCGGTTGGCCTGCTCGATGTCTCTCTGTTGAATGATCATTTTTTTATTTTTTTGGAGTACAGCTATCACTGTCGTTATGGTAGAAAGCCTTGCCGCCGGAGGCGGCAAGGCTGCAATTTATTGTTTTTCCGTATCGTGCACGTTGCGTTTTTGGCTTTTTACAAGTCCATCATCACTGATGAACTCGTAAAAAGTCGTCGAAGTCATCATCTAGGCAAAAGAAAATAAGCATAACATGTTGGAATTACTGGATCCACGCCTGCGCGGGGATGACGGAAAAATGTTCATTCCAACTTTTTACAAGTCCATCATCACTTACAGCAGGTCAAAGTTGACCTTTGTTGCCGCCACCTCATTATGTTCTGTTTGTCGGTTACTCGCTTGCAGCTCGGCCCCTTGTCTGGCAAGTTGAGTTATATCTTCCTGGAAGAGTGCCGCTCCCCACGCTCCATCAAGGATAGCCATGTTCAGGGCAAGCTTGTGGTTGTCGTCCATGACCATGGCCCAACCATTGGTTCCGTTCACCTGAACCACCGCCGAGGTGACAAGGACCTCCCCACCGTAAAACGTAGTATTGCTCACCGGGTCGAGCACAGGTGCCAACAGGGTTTGCTGGGTGGGATTTTGAAGAATGTGAATAACAGCCTTTTGGCTGACCTTGTCGGCCAGCTGGTGTACTTCCTCTCCGGCGACCTCCTGCAGGAGATCGTTGAGGTCATCACGGGTAATCTGCATGTTTTCGGCCCGGTTTAAGAGAATTGTGTAGTGTATGTGTTTGGGTTTTTCAGATGAATTTTTTTCTGATAACGGCGCTGAGTTTGTCGATCAGCCAGACCGCCACCACAATAATGATGATGATAGTGGTCACGTCAGCATTTTCAAAGGATCTGATTTTGTCAAAGAGGTAGAAGCCGATACCGCCGGCACCGACAAAGCCGAGAATAGAGGCCGAACGGACATCGGATTCAAAGCGGTACAGAACCATTGAAATAAAATGAGGCATGGTCTGGGGGACGACCGCGTAGACGATAACCTTGAGAAAACCTGCGCCGGTTGCGCTCAGGGCCTCCACCGGGCCGGGGTCAATGGCCTCGTTTCCCTCTGCCAGCAGCTTGCAGAGGACACCTGCCGTGTGGATTCCGAGGGCAAGAATACCTGCCATCGGTCCCAGGCCGACGGCGGAAACAAAGAACAGGGCCCAGATGATTTCATTGATGGAACGAAAGACGTTGGCGACCAGAGATGCGCTCAAATAGATTCCTCCGCGCAGGGTACGCGTGAACGGGGTGTCGCTGGGCAGAAGTATCATCAGGATGTTACGTGAAGCCAGCAGCGACAGTGGAATTGCTACCAGGATAGAAAAAAACAGGGCGATCAGCGCCATTTCCAGGGTTTCTATCATGGCCACAACGTACATCTGTATATCGCTGGGAATAAAGGAGGGCGGAAAGAAACCGGAGTCAGCTATCTCTGGATTGCCGGCAATATATTCACGCATGGAACCGGCACCATCAACCAGGGCGCTGATACTCATCTCGGTATTGTTCCAGCTTGTCAGAAGGATTGCGAAAAGAATTATGACCATGAACAGTGTTTGTCCACGAAACGGTGATGAGGACTTCCTTAACAGCGATATTTCTGATTCAATGGATTTGTGGCCCTGTATGGAGGACATAGTCTTAGTTTTTTAGCTGAAATTTATTCAAGGGGCCATCGTCTGTTTCGTTCTGTTTTGAGGACACGAAACAGACGATGTCGGCATATGGTTACGGGTTACTGCTTGGCAACCTTTGCCTTCTTTTTCAGCTCATTCTTCATGACAATCAGCTCACGAACACCGTTATACATGGAATCATCCCCAGGGATATAGCCGGCAATTTTCAGTTTTTCCAGCCCATCCTTGTTCGAATAGGAAATGAAAGCGCCTTTGATTGCCATTTTCAGGGAAGAGGGGAGATCTTTGCGGACGGCAATGGGGGATCCCGGGATAAGATCGGATTTCCAGATGATGTTGAAGTCGCTTTCCTGCCAGCGTTTGCCCAGACCGCGGGCATAGTCCAGATTGTTGGTTGAGGCTGCCGCAACCTTGCCGGATTTTACAGCCAGGATTGAAGCCTCGTGACTGCCGGAGTAGATAACCTTGGAGAAGTAGTCTTGCGGATCAATATTTATCTCGTTGAAATATATGGTCGGGACCAGAGTACCTGAGGTTGACTGGGGGTCGGTAAAGGCCCAGGTCTTGCCTTTAAGGGCGTTCACATCTTTTAAACCGGACCCCGCCTTGGTGATGATGAACCCGTAGTAACCGGGGGTTCCGTCCTGGCCGACTTCAACGGCCACGGCTTCCGCCCCGGCGCGCTTAGCGGCTTCACAGTAAGATTTAGGCCCTAAATAGGCGACATCAACCCGTTTGTGCTGCATGCCGGTGATAACCGCTGTATAGTCACCGGCAACCTGCAGCTTAACTTTGATGCCCAGTTGTTGTTGCAGATAATTGGTCAGGTCGCCAAAAGAATCACTCATCTCACGGGAAGAGGCCACCGGGATGACACCAAAGATGATTTCGTCGGGCCATTGCTGAGCAGCCATGGCCTGGGACAGGGTTGCTGAGATGCAGACGCCGATGAGCATTAGCGCGAAGGTCATTTTTTTCATCGTTTTTCTCCTTTTGTTTTCAGTGTTGTGGCAGCAGATATTTTCGCTGCAGGTTGGCTGTATTCAGACTTTGACGGACTCTTGTTCATGTTTTAAGACTTTTTTTAATCGTTTAGGTCGGATACGGGCTGCGTCCATCAGGTGACTGATGTCGATTTCCTCCATATCCTCATCGCAGGTCTCAGTGTTTTTTATCTTATAAATCCGATCCAGATCCCGCTGGGCAAGCTCTTCCGGGAGGCCGTCAAAAATGATATCGCCGTCGGCAATGCCGAGTATTCGGGAGCAGTATTTCCTTGCAAAATCCAGGTGATGCAGGTTGGCAATTATGGTCACTCCGTATTGCCGGTTAATTGTCTGCAGGATATCCATGACCTGGGCTGCGCTCTTGGGGTCCAGGGCGGCAACGGGTTCGTCGGCGAGCAGAATGTCCGGTTCCTGTGCCAGTGCTCGGGCAATGGCAACCCGCTGCCGCTGTCCGCCGGACAGTTCATCGCAACGCTGCCGGGCACATTCCGAAATGTCGACGGTTTGCATGTATTTATAGCCTTTGGCCAGCTCTTGCCGACCATACCATTTGATCAGAGCCCTGGATAAGGACATCTGGCCAAGCATGCCGCTCATTATGTTGTGCAGAACGTTGAGTCTGTCGACCAGATTGTAGCCCTGGAAGATGAATCCGATCCGGGTTCGCAGCTCCTTGAGATGTTTTTTTGATATCGTGCCCAACTGATAGCCGATAACATTATATCGGCCGGAAAGAATCTGGATGTTGCCGATCAGTGACATGAGCAGGGTTGATTTTCCTGCTCCGGACAGGCCGATGATGCCGACAAATTCACCTTTACTTATATGGAGGTCAAGATTGTTGAGGACGGGTTTTTTATTATAGCCAAGCGAGACGTTGTTTAATTCAATCATTTCGTTATTCCTTCTAACCATCATTGCCGGAGTAGGTAAGCGAGTTCGCGAGACTCCGGGTAAGCGAGTTCGCGAGACTCCGGGTAAGCGAGTTCGCGAGACTCCGGGTAAGCTGGTTTATATGTATACAGGGTCGGGCCCGGTAGCAGGTCCGACCCTGCGGAGGAGGAGAGAATGTTCCCTTTATGGTAGAGATCATTCACACAACGTCTGTACCCTACAGAGGGGTTGTTAGGCTCAGGTTATGTGGCGGTTAGGATTCAGTCATTTTTTAGTTACAGGAACGTTGCCCGTCTCCGGGCCGGTGGTGGTGCCCAGCAATCTTGTAGTGGCCTGTTGGCAGGTTTCGGATACTCTGGTGAACTATTACCATTTGCATTGTGATAAATATGACCTTTCTGAAAAGTACTCTGGCTGCGAATCGGAAATATTTGGTTGTAAATTTTGAGGGAAAATGTGTACTATTCGATCTTGATTGTTTTGAAGAGATGACCTGCTTTTTTAAGAAAGACCTTGTTCCCAATATCCCGTTATGACCAGAGAAGAATTAAGAGAGAAAATACTTACGGTTCTGATTGAAGACTTTGAATTCGAGAATCCTGGCCTGGATGATAACCTTCGTGACGATCATGGCTTTGACAGTATCGATGCCATTGAACTGCTCGGAAAAATTGAAATCATGCTTGGTTTTTCACTCTCCCGGCAAGAAAAGGAAAAGGCCATGGGTATCCGCACCATCAACGATATTCTTGATTATATTGAGCAGATTCAGTCATCCCACCAGAGTTAGAAACCAGCTGCCTCCCAATGAAACGACGAGTCGTCATTACCGCCTGTTCCGCCATTACCCCCATCGGCTATGGTAAAGAAGACATCATAGCCAGCCTCAGGCAGGGGAAATCCGGAGTCAAACCCCTGCGTGATGACGGGTTGTTGACCGGTCACATCCATTCCCGCGTGTTCGGCACGGTGGATTATCCGATAGAGTATGGGTTCAAGAGGCAGTATACAAAGACTATGGGGCCGGTGGCGTTTTATGCCTGCCGGGTGGCAAAGGATGTCCTTGAGCAGTCGGGACTCGATCAGGAGTTTATCACTTCGGGCAGGCTCGGAGGGGCCTTTGGCTCAACCCACGGCAGTCCGACGGTCCAGCGAAATATTTATAAAACCTTTTTTAATAATCTTGAGGAAGAGTTTTCTTCCATCGGCGCGGTTGATTATCTTCGCTCCATGGTCCATACCACGGCGGTCAATATTACAAGAATGTTCGGCATCACCGGCCGGGTCATTGCCTCATCAACGGCCTGTACCACTTCCAGTCAGGCCATCGGCTTTGGTTATGAAATGGTGAAATACGGCATGCAGGATGCCATGATCTGCGGTGGTGCTGATGAGTACGACACCACCACCGTGGCTGTTTTTGATAATTTGCTTGCCTGTTCGGTCGATTTTAACGACCGGCCTGAGTGTACGCCCCGGCCCTTTGATACAAAACGGGACGGGCTGGTGGTGGGTGAGGGCGGCGGTGCGGTCCTGCTGGAAGAGTATGCGTCGGCTAAAAAACGGGGCGCCGACATCCTGGCCGAGGTTATCGGTTTTGGCTGCAACAACAACGGCGGCGATCTGATTCTGCCCAACCTGGACGGCATAAGCGCAACCCTGCGCCTGGCCCTTGACGATGCCGGTATTGCCCCGCAACAGGTTGATGTCGTCAGCGCCCACGCCACCGCCACCAAGATGGGCGATGTGATCGAATCCCAGGCCATTGATGCGGTCTATGCTGGATATTCCATATAAGAGCCTGCTAGGCTCGAGATTATTTTGTTTTTTCACATTTTTCTCTTCGAAAGATAAATTTTGGCGGGTCTGACTGTTTTTTTAAGTGGGGGTATATTGTCCCTGACAAGCCAGCTAGGCGGC
>JAJRQC010000101.1 GCA_024280455.1 Deltaproteobacteria bacterium | reverse complement strand
CCTGCACACCAACAAAATGTACCTGTGCATCCTCACTCAAGAGGGTGAAATCGCCTTGCACAGGAATATTCGGACAAATCCGGAAGCCTTTCTCCGGGCTATAAAGCCATACCGGGAGGACATCGTCGTCTGCGCCGAATGCATGTTCACATGGTATTGGTTGGCTGACCTTTGCGAAAAGGAAAACATTCCTTTTATTCTCGGTCATGCCTTGTACATGCGGGCCATCCATGGCGTCAAAAGCAAAAATGACAAAATTGACTCCAAAAAAATAGCAGCATTGCTGCGTGGTGGTCTCATTCCCATGGCCTATGTCTATCCGCAGAAGATGCGATCAACCAGAGATCTAATGCGCAGACGAAACCACCTCATGCGCAAAAGAGCGGAGCTGCTTGCCCACATCCAAAACACTGCCAGCCAGTACAACCTGCCTCCTCTGGGAGCGATAACACATGCCCGAAACAGAGAAGGACTGCGGGAAAAATTTGAGGATCCCGCTGTCCAGATGTCGGTTGCCGTCAATCTGGATATGATTGAAACCTATGACTACCTGCTCACACAGCTGGAGCAGTAGATCGTTAAATGTGCCAAAGCACATGATGCCACCTCCTATGCCTTGCTCAGGACCATTCCCGGTGTAGGCAAGATCATTGCCCTGGTACTCTTGTATGAAAGAAAACATTGGTCGCTTTCCCAGGGTACAGGATTTTGCTTCATATTGCCGTCTGGTCAAGTGTGCAAAGGAATCCAACGGCAAGAAGTATGGCACTGCCGGCAAGAAAATCGGCAATGCCCATTTACGCTGGGCTTTTGCCGAGGCTGCCCAGCTCTTCCTCAGGTGCAATGGTGCCGGACAAAAATATCACCAGAAACTGGTCAACAAACACGGCAAAGGCAAAGCCCTTTCCATACTGGCCTGCCAGTTACCCACAAATATCCCTGGATAACGTGAACGCTATTCAGGTTTCCTCGGAGGGCCATTTTGCTGGCCAAAGGCACGCCATGCATCAGTGATCCAGCCCAATGCAACCAGGCCCCTCCAAATGGTTTCGGTGCCGGGCGGTTCCTTGCGGCTTTGTTTGATATACCCGCCAAGCCTGGCGACCATGACGATAGCCTCGTACAGGGGCGGCGGTTCAGGGGCGGGGGAGGGACGACGTGCTGCATGAGCGGTAAGCGCCTTCCATTCGACTTCTTCAAAGAACACCGAGCAGGGGACATCGGGGGTCTGGCGGCCAAGCATGGTCAGGTAATAAACCCGCCAGGCAATGACCATGTCAATGGCCAGGCACGCGGTAATCCGATCAACGGTTTCCAGCTGGCGGTCTTCGACTTTGCAGCCGCTTTTAAGTGTCCGGTGAAAGACCTCAATACCCCAGCGCCTTGTGTACCATTCAATCCGCTGGCAGGCAGCGGTAAAATTATCCACTGCCACCGAGGTCAACAAAAGCCACTCCAAGGGTTCCACGCCATCGGGTGGGTCGGTTTCCCTCGCCAGCACCGCCCACATGGTGACCGGCGAAAGTTCTTTTCTGCCCTTGGGCGGCTGCAGAACAACCTGGTCAAAGGTAACAGACAGGCTGGCTACCCCGGCAGACTGGTTTTTTCGCGGCGGGACATGGACCTCCAGCGTGCCTTTGGAGGCACAGCGCTGCATGTGAACCCATATGTTGGTATCGGAATCGGCCAGGGCGCGGCAATGCACGGCCCTGACCAGGAGCTGGGCACCATCAGGCTGGACAGCGCAAAAGAGGTCGAAAAAGTCAGCCTCCCGATCCCCGACATTGACAATCAACGGGCCGGGACACTGCCTGCTGAGCTGCTGGGTGGCCTTGAAGCTCTCCAGCCACTTGGCACTTTCCGTCACTGTCCGGTTCTTTTTTTCCTGTCGTACCCAGTGCTGAACATCAATCAGACCCAGGGGAACCCCGTCCTCGGTAAACGCCATGGTGTCATGGACCAGGACACCTTGGGTTCCCTTGGCGTCAATGGGCCCCAGGCCCACGGTAGCCGGATGAGTGGCATAGTTGAGACTGGTGGTGTCCTGGGCAGCCAGAATCACCCCTTTATGCGCCTGGATCCGCTTGGCGGTTGCCTGATAATGCCCGGACAACGTCTCTTCGAGTTTCACGGCAGGATGCTGAAAAAATCTATAGGCTGCTTTAGCAGCACTACGGCTGCCACAGGCCTGGGGTATGCTGGCCAGGGGGTTGGCATAGAAATCCTCGGCTATGCGAAAAAGTCGTTTTTTAAGCCGCTTGTCACCAAGGTTCACCTGGCCGAATTCTTCTTCAGTCCAGCTCAGCGACCTGGGTGGTTGCCCGCCAAGCAGCGTACGAAAATTCTTTTGTACAGGCAGGCAGTAGATATCCTTGGCCTGGGTGGCATCACCGGTATCCTGGCGTCCGCGGCCACTGGTCTTGCCGATACACTGCCATCCTGCAGCCCGGTAACAGATACCGCGATACTGCCGGGGATCGACAAATGTCTCCAGAAGTACTGGACGGATACCATACATTATTTCCCAGTCCCCGGCAACCTGACGACAGGCCCTGGCCAAGACATGGGAAGCCAGGTGGGGAACGTGTACCTGGGGCAGAATGAGGAATCGGCTGTTGTTGACCACCATGGCAAGGTTTTCGGCGCGGGTCTGATTCGTCCAGCCAATCCACTTGTCACGGGCCTGGAGGCGCCAGGCCGCGCTGGAAAAGGATATGGCGCTGATTATCCCTTCAGCCTGACAACGGATCAGGTAACAGATCCTTGCCCCACACAAATTGCTGTTTTGCAAAGGATGCCAGGTGTTGACCATGTTCTGCCACAATTGCCACTGATTTCGGTCGTCATTGACCATGATCAGCTCAATTTCGCCAAGTTCCGCCAAGCCGCAATGAAGCTCGGAGCGAGCAGGATAGGGCTTTATTTGTCCCCTGCGGGCCGGATCATTACAGGCGATCTCACGTCCTTTCGGCAGGGTGATCAGGCCAAGATCTTCAAGCCGTCTCAGGGCAATCGCACCACCGGTGGTCTTGGGGCGGCCATTGATATCGTGCCAGGACAAGTGTTTGCAGAGATTGCCTGCCAGTTGGGTCCGGCTGATGTCCGGCGTGGCGGCAAGGCTCTTGTCAAGCCACTTGAGCGTTCTTTCGTCTATCTGTTCCAGGTAACTACGCAGACACCACATCCATGAGAATGGATTACAGAAAGCAGTGAAAAAGGCGGCGACCCAGGCCGGAATAACCAAAAGGGTGAACTGTCATGCCCTGCGCCATAGTTTTGCGACTCATCTTCTGGAAAACGGTTATGATATTCGCACAGTACAGGAACTTCTCGGCCATGCCGACGTGTCAACCACCATGATCTATACCCATGTGCTCAATCGTAGCGGACAAGGAGTGCGAAGTCCACTTGATTCAATATAGCTTTCGACATGTTGCACCGGGTACATTCCCATTTTGTTGCAACCTCATATTTCGACCTTATTTTGTTAGTCAGGCATTCGAAATCTACGAGGTTTAACGTGCTTTGGATTGGTAAGTCGTCACAGGCACCCCCATATTCACACGGTCACGTCTTCCCGCATAGAGGGGCTATAGTGAGAGACGTGCCTGTTGTAAATCCGGGGCACCTGTGCCAACGTACAGTTTTGGGGGTAAAGAAAAACGCATTACATAGCCTGTGACTAAATACAAAAAAATTACCAGTTACGGTCGTCCAGAAGAACACCCTGGGTGGAGACCACCACCTGACGGACCGGTACGGTTGCACCTGCATCTGTATAGGCCTTTTTGACGATCTGGAGCATGGATCCGCAGCAGGGTACTTCCATGATGAGGATGGTGACCGAGTTCAGTTTCCGGGTCTGGAACAGCTCGGTAAAACGATCCACATACATCTGCTGATCATCGAATTTCGGGCAGCCCATCATCACGACCCGGCCCTGGATAAAATCCTTCTGCAGGCCGGCATAGGAAACCGCAGTGCAGTCGGCTGCAATCAGGAGGTCGCAGTTTTCCAGAAACGGTGCGGCAGGCGGGATAAGCCTGATCTGAACCGGCCAGTGCGAAAGGGCACTGCCTTCCTGATGGGAGGTCGGGGTGTTGGCCGCCTGGCAGGGAGTAATCGGCTGCATGGTTTTGATCTGGGCTGACGGGCATCCGCCGCCTGCGGGTGCGGCTGTCTTTTTCTTCTTCTGTCCAGCCAGAAATTCCTCAACCGCCTCTTCATCAAACTCATCTGCTTCACGCTCGATAATTTTCAGGGCACCGGTGGGACAGGAGCCCAGACAGGCACCAAGACCGTCACAGAGTTTGTCGGCAACCAGCTTGGCCTTACCGTCAATAATCTGCAGACTGCCTTCGGCGCAGTCGGGCACGCATTCTCCGCAGCCGGTGCAGAGTTCTTCATCGATCTGAATAATTTTTCTTGTTTTTTTCATTAATATTTCCTCTCTGTCAGTTACAGATTATTGTATAAGTTTTTCAAGTGTTTTCCGGGCCTCACCTGCACCGGCCTCGGTCATAAACGATGAGGCCAGGATCTTTTCCAGCTGTTCACTGGTGTGCGGTTTTTCCCGGTACAGTTCCGCCATGTTGACGATAAGATCGGCATCATAGAGAACTTTGAAATTCATGGTCTCCTCATCGCGGGGGCTGTGATGATGACTGATAATGTCACAGACTTCCTCAACCAGTTCTTCCGGGGCCTTGAGCTCGGCAAGCAGTTCCTTTGCCACCGGCGGTCCCTCAATGTGCTGGTATTTTGGCGATGAAGAATTGTATTTCAGCTCGGCATTTTTAATCCCGATATCGTGGAGGTAGGCGGCGGCCATGATCACCATCAGATCGCCTTCCTTCTGCTCTTTACCGATGGCTTCGGCGTGTGCGGCCACATCCATTGCGTGCTTGATCCTGCGGGCATCACTGCCGAAATATCTGCGCATGGCAATGGCCACCCGGTCTTTGAACAGGTCACCCTGTTTGGCGATCAGCTCAGGCGGCATGGAGCCAAGGCACTGCTCTGCATGGGGACAGTAGGAGGCGCAGCCGAAGTCCATTTTCGGGTTCAGTATTCGGTGTCCGCATTTGCGGCATTTCTGCTGGCTGTCGTCTTTAAAAAATTCCACGCCGTGCCCGCAGTTCGGGCACTCGGCCTCAAATACATCCTCACCATTCCAGTAGCGGCTGTCTTGTCCGGGGCATTTCATAATTCAGGTTCCAGGGTTCAGGTTGCAGGTTTCAGCTCAGGCCGATTCCTTTTTTCAATGCATCAATGCCGATACGTTCCATAAAACGGGCACTGCGGGTTTTAAACTTAGCGGTCTTGATATAAAAGTTAAGGGTTTTTTTAATCAGGGCAAGGGCTTCATTATCACTTAAGCCGTCGGCGACCAGATCACCGATTCGCGGTCGACCGGCGGCGTTGCCGCCAAAGGTAAAGCGCCAGCCGTTTTTTTCAGCCGCAAGTCCCACGTCTCGCATCCATGACTCGCAACAGCACATCCGGCAGCCGGAAATGCCGACTTTTACCTTGTAGGGCAGGGGACCGTCCAGTTCCATCTCGGTGATAGCCCTGGCCATGTGCTGCGTATCCAACGTTCCGTATTTACACCAGCTCTTACCGGGACATGCCTGGACATAATGGGTCCGGTTGCGTGTATGGGGCATGGTGTCGGGAAGTTCCAGCTCCTGCATGACCTCGGTACGCTTTTCCGGTGAGAGCCCCAGGAAGTACAGGCGCTGGGCACCGGTCACCTTGACCATGGGGATTTCATGCTTGCGAACCAGATCCGTGATTCGTTCCAGATCCTGTAACGTGAGCATTCCTGCGTTGATTCCGGGCATTGGAAAATAGGTTTTATGATTTTTTTGTATGATCGTCACTGTCTTACTGATGTATCTTAATAGAGTATAATGCAGAGCGTGGAGGATGCGTAACACCGCTGAGCAGTATTGCGATCAGACCACAGTCATGCCGTTTTTGATAAAAAAGGCCGGACCGCATTGGTCCGGCCATGTTGGTTTATCCGCCTGTCTTTAGCTGGAGGTTGGTGTTATCGGGTCTCAGCTTCAAACCTGTTGGGTTATGCTTGTCCCTGCCTGAAGATATGCGTACCGGCAAGCAGGTGAGGCCGGCGTAACCCAACAATTATCGGGTAATAATCCGCTTTAACCCAGGTAGGGAGCTTGCGAGACTCCGACCTACCCTGATTTCCATGCTTTGCTTGTGGCTGTAACCAGAAAAATTCGGAGTCTACGCTTCTCGCTCCGTTTATCTGGTCCAGCCATGCTGGTTTATCCGAGGATGGTTTTCAGGTCATTCTCGGGGGTGTCAACCGGTTTGATGTCAAAGGTGGCAACCAGGAAGTCAAGAACTGCCGGGCTGATAAAGGCGGGCAGGGAGGGTCCGAGGCGGATATCCTTGATACCCAGGAACAGCAGGGTCAGCAATATCGCCACCGCCTTCTGCTCGTACCAGGAAATAATAAAGGACAGGGGCAGATCGTTGACATCACACTCAAACGCTCCGGCCAGGGCCACTGCAATTTGAACGGCGGAGTAGGCATCGTTGCACTGTCCGACGTCAAGCAGACGCGGGATACCGCCGATGTCGCCCAGGTCCTTATCAAAGAAGCGGAACTTGCCGCAGGCCAGGGTCAGAATCATGCAGTCCGAGGGCACCTGCTCAACAAATTTAGTGAAGTAATCGCGACCAGGCTTAGCGCCGTCACAACCACCGACCAGGAAGAAATGGCGGATATCTTTGTTCTTCACGGCCTCAATTACCTTGTCGGCAACGCCAAGAACGGCGTTACGGGCAAAACCGACCATAACCGAACCATTGTCCGCTTCATCCTGCCAGCCGTCCAGGGCCAGAGCCTTGTCGATAACCGGGGTGAAATCCTTGTCTTCAATGTGCTTGATTCCGGGCCAGCCGACCAGGCCGGTGGTGAAGATGCGGTCTGCATAGTCTTCACGCGGTTTCTGGATACAGTTGGTGGTGAACAGAACCGGTCCCGGGAAGTTCGGGAACTCTTTGTGCTGGTTCTGCCATGCGGTTCCAAAATGCCCATAAAAATGGTCGTATTTTTTCAGCTCCGGATAACCGTGACAGGGCAGCATCTCACCATGGGTGTAGATATCGATTCCCTTGCCCTCGGTCTGTTTGAGCAGGAGCTCAAGATCGTGCAGATCATGACCGGTAATCAGGATACATTTATTCTTGCGGTGTCCCAGGGGGACTGAAGTGGGAACCGGGTGGCCGTAGGTGCCGGTGTTGGCGGCATCCAGCAGCTCCATGGCTCTCAGGTTGATTTCACCGGCCTTCATGGCAACGGGAACACAGTCCTCAATGGTGAGACCTTCAGCCAGCAACGCTGAAAGTGCCTCATACATAAAACCTGCGATGGCCGGATCATTCTGGCCCAGGATAGAGGCATGGTCAGCATAGGCAGCAATGCCCTTCAGGCCGTAGAGCAGGGTCTGCTTCAGGGAGCGGACGTTTTCATCAGTGTCCAGGCTGGGAATAAAGTTGAGATCTGCACCCTGCTTGGCCAACGAGTCAACCGTGCCGGCCGGGGTAAAGGTAGCTGCAGGATGATCGAAATCGGTTTTACCGCCGGCAGCGGCAACTTTTTCTTTCAGGGTATCACGGAGCTCAACGGTCTTGTTGATCAGAACAACAAAGCGCTCCGGATCAAAATCAACATTGGTCAGGGTGGAGAACACCGCTTCCATGACGAAACGATCAATGGCTTCATCAACGATACCTTTCTGACGGGCCTCATTGGCAAAAAGGGATAAGCCGCAGAGGGCATGGATAAGTACATCTTCAAGATCGGCAACTTCCTCGTTCTTGCCGCATACCCCGATCTTGGTGCATGCAACTCCCTTTGCGGTCTGTTCGCACTGATTACAATACATAATGGATCTCCTTTGTCTGATTTTTACCTGAAAATGGCCCACGAAGTGATGTCGTATCAGGCTATTTTCATTGTTGGTTGTGGCTGTGACCTGTAAAATCTTGGTCCAGCCATGCTGGTTTGTGTCGCGTTCGACGTTTTTCTTGATTAGGATGTAATCACTATAACCACATTGTGTCAATTTCCTTTGACATAGGTCAACTTTTATTTTTTTATTTTTTTATGAACAATGCACAAAAGATTCTTGCCGGAAGCCACCTGTTTGCCGGCATACCTGAGTCGCAACTGGATGAAGTCACAGCAATTATACGTATCAAAAACGTGGCCCGGGGAGAAACCATTTTTTTTGAGGGTGACGAGGCCACTGGTTTTTATATGGTTGCCGAGGGAAAGATAAAGATATTTAAAACCTCAATTGAGGGCCGAGAGCAGATCCTGCACATTTTTGGAACCGGCGAACCATTTGGTGAGGTCCCGGTTTTTCATGGCCAGCCCTTTCCGGCCAACGCCGTGGCTTTGAGTAAAGGCAAGCTTCTTTTTTTTCCACGTTCGGAGTTTACCGCTCTGGTGCATGCCAATCCCTCTATCGCTCTCAATATGCTGGCCATGCTTTCCCTGCGTCTGCGCAGATTTGCCACCCAGATCGAACATCTGTCTTTAAAAGAGGTGCCGGGCAGGCTGGCCTCGCATCTGCTCTATCTTAGTGAGGAGCAGGGGCGCACCGATCAGGTGACCCTGGATATTCCCAAGGGGCAGCTGGCAAGTCTGCTCGGAACCAGCCCTGAAACGCTTTCCCGCATCTTTGCTAAAATGAGTGAGGACAATATCCTGCGGGTGCAGGGCAAGGTGATCGAGATTATTGACCTGGACAGGCTGGAGGAGTTGTAGGCGTTTTTTCCGAGGAGTGGAGCTGGATCAGGTTTTTAAGGTGGACGAAGCTGTCCACATCCATGTCGAGGAAGGTAACGGCCGTGCCTTGGCCGTCATGACGGCAGATCTTACCGGGTATGGTGACAATCATCTGGCTTCCCTTGCCGGTCAGGGTAATGGCGAGGGTGCAGGGCGTATCTACGGGAATCTTTTTTTCGGGTACCAGGTAGATGCCCTTAAGGCTGATGTTCCGGGAATCCGCCGTGGCCTCGACCGTATCATCACCGGTCCTGATGGTGATTTGACTTTCAAACCGGATCCGTCTTGCCTCCCGCTGTTCCGGCACATTCATTGATTGCGTCCCTTGTCATTGGTGTCGGCCAGCGCTACCCGAATCGATCTGCTTTTCAGAATATAATTACCCTGCTCAACAATAATATCGGGAACCTGACGATTGCGTTCAAAGGCCTCAAAGCCGGGCTGCAGTTTTTTCCAGAAACCAATCCAGGGGGAGCTGCGAAATTTAAACAGGTTGCGGGAGGTGAGTTTGAAGGGGAAGACATGAACTTCAAATCGATCCTGTCCCATGGTCAGAGCGGCCTGGGCAAGAAGATAGATTTCTTCCATTCTGCTGTTTCCCATGGCAAAACAGCCCCGTGAAGAACATTCCCCATGGACCATGATTGAGCTGCCGGTCCGGTTTCTGGAGCGGTCGAATTCGTTTGGATAGCCGATGTTAAACGAGAGGTGATAGCTGCTGTTGGGGTTCATCTGCCGGGCAGCTACCCAATAGAATCCCTCCGGACTCTGCCAGTCGCCCTCCTGCAGTTTGGGCCCGGGATATCCGGAGTAACTGCAGATGGGGTACTCTTTAAACAGCTGGTAGCGGCTGTTTTTCTTGATCCAGACTTCCAGGGTGCCGGGCATCTTGAAGATACGGACGAAAACCGGCTGGCCCAGTTTAAATCCCTTTTGCTGCAACTCCTGTTGGACCCGTGGTTTGGCCTTGTTCAGCAGTGACGCGGCTCTTGCGGGCAGGGGCGGGGCGGCATAGGCGCTGGTGGTGATCAGAAAGAACAGGATGAGGGTTGCAGGCCCCAGAGTCTGAAAGGGAACGCCTTTGCGTAAGGACAGGATGTTCATGCACTCTCCGTTGGAATAACAGCGCTCTCTATTTAATATTCCTTAGAGGCACCAGATGTACCGGTTTTGATGCCTCTATTCTATAGAGCTGTAGTAACCTTGTCCAGCGCAAAAGGTCAACGATCGTGGGAAAGCTGATTTTTCACGGCCTTGACGTGGTACTAAAGCGGGTTTTGCCGTTCCCGGAACCTCCCGGACCAACCACATCGGTCTGGACGGAGTCGTCCCGGTTTTCCTGAATCACAATAGCCCCGGTTGTCCCCGGTGCGTAGATGGCAACCAGGCCGTTTTTATTCCGCTTGAGCGGACAATTTCTTCCACCTCCGGGGTGATATCAACCAGGATCTCCCGCCGGCCGATGGATAGTTTAAAAAAATTACGCATAGAATCAAAAAAATAAAAATAAAAAGTCACTGTTCAGAAGCACCCCATCTTCGCCCACTTCGGCCTTCTCGAATAGCATCAGTATGCCTCAAAGGCCGAATTGAACAAATATGTGGCACTTCTAAACAGTGAAAGGCCGATATTTTGGGTAATATATTGCGTGACCTGAACAGTTACAATAAAAATAAAAAGAAATCAGGCCGCAGCCTTTGTTGCAGCATAGGCTGAGGCTGCGCATTCATTTTTACCGAGATCAAGCTCCTCCTCTTTGCCCTCGTCATACTGTTCCATGTTCCCGTTGGCCAGCCGGATCAAGGCATATTCCTCAGGCTGGGGCCGCATGTTGTCTTTGATAAAGGTGATGAAGTCATCCAGAGTATCAATACTGTAGATGCTTTTGTTACGTTCTTTAACCTGACCAAAGGGCAGGGCAAAGATCAAGTTTTCATCGGCTTCATCCCAGTCTATATAATGCGCCGGCAGAATGATCAGGTCATCGTCGAGTTCGCGAACCATCCGCATTGAATCAAAGAGCATGCCGGCCCATTCCACAGCCTTGCCGCCCAGGTCCGGACGTCCGATTGAGCGAATAAAAACCATGTCGCCGCTGATCATGAATTTTTCGTCGACGATGAACGAGGTTGAGCCCGGGGTATGGCCGGGGGTAAAAAGAACCTTTACGGCCGGACCACCATTACTGAATGTATGAACCTCACCGTCGACCAGTGCGGTGTAGGGGTTTTTAGATGTTTTGAAGTCTCCGTCATTGCCGAGGAATTCAGCCCCGGTTCGGGCTGCTATCTCGCGGCTGCCGGCGATGTAGTCGGCCTGCAGGTGGGTTTCAAAGGTTTTAATAATCGAACACCCTTTTTCTTTTGCAAAATCAACATAAAAATCCACGGCCCTGGAGGGGTCAAAGACCATCATCTCGTTTGCGGTGATCAGGCCGTAACTGCAGGAGGCCTTGCCCGGGCGGATGAACTGGTACAGTTCGTACTCCATGCCCGGATTCACCAGTTTCGGGACCAGCAGGTTGCCCCAGGTCTTGATGCCGCCACTCAGGTAGCCGACATCCCTGAAACCGTGTTTGTCGAGGATTTCAGCCACATATTTGGCCGATCCTTCCTTGGCACAGACAATGCGGATTTTTTTTCCTTTCGGTACTCGAGCAACGGATGCCTCCTCAATTTCCATAAAGTCGTAATAGGAGACGTTGAGCATTTCAAAGGCGTAGGGGCTTTCGACCTGAAAGCGTTTGAAGTCCTTGTCGTTACGGACATCAAGAACAACAATATCCTCCTTACTTGTCAACCAGTGGAACAGGTCACTTGCCTGATAGGTGAAAACTGCCATGTTTATTTCCTCCGGAAAGGCATGCCAACGGGGTGATCGCAGCATACCGGATAACATTTTTATTGTTTCTTTTAATTGTCGGTGTCGCAAAAAACCTCGCCACCGACGGCGGAAAGGTTATAACTTCCTGTAGTTCCGTACAGTGAAAGTGGCATTTTTGCCTTTTTAGGAGTCCCTCTTAATTAATTCGTACGGCACTTGTTTCTCTATTTTATTATAGCCATAAGAAGAATCGTTGTCGACAAAATAACAACTTTGATGCCCATTTCTATGGGCATGTCCAGGCGGTCAATTGCGTTATGGATGCGGGGAGTAAGCAAAGTTTGGCAAACGGAAAAACCATGGCGATTTATGGCGACGAGATGTTTTTTATTCGATGCGTGAAACGGCAAAATTGAGATAGACTCGGGTACACGACTTCAGGCACACTTACGCTCCTATCATGATTTTCACGGGTTGCAGCCGGTCTATCTGCTACGATACGACACCAGATCGTAAACCAGCCTGCCGACAGTGGAAGAGATTGAAGCTGAACTTGCCAGGGAATTGAAGTGAGGTTGTATTTTCTGAGTTGACAAAATGAAATCAAACCTTGACTGGTGTAACCAGGGGCGTTACAGTATAACTGTGATTCGAAACTTTCGAAATAGATGGTTAAGAGATTTTTTTGAAAATGATGTTAACCATAAAAAGCTACCTGCTGCTATTCGGGGAAGTTTATTTAGAAAATTACAACTGCTTGATGATGCAACCTGCGATCTGGATTTGCGCAGCCCCCCAAGCAATCATTTTGAAAAACTATCAGGTACGTTGAACGGTAAATGTTCAATCAGGATAAATAAGCAGTGGCGATTAATTTTTATATGGGAAGACAGTAGAGGTGAGGCAGGTGAAATTTATCTTGATAACCATGATTACAGATAATGAGGTGAAAAGATGATCATTACAAAGCGCCAGCCTGTGAGTGTTGGAGAAATGATTACCGAGGAATTTCTGATACCATTAGATATTACCCAGGGGCAGTTGGCCAAGGCTATGGGAGTCAGTCGCAGGACTGTGAATGAGATTTGTACAGGAAAAAGAGCCGTGACCGTTGACACTGCCCTTATGCTTGCAAGAGTTTTTGGTAATACTCCTGATTTTTGGCTTAATGTCCAAAGGCGTAATGATATCTGGTCCGCCTTGCACACCCCCAAACGAAAGGCAAGGATTGAAAAAGCGATACCCGTAAGAGAAATGCTGGCATGAGTATGTCACCAAAATACAGACCACCAACACATCAAAAAGATTGTTACCTGACATGGTGAATCAGGTCTTCATACATGCGTTAGTATGATTAGAGCAAAACGCCAGTTTTTGAACAGTGCAAAAACGAATAAGGAGACGTTATGAATCTGAATGTTCAAAAAATGACCATTACAGAAAAATTGCAGACCATGGAAATGTTGTGGGATGAAATTTGCCGGAATGCGTCGGAGCTGGAATCGCCCGCCTGGCAGGGGAAAATTATCCAGCATAGAGAGGAACATTTGAAACAGGGGAAAGATTCGTTTGAAGACTGGGAGCAGGCGAAAAAAGATATCAGGAAAAGCACTTGCTGAGTGGTTAAAGGTTCGGCCGGTTGATTCTGATAATGTTTTCGTTTGTATAGATAAGACAGCATTTACCAGAGAATATTACGGTAAACCGTTTACCCAAAGACTTCACTTGATGCGGCGTCTCTGTGCGAAGGCTGAGGTGAAATCGTTTGGTTTTCACGCAATACGTCATTTATCAGCTTCATGTTTATACAAGAAGGGAAACAGTGTTGGTGTGATCCAGGCCATTCTTCGGCACAAGAGCACGTCTACGACTGAACGGTATTTGAAAACTCTTGGACTTGAGCAGGTTCGTGATGCTTTGGAAGGTTTATCGAAGCCTGAAAAAGCACAATTGGTTGAACTCACTTCAAGACAAAAAGTGAGGAAAGAAAACGTAGTTGAAAATAAAAAGGCCGTCTAAGGGGCCGTTAACCCCTTAGACGGCTTCGGTGCCAGAGAAGGAAACCTTTATAACGCGCTGAATTCCTTCTATTGTTTTTGGTGACCCCAAGGGGAATCGAACCCCTGTTTACGGCGTGAGAGGCCGTCGTCCTAACCGCTAGACGATGGGGCCTTACGGTGCAGGCTTTCTATAATATCTCTCCGTCTTTGTCAAGCCGCTTTTGTCACAGTTGAAATAAAAAACGACTCTTGGGTGTTGACTCAGGTTTCAAACAGTTGGCGGGTAAACTCGACTATCCTGTCCGGGTAGTCGGGATGATTTTTAATCGCCCCTCTGCCATCTACTCCTGGGTAGAGAAGTTCGCCGCTATAGTGCGCGTCCATGGCATCAAGGCCGTAGCGGGCACATAAGATTGCCCCTTCAAAAATTCGCTCCCCCCTGGTGGCTGCTACGCTGATCAGGTACCCTTTGCGGCCGGGCTTAGTTGAAACAGGTTGTTTAAGAATGTATTTTCTGCTCCACAGGGCCTGACAGCGATCAATACATGTTTTGGTCTGGGCGGTGAGACCGTAAAAATATATCGGAGATGCAAGGATAATCCTGTCTGCTTCGGCAATCTTTTTGTACAAAACCGGCATATCGTCCTTGAACACACAAATGCCCTCCTTCTCACAATGGCCGCAGCCGATGCAGGGGTGGATATCGAGATCTGCAAGGCGGAACACCTCAACCTCTGCACCTGCTCTTGTTAAACCATCTGCAACCGTTGTCACGATATGTTCGGTGTTGCCCTTTTTCCGGGGACTGCCGTTGAGTACCAGTATCTGCATGGCCTTGTATTAGTCTTGGGTAATTTTTTTAGGAGGAAGAGGGGCACTGTGGTTGAGTCGGCCGAAAAACTCGGTGGTCTCTTTGAGCCAATCGGCAAGTTCATTGGAAATGAAACGTTCTGCGCAACGCCAGCTCCAGTTGCCCTCGGTGGTGCCGGGGATATTCATCCGGCAATCGTTACCGAAACCAAGCAAGTCCTGCATGGGAATGATCGAAAGCGCTGCCGTTGAGGAATGAGCCAGATAGATCATGTCATGGTGGAACGAGGACGCCTCGTCGTCAAACTTGTTTGCCTGCCGTTTTGCCTGTCTGCGTGACTCCTGCGTGATTTCTGGATTCAAATACCAGCCGACCACGGTGTCGTTGTCGTGGGTCCCGGTGTAAATAACACAGTTTCTATCTATGTTCTGGGGCAGATAACTGTTGTCGGGTTTGCCGTCAAAGGCAAAGAGGAGAATTTTCATTCCCGGATATTCAAGGTCATCACGAAGTTTCTCCACCGCAGGGGTAATGATGCCAAGATCCTCGGCAATAATAGGTAACCGGCCCAACCGGCGTTCCATTTCCAGAAAAAATGGTTTGCCGGGCCCTTTTTTCCAGGTGCCGTTGACCGCGGTTTGTTCTTGAGCAGGAATTGACCAGAAGGATTCGAATCCACGGAAATGATCAATACGGATGACATCCACCTGGTTGAATATGAGCCTCAATCGTTGTTCCCACCAGTCATACAGCCGTTTTTTTATAGTTTGGGACCGGCTGTTCCAGCGATAGAGTGGGTTACCCCACCGCTGACCGGTTGCACTGAAGTAATCCGGCGGTACTCCGGCAATGGTTTTAGGCCGTCCGCTTTTGGGGTTCAGATCAAAAATTTCCTGGTTGGTCCAGACGTCTACGGAGTCCAGGCCGACATAAATCGGCAGGTCACCAATGAGTTGAATATTTTTTTTGTGGGCATAGGAATGCAACTGCTCCCATTGCCGAAAGAACAGGTACTGCTCAAAAACGGCCTGATCAATTTTCCTGGAAAGAGCATCTGTTGCCTGCTGCAGGGCCGATTGTTGACGGAAACGAATTTCTTTTGGCCACTGGTACCACGGCTTATCTTTATAGTAGTCCTTCAGAGCCAGAAACAATGCGTGCTCATTGACCCATGGGTGTTGTTTGCAAAAGGTATCAAGGGCTTTCCGGTAGCCGTTGGCCTGAAAATGCTGCCAGGCCAGGTCGAGAATCCTTCTTTTCCACACAGTCAACGATTCATAGTCAACCGTGTATTCTGAAAAATCAGACGGGGGCAGGTCTGATTGCCGCAGTAGATTTTGTCCGATGAGCAACTCCGGGCTGATGAACAACGGATTGCCGCCAAAGGCTGAAAAGCTCATATACGGTGAATTGCCGAAGATCGGACTTGTAGGGCCGACCGGCAGGATTTGCCAGTACTTCTGTCCAGCTCGGGCAAGAAAATCAATGAACCTGAATGCGACGGGGCCCAGGTCACCGATCCCATACGGTCCGGACAGGGAGCTGATTGCAAAGAGGATGCCGCCGGCTCGTTGTTGAAGGTCGGTTTTAAGTGTTTTGTGTTGCATTTTTTTACTCTTTCCTGTGGAAGGGAGACCGCACATGCTTATATTTAACAGCGGGTCCTCTTACTCTTTATTTGCTTTTTTTGGAATATTATATTAGATTATAATATCTTTGTTTTTTATAGGACGAACTGCGTTTTTTGCGTTGCTGTTTAATATGTACAGGAATCAGGTGGTATATTAAACTTATTTTCCTGTTTTTTGGACGGTGTCGTAAAATTGCGTTTTAATAGAACGAGTGGAGGGAGAAGGCGGGTGCTGAAGAGTATCAAACAAGACCTTCTTGAGGCCGGAAAAGGTGAAGGTTGTATAACCTTCCAGCATCTTAATGAATTGTTGCCGGAAGAGATTAAGGATCCCGGTGAGATTGAAGAGCTTTTCGACTTTCTGAGTGAAAATAATATTGAGATTGTCACTCAGGAGAAATCAGGTAAGAGAAAGACCCTGTCCGGTGACCTCTGGACCGGGAAAAAATCACAGACCGAAGACGGCAATGAAGTTCTGCCGTCCAGCGAAGAGCACGAGTCTGAAGAGACCACCACCACCTACCTCCGGGAAATGGGGCAGTTTGACCTGCTCACTCCTGAAGATGAAGCACGGTACTCTAAGACCATCCGTGGTGGGTTCGACTCCATTATCATGGCCATTCGAGAGGACGGTTCCGGTGCCAAAGAGATCAAAATGCTGGTTGAGCGTATAGATCTGTGGCAGCGTCGTGATCCCACCCTCAAGCCCAAGAAACAGCAGCTGAACTACATGCGCCATTGCGTGCTGATGGCGAATAAAAAATATTCCGAGTCTCGTGAGCTGTTTGAGCTCAATACAAAAATCGAGGCCTATAATCGCTCCATTGAAGGGGCCAAGGATGCGATGATCCGGGCCAACCTGCGGCTCGTGGTCTCCATTGCCAAGCGCTATATGCACCAGGGCCTTACCCTTGCCGACCTGATCCAGGAAGGGAACCTTGGTCTGATGCGGGCTGTTTTCCGGTTCGATTACAAAAAAGGGAATAAGTTTTCCACCTATGCCTCCTGGTGGATCAGGCAGGCCATTACCCGTGCCATTCTCGATAAGACCAGGACCATTCGTCTTCCGGTTCATTTCCTTGAGTTGCGCAGCCAGTTTTTCAAGGCTTTTTATTCTTTACTCAAAGAGCTTGGCCGGGAGCCGACTCCGGTCGAAATTTCCAAGATGACCGATCTGCCCATGGATAAGATCCTGGCGATCCTGGAGGCCTCCCGTGAGCCGATTTCCCTTGAAACACCGGTTGGCGATGATGATTCTACCCTGGGCGACTTTCTGGAAAATCAGGAATCGGAATCGCCCTATGATGCGGTTCAGAACCGTGAGCTTTCCAGCCGGGTGACTGAAGTGCTCTCTACCCTGACTGATCGGGAAGAAAAAATTATCCGTCTGCGTTTTGGTATTGGTGAAACTGCGGAGTACACCCTTGAGGAGATCGGTAAACGATTCAACGTTTCAAGGGAACGTATCCGGCAGATTGAGAAAAAGGCATTAAATCGGCTCCGGCACTCCAGCCGACGGGAAAAACTTCGATTTTTTCTTGATTAACTCATCCGTGGAGTAGAGTCGGCAAAGAGAGTATTGTACAGAGTATTGCCCCTTCTTTTCCGAGAAGGGGCTTTTTTTGTTTTGTTTTTATTTTTAGCTGCAGGAACTGCGGCGCATACCTTGAGAACAACATGGACACCTTAATTGAACAGGCCGGGTTGGGCGATATCCTAGAAAAAGTTCGGGCCGAGGAGCGGTTGAGCATGGAGGACGGCCGGCGGCTGTTTGCTTCAAATAATCTCCTGGCTCTTGGTTATCTGGCCAATATCGTCCGGGAGCGGAAAAACGGCAATCAGGCATTTTTTATTTACAACCAGCATATCAACTACTCCAACGTCTGCACCAATCTTTGCAAGTTCTGCGCCTTCGGCAAGGAAAAGGGGCATGAACAGGCCTATGAGATGACGGTTGAAGATGTGAAGGAAAAGGTCCGTGAGCGTCTGGATGAACCCATCTCCGAGATCCATATGGTCGGCGGGATTCATCCCGATCTGCCCTATTCATATTACCTGGACCTGTTGCGGGGTATTAAAGAGATCCGACCCGAGGTCCATATCCAGGCCTTTACCTGTGTCGAAATATACCATCTGGCCGAGCTTGCAGGCAAATCAGTCGGAGAGACCCTGGAAGAGTTGAAAGATGCAGGACTTGGTTCAATTCCCGGCGGCGGAGCCGAGGTCTTCAGTCCCCGCATCCGTGAACTGACCTGTGAGAAAAAGCTTTCCGGTGAAGGGTGGCTGGAAGTTGCCCGTATTGCCCACCGGCATGGATTAAATACCAATGCAACCCTGCTCTATGGGCACATCGAGACCATCGACGAACGACTTGAGCATCTTGATGCCCTGCGCAGAACCCAGGACGAGACCGGTGGCTTCCTTGCCTATATCCCGCTTGCCTTTCATCCAAAAAATACCGAGATGTCCGAACATTCTCGAACAACCGGAATGGACGACCTGAAAAATGTTGCGGTTGCCCGTTTGATGCTGGATAACTTTCCCCATATCAAGGCCTACTGGGTCATGATCGGTCCCAAGATGGCCCAGGTTGCGCTTTCCTTTGGTGCCGATGATATGGACGGTACGGTCAAGGAAGAGGTGATCACCCATATGGCCGGGGCCGAGACTGAACAGGCCCTGGGCCATAAGACATTGATCCGGCTGATCAAGGAGGCCGGTCGAACTCCGGTCCAGCGCGACACCCTTTATAACGTCATCGAGACTTTTTGAGATCAGATCAGATTATGGTTCAGGAAATAGTTGACAAGGTACTGGCCGGCAGGCGTATTTCCGGCGATGAGTTTCTCAAGCTGTATGCTGAGGCGGATCTCTATCAACTCGGCTTTGCGGCCAACGCCATTTGCAAAAAAAAGCACCCGGAGCCGGTGGTTACCTATGTGATTGACCGCAATATCAATTATACCGATATCTGCATTTCGGCCTGTAAGTTCTGTGCCTTTTTCAAGGCCCCGGAAGAGGCGGGCGGGATCTTACTCACCAACGAGGAATTGAAGCAGAAAATTCTCGAGACCCAGGAACTCGGCGGCACCCAGATTCTGCTTCAGGGAGGGCTCCATCCGGATAAACCGCTTGAGTTTTATGAAGATATGCTGCACTTCATGAAAAAAACCGGTATTCATGTCCATGGCTGTTCACCACCTGAGATCTGTCATTTTGCCGAACTCTCCGGACTCTCAACCGTGGCCGTTCTTGAACGACTCATGTCGGCAGGGCTTGATTCCATGCCCGGCGGCGGGGCTGAAATCCTCTCCGACCGTGTCCGCGAATCGCTGGCGCCGCGCAAGTGTTCGGCCGACCGCTGGATAGAGGTGATGGAAGAGGCCCATAATCTGGGCATGCGTACCACGGCCACCATGATGTTCGGCCACGTTGAGACCATCGAGGAGCGGCTTGAGCATCTGCAACGGTTGCGTGATCTCCAGGACCGCACCGGCGGTTTTACCGCCTTTATTCCCTGGCCCTTTCAGCCCGACAACACGGCGCTGGCTCAAGCTGTAGAAATAGAAAAAACCTCCGGATTTTCCTACCTGCGGATGCTGGCCTTAAGCAGGATCTTTCTTGATAATTTTGATAACATCCAGGCCTCCTGGGTCACCCAGGGCCCGAAGATCGCCCAGGTTTCCCTTTTCTTCGGCGCCAACGATTTCGGCTCAACCATGATTGAAGAAAATGTTGTTGCTGCAGCCGGGGTCCATTTCAGATTGACTGAAGAGGAAATCCAGCACCTGGTCCGTGCCGCCGGATTTGAGCCCCGGCAGCGGTTGATGGATTACACTCCGGCCTGATTTTTTTATTTTTTTATCAAACTTGTTTCCGTGCAACTTCCTGTAGTCATACATCGTGCCCCCTGGCTCATTTCCATGGCCGGTCCCATTGTTGCCGATGGAGCCGTCGTCCTCCACGACAAGACTATTGCCGCGGTCGGCCCGTTTCGTGAGCTTGAGGCGGAATTTGCCGGAGCGGCGGTTGAGGATCATGATGGCTGCGTTCTGATGCCGGGGCTGATCAATGCCCATATCCACCTGGAACTCTCTAATCTAGCCCATTTGAGCCAGGGAAATCCAGCGGAGAGTTTTACCGACTGGCTCACGGAAATGCTGAGTGAACGCGAGGCTCTGGGTGTGACCGGTCCCCATGTTGAGGAGGCGGCCTTAGATGTTTTGCAGGTTCAGCATGACAGCGGAGTCCTTGCCCTTGCCGATATCGGCAACACCGGGGTGGCCCGCAAGCTTGTTGGTGTATTCCCCGGCCTGCTCTTCCCATTTCTTGAATATCTCGGATTGACAAGGGGCTCCCTTGTTCCAGCCCTGAAAAAGCTTGGAAAGGCAGACGATCATATCGCCTGCACCGCCCATGCTCCCTATTCAACTCATCCGGAATTGATCCGGGCCTTGAAAAAAAGGGCTGACCAGTTGGGTTTTCTCTTTCCCATCCATGTGGCGGAACCCGTTTCTGAAAACAGCATGCTCACCAGTGGTACTGGTGAAATGGCAGATTTTTTACGGAAGCGCGGTTTTTATGAAGATACGTTTAGCTGGGCGGGAATTGACATTGAGGGGTCTGTACAGTATTTACATAGCCTCGGGGTTTTGGATGAGAAAACTCTGTGTGTCCATGCCATTCATGTCAGTGAAAGTGAAATTACCCTGTTGAAAGAGAGCGGTGCAAAAATCTGTCTCTGCCCTGGAAGCAACCGGTTTCTCCAGGTTGGCACAGCCCCGGTTGCAGCCTATCTTCGCCAGGGGATACTTCCGGCCCTTGGAACCGATTCAGCAGCCAGTAATCCGGAGGTTTCCATGTGGCGTGAAATGCAGCTGCTTGCTGAGGATCATCCCGAGATTGATCCCTATGAAATTCTAAGGATGGCGACTGCGGGCGGAGCTGCTGCGCTTGGCATAGAGGCTGAGTATGGAACCCTGGACCCCGGTCGGAGCAGTCACTTTCTTGCCGTACCGGTAGCATCGGACCTGCAAAAAGAACAAGAGGTTTGCGCTGCCCTGGTTCATAGGGGGAGCAGTACTAAACCGCAATGGGTGAGTGGCTGACGAGAGAATTATGACACGTATAGGAATGGTCAACTACATAAATACTGCGCCTATTTATGAGATATGGAAAGAGCAGGTGCACGAGGCCGACTGGCAGGTGATTGAGGCGCCTCCAGCCAGCCTGAACCGGATGCTGGCTGCTAACGAGCTTGATCTTGGTTTTGTCTCCTCCTACGAGTATGCGGCCCGGCCTGAACGTTACCGGATATTGGCTGATCTCTCCATTTCAGCCACCGGCCCGGTTGGTTCGGTTTTTCTGTTTTCAACTGCTGCGCCGGAAGAACTTGACGGCCGATCCGTGTTGATGACCGGTCAGTCCGATACCTCGGTTAGTTTAGTCAAGATTGTCTTGGAAGAGTTTTATTCTGTCAAACCCACCTATTACCGGGGTGAGGTCTTTGCCGATCGGCAGGCTGAGGAAGAACCCGCCGCAATTCTTGCCATTGGTGACGAGGCCCTGCGGCTCCGCTATGAAAATCGATACCCTGTGCAGCTGGATCTGGCTGAAGTCTGGTATAAGCAAACCGCGCTGCCCTTTGTCTTTGCCGTCTTTGCCGTCCGTGAGGAGTATTTGCAGCAGGAGCCTGATCAAGTCAGGCGGATCCACCAGACCCTGCTTGACTGCCGAACCAATGGCCTGGCCCGTCTGCCGGAGATCTGCGACCGGGTTGCCCGGCGGATTCCCATGGACTGTGCGGCCTGCTCCTCGTATCTGCATGCAATGGAGTATGACCTGCAGCCCATTAAGCAGCAGGGGTTGCAGCGGTTTTTCACCCTGCTCATTGAACGGGGTGAGGCCGACAGGCATGCCCTGCCCATGAAGATTTTTCCTGAGCTATAAAGGCTGCCCCCTGATAGCTAAACCCTAACCCCTGGTCCCTAACCCTAAAATACAATGGTTGAGCCATCTTCATTTCCCAAGCCGGATGATAAGAAAAAGTTTGTCCGCGATAAGTTTTCCGCCATAAGCGGTCGTTATGATCTGCTCAATTCGCTTCTGTCGATGCAGATTGACCGCTACTGGCGCTGGAAGACCACCCGTCTGCTGGCTGAGTTTCCCGCCGGCCCTGTGCTGGACCTCTGCGCCGGAACCCTGCCGCTCTCTCTGGAGTTGACCCGGCAGGCAAAAAAACGTCAGGTGCTCTCGGTTGATTTCTGTGAAGATATGCTCAGGGCCGGAAAGAAAGCCTTGCCCGAAGATGATCGCAAAAAGCGTATTTTTCCAGTCTGCGGTGATGGCGAAGAGATCCCGGCTCCGTCCGATACCTTTCACGGCTGTACCGTCGCCTTTGGCGTCCGTAACCTGGCCCGAACCCAACAGGGACTGGGTGAGATGCATCGTGTACTCCGGGTGCATGGAAAGTTGCTGATCCTTGAGTTTTCCCGGCCCACCAACTTTATTATAAAACCGGTCTACAGTTTTTATCTGAACCGGGTGTTGCCTTTTGTGGCCGGGCTGGTCTCGGGGGATAAAGAGGCGTATGAATATCTGGCCTCATCCATTGCCGCCTTTTATGAACCTGAAGAACTGCTCTCCATGATGCGTGAGGCCGGATTTTCCCATGTTGAGCGAAAACCGCTCAGTTTTGGTATTGTTTCAATCTACATTGGAATAAAATAAGCGAATGGGAGAAAACAAAAAAATACTTCTGGCAGTGACCGGTGCTACCGGCATGCTGTATGTGCCCGAGTTCCTTGCGTTGCTTAAGGAGCAGTCTGTAGAAGTACACGGGATTGTATCCGGCAGCGGCGAGAAGGTACTGCAACTGGAACTGGGGTTGAAAGAGTATAAAAGCCTTGCCGGAGTGCGCCACTGGTTTGATATTGATGATTTTACCGCTCCTCCGGCTTCGGGTTCAAGCCGCTACGCAGCCATGGTGATTCTTCCCTGTACCACCGGCACCCTGGGTGCCATTGCCGGAGGCTACAGCGGCAACCTGATCCATCGTGCTGCAGATGTTACCTTGAAAGAACGGCGACCGCTGGTCCTTGCGGTCCGGGAAACACCACTGAATCGAACCCACCTGCGCAACATGCTCGCTGTTCAGGAGGCCGGTGGAATAATCTGTCCACCAATGCCTTCTTTTTACCTGCAGCCCAAAACCCTGCAGGAGATGGCCCGTCAGTTTGCCGCCCGAATCTGTGACCAGATAGGGCTGGATGTGGATGTTCCCAGGTGGAGTGGAATGTAGCCATGCGGAAAAAAATTCAAACCCTGCTTGAAATGATCAAGTTCAAGCACACCGTTTTTGCAATGCCCTTTGCCTTGATGGGCGCTTTTCTCGCCGGTCGCGGAGTACCCTCTTTACGGGTTTTTTTCTTTGTGGTCCTGGCCATGGTCGGGGCCCGAACCTGTGCCATGGGGTTTAACCGCATCGCCGATCGTCGGTTTGATGCCGCCAACCCACGGACTGCCAACCGGGCCATTCCCGCCGGTGAGGTCAGCCTGACCGAGTCCTGGGCCATGGTCATTGTCAGCGGACTGCTTTTTTTATTGCCTGTTACATGCTCAACCCCCTGGCCCTGATGATTGCGCCTATTGCCCTTGGCCTGACCCTGGTCTACTCACTGACCAAGCGCTTTACCTGGCTCTGTCACCTGGTGCTCGGGGTGGCTCTGGCCTTTTCACCCCTGGGCGGCTGGGTTGCCGTGGCCGGATCTCTGAGTAACTATCCCTGGGTACTGTCCCTTGGCGTCCTGTTCTGGGTCACCGGCTTTGACTGCATTTACGCCTGTCTTGATGCCGATTTTGACCGCAAGGCCGGACTGCACTCCATGCCCGCCACCCTTGGCCGCAGGCGTGCCTTTCATCTGGCTGTTTTTTTCCATGTTCTGGCCTTTGTCTTCTTCACCCTGACCGGTTACCAAAGTGAACTGAACATGTTTTATTACGGAGGTCTTCTCCTGACCGGGGCAGCCCTCTTTTATCAGCATCTGGTGGTGAATCCGAGAGATCTTTCCCGCATCCAGGTCTCTTTTTTCTCCATGAACGGGTTCATCGCCCTGACCCTGTTCCTGGCCACCTGGCTTTCTTTACTGACCGTCTGATGTCACGTTTCCTGCTTTTTATTGTATTGTCTTTTGCTTCAGCCGGTTCTTTGTCTGCTCAGGATGCACCCCCTCTGCTGCATATTCAAAAAGATGTCCTGAATACGATTTTCTCCGGTAGTGAGGTCATGCATTATTCGATTTCCTGGTCCGGTGGGATCAAGATCGGCGACCTGGACCTTGTTGTCAGCCGGGCTGAAAATGGTGACGGTTATAGAATACAAGCCCGGGTAAGCGACTACGGAATGTTTCGTCTCTTTTATCCGGTCGATGACATCTTCACCACGATGGTTCGTGGTGTTCTGAAGCTGCCCTACAGGTACGAAGTGTTGCAAAGGGAGGGGCATGGCGGTCGCGAAACCCGTCGTCTGACCCTGTATGACCAGCAGCGCCTTGAGGTCAGCTATCAAAAGAACGATCAGCCGGTGAAAACCTTTACCCTTGCCGGAACAGCCTATAACGAGTTTTCCTCTTTTTTTATTACCCGTGCTCTGAAGTTTTTGGAGCAGGGGAATGTTGTCCCCACCTATGTCGATGAAAAACGGCATGAGGTGGCCGTTGTCATGCTGGGCAGAGAGAAAATGGACTCCATCTTTGGTAAGGTGGATACGGTAAAAATAATGCCGAAGATGGATTTCAAGGGGCTCTATGATAAGGATGGCGATACGGTGTTCTGGCTCACCGATGATGCCTGCCGGATACCGGTTGCGATTAATTCAAAAATTCTGATCGGTTCCCTGACTGCGGAGCTTGTTGAATACAGTAATCCCGCCTGCCCGGAACGGACAGGCGGAGGAAACAGGTAGCGTAAAAAGCAGGGACACTCTGTTTTTTACGGTCAACCGGCCTGGACCTCAATCCTGCGCGGTTGTGCCGGAGCCGCCTTGGGCAGTTCAACCTTGAGCAGCCCGCCGCTCATGGAGGCGCGGATCTTGTCCCGGTCAATGGTTTCGGCCATGGTAAACCGGCGCAGGTAGGAACCGCTTTCATACTCCTGCAGGAGCAGGCGGCCGTCAATCTCGTCTTCTTCCCGATGACCGCGGATGGTCAATACGTCATCTTCAAGGGAGACATCGACCCCGGTACTCTTCACCCCCGGCATTTCTGCAACAACCGTTACCTGTTCGTCGGTTTCAAAGATGTCAACAGCAGGCACAAAGTATTTTTCCGGCTTTGTCTCTTCATTTTCCTGCTGCACGAGCTGTTTTTCTTGAACCTTGAGTTCTTTTTCACTCATGGCGTTCCTCCTCGTTTCTGTCCTCTGGGTTTCTTCGTATGTACTTGCAGAACGCTCACCTGTAACAGCTTCAGGTGGTTATGCTTATCTGTCTGGGTTTGACTTCGTCTGCTTTTGTCAAAGTAATGGTCAGAACACCATCAACAAGTTTTGCCGTGATCTTGTCGAGATCCACTTTGGTCGGCAGGGCGATGGCCCGGCTGAAGTTACCAGCCTCAATTTCCCGGCGATGGTACGAGGTCTGTTCCTCTTCCTGGTGCGCTTTTCTTTTACCCAGCAGGGTCAGGGTGTCACCCTCGACTGAAATGTCAAGGTCTTCGGCCTGAACACCGGGTAGTTCCGCCTTGATAATCAGAGAGTCTGCATTTTCGTACATGTTCAGCGGCGGGTAGACCGTGGCGTGCATATGCATTTTACCTTCGGAAATCAGATTTTGTGAAAGCTCATCCAGGCCGCGACGTATACGTTCAAATTCAGCCCAGGGATTCCTGAAATGGGGCCGTTCCGTAAATCGTATCAGTGCCATTTTTTCCTCCTCTTCATGGGTTTATGGTTTACTGTTTTTTTACTCGTTCCTGGCCTAAAAATAAGTTTTGATCCTCCCTTGTCAAGGGGGTGTAAAAATTTGAGAGAAATTTGTCGTCTGGTTCATCGTCGGGAACGATTTTGAGCTACCAACTCGGCCTGGAATCGGCTATACTAGAAAGTTTTCCGGGTTTGTTTGTGACCCTGACCAAATTGATTGATCAAAAAAAATGTAGGAGAAAATTATGAAGTTGATTTTACTCGGTGCCCCCGGCGCCGGCAAGGGAACCGTAGCTAAACTGTTGACCGCCATTGACGGCTCCATACAGATTTCCACCGGTGATATCCTCCGCGGTGCAGTGCAGGCCGGTTCCGAGCTTGGTAAAGAGGCTGAAGGCTATATGAAGCGTGGTGATCTGGTTCCGGACTCACTGATCATGGGTATCATGGAAGGTCGCCTGCAGGAGCCCGATTGTGCAAAGGGTTTTCTGCTCGATGGCTTTCCGCGCACCATTCCCCAGGCCGAAGCATTGAAGGAACTTCTTGTCAGACTTGATATTACCCTGGATAAGGCAGTCAATATTGATGTGCCCAAGGATATTATTCTTGATCGGCTCTGTACCCGCAGAACCTGCGAGAATTCCGACTGCCAGGCGATTTATAATGTAAAATCAAATCCGCCCAAGCAGGAAGGTATCTGTGATAAATGCGGTGCCAAGGTTGTTCAGCGTGAGGATGAGACCGAAGAGGCGATCAGTCATCGTCTGGCCACCTATAACGAGAAGACGTCCCCCCTGATTGGTTTTTACGAAAAAGAGGGCCTGCTCCTGAGTGTTGAAGCCGTGAGCAGTGACGCGGTTATTGAGGCCGTAAAAAAAGAGTTAAATTTGTAAAAGCCGCTTTGTTCAAGGCGCCCAGAAAACAAGAATAGAGCAGGGAATAAAAAAACAATTTCCTGCTCGTTTACTTCAGGAGGTTTTTTCATGACCACTGCTGTTATCCAGACTGACTGTCCTGAGCTTGACCTGCTGCACCGAGGTAAGGTCCGCGATATGTACGGGATTCCAGGCCATGATGATAAACTCGTCATGGTTGCCACCGACAGAATTTCAGCCTATGACGTGGTTATGGCTGACCCCATCCCGGGCAAGGGCAGGGTGCTGACCCGGATCTCCCTGTTCTGGTTTGACCTGCTTGGCGATATTATTCCCAACCACCTTATTACTGCTGATGTAGACGAATATCCTGAAGTCTGTCATCAGTATAAAGATCAGTTGGAAGGACGCTCCATGCTGGTCCGGAAGACCAAAGTCCAGCCCATAGAGTGCATTGTCCGGGGCTATATTTCAGGCTCGTTCTGGAAGGCCTATCAGAAAGACACCACTGTCTGCGGCTTTGAACTTGGGGAAGGCCTGCAGGAGTCGGATAAATTTCCCCAACCGCTCTTTACCCCTTCAACCAAGGCTGAGCAGGGGCTGCACGACGAGAATATCTCCTTTGCCCTTATGGAAGAGGTTGTCGGTAAAGAGATGGCCGCCAGGATGGCTGAAGTCAGTCTTACTCTGTATGAAAAGGCGGCAGAATATGCCTTGGGCAAGGGAATTATCATTGCCGACACCAAGTTTGAACTGGGCATGGTTGACGGGGAACTGATTCTGATTGATGAAGTGCTGACCCCGGATTCCTCCCGGTTCTGGCCTCTGGATGAGTATACCCCGGGCCAGGGACAGCCGAGTTTCGACAAGCAGTTCCTGCGGGATTATCTTTCTTCCTTAGACTGGAACAAGCAGCCGCCGCCACCGCCTCTGCCGGCGGAAATTCTGGAGAAGACCAGGGCGCGCTACGAAGAGGCTCAGAAGAAGCTTATTTCCTGAAACTTTTTTCGATTCAGAAGAAAAAAATAAAAAAATCTCTGTGGCAGCCGTCACAGAGATTTTTTTTATGGACTCTCAGCCCTTTTCGGTGCCTGTAATCCGTACCTCTTCCCCATTATACTCGACAATATCCCCGGGTCTGGTCTTTCTCCGTTTTCGGGTGTCAACCTGGCCATTGACCTGAACCAGTCCTTCGCTGATAAGAAACTTAGCCTCACCGCCGCTTGCAGCCATGTTCTCAATTTTCAATACTTTATAGAGCTCGATGTATTCGTCACGAATGGCTAGCGTTTCCATGGGGTTCCAGGCGGGTTATTGGTCTTCGGTATTGTTTGTGAAGGAGAGAAGGATCGACTGCCGATCAGGATGGAAGCGGCGAAAGGAGGTGTTGGATTTTTCCAGCATGATTTTTGAGGCCAGGACCGAGTCGGTTTCCCTGTATTTGTCGGAAAGATAAACGATCTCTCGAATACCGGACTGGATAATAACCTTGGTGCATTCGTTACAGGGGAACAGGGCGACGTAAATGCGGCAGTCTCGCAGGTCAAAGGTTATTGAGTTAAGGACGGCATTCAACTCCGCGTGGCAGACATAGGGGTACTTTGTGTCCAGGTAACCGCCTTCTCTGGCCCAGGGCAGTTCGTCATCGGAGCAGCCGATGGGGAAGCCGTTGTAGCCGACCCCGACGATTTTATTCTGGGCATTGGCGACACAGGCGCCGACCTGAGTATTAGGGTCTTTTGAGCGCAGGCCCGAGAGCAGGGCAATGGCCATGAAATATTCATCCCAGGAGATGTAATCGGTTCGCTTGCCGGTCATTTTTCAGTTTTCCTGTTGCTTTTCCCTGGAGGATCGACGACGCTTGCGCCAGTCATCCGTCCCTTCAACCTTATTGATAAACTGTTTGATGGCCTGAAAATACAACATGCCGCCAACGGCAATCAAGGTGTTGTGATCGGCCCCGGGGATAATCTGCAGCTCTTTGGAGCGGGCGCCGCTTGCGGCCATGAGTTTTTCAGCCTGCCGGAGGGGAATGAGAGTATCCTGTTGTCCGTGAAGGATAAAGGTCGGTTTGGTGATCGATTCCATCTTGCGGCTGTTATCAAAGGTGTCCTTTTCGCTAATGCCGAGTTTGTCTGTGTCTATGCCGAGGGTCCGGGCCAGGGGCAGGGTCTCGGCAAAACCGGATTCAATGATGAGTCCTGCTATCTCCTCATTATGAAGAGCCGCCAGCTCGATGGCACAGGCACTGCCCAGTGATCTGCCCATGACAAAGACTGAACCCGTATAGCCGTCTGCGCGCAGTTTTTTCAACAGATCTTCGTATAGGGTTCGGGCATCGGTAAGCATGGTGCTGGAGGTCGGTGAACCTGTACTCCAGCCATACCCACGATAATCCGTCACCAGAAAATTAAGGCCCTGCTGCTGATAATATGGGCCGATATCATCATAATCGGCAACGATTTCACCGTTCCCGTGAAAAAAGAGGATAATGGGCGCGTCTTTTTCAGCTGTAAACAGGCGGCAGCCAATGGTGGCATCCGGGGCAACGGGTACATCAAAATCCATTGTTCTCTCAGGTGGTGTTGTCCTGGCCGTGGTCCGCGGATGAAAGAGGAATCGGAGGATTTCAGGTCGATCCATGGTGTTTTGTGTCATTCTGTTTTCCATATCGTTTTCCTGTCTCCTGCAGCCGGAACTTATGGCTGAAAAGAGAAACAGGAGGAGTATTGTCAGAGCTGGTAGATTCTTTGCCCGGGATATCTTAGTCGACTTGCTGTTGTTGGTCAAATACGCCGTCATCTGAGTTGAAACCGACGAAATAACTTTCCTCCAATCAGGAGAAGGGGGAGTCCGTGATAGAACAGGTCGAAGATGTCAATGGGGCGGACCAGCGTGCCCTGGGTCAGCATACGTATTTTTTCAATCAGGTGTGGCTCCGGTACAAATGGGGCCAGGCCGAGGAATACGGCGGCAATGATGAGGATGCTCCATGGAATTCTGTCAAGCCATTGCATGGTATTTTTACCTTATAATCTGGGAAAGTCGTTCGGGAGACAGGTTTCCGCCACTGACCACCAGTACCACTTTTTTATCTTGCAGCTGTTCTTTGATCTGCAGGGCGGCGGCAAGAGAAGCCGCACCGGCTTCTTCAACCAGATTGTGACTGTGGGTCAGCAGCAGGCGAACCGCCTCTTCCAGGGCGGAATCTTCAACCAGTACAAAGTCGTCCAGGTACCTGGCCATGATGGCCTGGGTGTTGGCAAAAGATATCCGGGTGGCTAAGCCCTCGGCAACAGTTGTCATAGGCCCCTCAACCGGCCTTCCCTGTTGCCAGCTCTGCTGCATGGTCGGGGCCTGGGCCGACTGGACGCCAATGACCCTGATCCCCGGGTTTATAGTTTTGGCAACAATGGCGGTACCGCATACCCCGCTGCCTGCGCCAACCGGTACGATAATAACTTCAACATCGGGCAGGTCTTCTATAATTTCCAGGCCATAGGTGCCGACTCCATGAATAAGCGGTGCATCGGTCGGGCCGACAAATGTGCCGCTTTTTTCCTTGGCGACTTCGGCAATCCATTGCCGGGCGGTATCAAAATCGTTGCCGTGAAAGAGTACTTCCGCTCCCAGCCCCTGCATGGCGGCAACTTTACCTGGATTTGCCCCGACAGGAACGGCAATGGTTGCCTTTATATTATGGGCCCTGGCCGCAAAGGCAATGGACTGGCCGTGGTTGCCGGTAGAGGCGGTAAACAAGCCGCCCCGTTTTTGATCTTGGCTTAAACCTGCAACCAGATTCAGGCCGCCACGGACCTTGAAGGCGCCTACCGGCTGATGATTTTCGTGTTTAAGGTAGATCTCCGCCTGAACCAGATCGTTGAGGCCTGAGTACTGATGAAGTGGAGGGGGGCGTAGGTGGCGATACACATGGGGGCGTGCACGATAGATATCACCAATGGTCGGCATCGAAGACATAGGTTATCCGCTGTGTCTCGATTTGGTAATGCCGACGAGTTGTGTCGCCTGGACAGCTATCTCTTCGATGGATTTCCCTTCCGTGTTCAAGGTCTTTATCGAGTGCTGCAGGCAGAGTTGTTCAGCCTGCCGCAGTTCATTGGAACAGGTGGCAACACTGGCGTACCTGCTGCCGGAATACCGTTTTTCCCGAATTCTATGCAGGTACTGGGGAGATGTGGTCAGGCCGACGGTGTGGATACGGTTGCGGACAATGTCTGAGGGCAGTTCATAGTTGCTCAGGTGGTCTGCTGTCAGGGGAAAATTGGCGGCTTTGATTCCCATATGCGTTGCAAGATAGACGCTGACCGGTGTTTTTCCGGATCTGGAAACGCCGATAAGAATGATATCGGCCTGGTCGTAACCACCGGTTTTTTTCCCGTCATCATGCTCCATGGAGTAATGGATCGCCTCCACTCTTCGGTCAATCTGAGAATTGTCTCCATGCCTGAAGTAACCGGGTTCCCGCAGCGCCTTGGCTTCAAGGGCCATTTCCAGGGTATTGAGAAAACCTCCATAAAGGTCGAGCAGTTCAACCTCGGCCACATCAAAGACTTCACGTACCTCGGCATCCATGATGGTGCAGAAAATCAGCGGCCGCAGGGCGCCTGATTGTTTGAGAATATCTTTGAGTACTTTTTTGGCGTCATTTACAGTCCGGACAAAAGGAATCTTTTCTTCATTGAAGCTGATTTCCGGAAATTGGCAGAGCATTGACCTTGCCATGTCTTCCGTCAGGAGTGCCGTTGAATCGGACACATAATAAACATCCTTTGCGTTCCACATTACATTTTCTCCTGGTCTCGTTTATGACAGAACAGGCAGCGGTATTTGGGTGGATGATCTTCGGGCAGAGGAGCTATGGCGTCCGGGGCATGACACTCATTGCAGAACTTTTCAGCTTCCTTTTTTCCCATGTCCATGAACCGTTCGTGATCACTGTCATGGGGCAGGTAGGCCGTGGTTTCCGGCGGCGCATTCCAGAGAAAGAGAAAGAGGCCTGCGCAGACGACCACAAAGAGAATGTTGTAGATGATAACTTTTGTTCGATCTGGTTTCATGAGAGTAAAAACTATTGAGTTGAAGTTGTTTTTTTAAGCGAATCCTTAATCTGCCATTTCCAGGGCATGGAAATCAAGCAGTTTTATGCGTAAAAGAAAGACCAGCCATTCCATCATCAAGCTGCACAGCAATGGATGGATTGCTGCAAGTCGAATAACCCTTTGATGTTGCAATTGTTTTTTTGCCATAGCGGTGATCTCTACAGCCGGGTAGGCCGGGTCGATAATTTTTTTTGCCACTGCCTCACCGGTGATAATTGCCGGATAAATTCCCTCGCCGGTCAAGCCGGATGCTAGACCGGCGGCATCGCCAACCAGCCAGATCGAACCGAAAGAAAAGCCCTGGAAATCATAGTTGACCAGAGCTGCCCGCGGTTGTTCATGGGATAGGTCATACCCTCTTCGGGCGGCCCAGGTAAGCAGCCGTTTTTTCAACTCCGCTGCCGGCAGATTGTGCTGATCTCCATAGGCGCCGATAGAGATTGTCTCACGATGGGGAAAGATCCAGCCGTAGCCGGATCCGAACATCTTTGTGTTTAGATGCCATTCCATGTTTTTACATTTCCCGCTAACCTGATAGTTGATGCCGATGCCCATTCTTTTCGTGTGAATCCCAAGAAACCTGCGCACCATCGAGGTCGAACCGTCGGCCCCGACCAGGTGTGTGTAACCAATTGTCTGTACGTTGCCGTCGGAATTTTTCGCAATCACACTGTCTCTTGTGATCTCCAGCACCGTCATCCCGGTTTCAACAGTTGCCCCGGCATCAGCGGCCGATCGGGCCATCCACTGACCAAGAGTTTCTCTATTTATGGTGGCAACAATGGGCTCCGGTTCCGAGACCTTTATTTTCTGAAGATTGGAATAGATAAACTGCTGCGGAAAGGCCTGTTCAATGAGGTCTTCCGGGACGTGGCGCAGCAGACCGCTCCAGGTGATACCTCCGGCACAGACCTTGGGGCCGATGACCTGTTTACGTTCAATGACCAGAACTCTACGGTTGTTTTCGGCCAGGTGTTTTGCACAGGCTAGTCCTCCCGGTCCGGCTCCGATGATGACAATTTCTGCAGAGGATTTCATCTGTATCAATCAGCTCAAAAATAGGGTGAAAAATACCAACATACACTGTGTGTCGGCAGAAAAACCGTTCTGTAATAAAAAAGCAACCACAAAGCCGGCCTCTGCCGTGTTATGTGTGTCCTTCAGTGATGTTTTCCCGCTCTTTCTATTATTGCCATCTTATCCTTTTGTTTCAGGCCAATACAGATAGATAAAATTGTCGTGATAATTGGACTGCAATGTTTTATGTTTGTTTGGGAGTGCTTCTTAAACCGCAATCCATTTCATCTACTTCGGAGACATTATGCTGGGAAAAAGTTTGTCATTCTTGCTCGCTCTTACCTTCTTTTTGGCGTGTGGTTATGTCAACCTGTCTTTTGCGAAGGATTCCATTTCCTGGATGGAAGCTGACGCGCCGCCTTTTTTTATTCACAATGGAGAGTTAAAAGGCCAAGGCTACGAAGATCTGATTACCGACATTATTCAGGAGCAGCTACCCCAGTATGAGCATGACATGATTGTTGCCAATATTGCTCGTCATTACTACAACTTCAAACACGGAGAAAAGGTCTGTACTGTAGGTTTTTTCAAGAACCCCGAACGTGAAGAGTTCGCCTATTATTCTATACCCAGTATTTTTACCTTGCCGATCGTGCTTATTATAAAAAAGGACAATCTGGAAAAGTTAGGCGGCAAAAAAATTGTGAACCTCAGTGATGTGCTCAAGGATGAAAACATTTTGTTTGGTCTGGCCAGGGATCGTTCTTACGGCGAGGCCGTTGATCAGGTTATTGCCAGACACAGCGGCCAGAAGAATATCTTTGTTCATGCCCAACAGGGCCTTGCTCAGAGCCTGTTTAAGATGCTTCTTTTCGATCGTGTTGATGTGTTGCTTGGACATCCAGAAGAGGCCATGTATATGGCGGAACAATTGGGAGCAAGGGATAAAATTATGACCCTGACCATCAGCGAGAATCAGAAGAGTTTTGATGGCTGGCTTTCCTACGTGGCGTGCTCAAAAAACGATTGGGGGAAAGAGGTTATAGAGAATATAAACCGGGTACTTCTTGAACAGCGTCCTACTGACCGGTATCGTGCAGCCTATGAACGATGGCTGGATGACTCCAGTCTGGAGAGTTATCGTAAAATGTACAAAGAACATTTCTTAACGGTAACCAGATAATTTTTTCACCCCTCCTGCCATGAAAAAAGACATCGCACGATGTCTTTATAATGGATTGATCTCTTAATGGCTGCCTTGTTTTTTTCAGGGGCTGTCCACGCATAACTCAGGTTGTAATTTTTCGTCCAAAGAGTTTATCCGAAAATAACCCACGAAGTGATGTCGTATCAGGCTATTTTCATCCTTGGTTGTGGCTGTAACGTTAAAAATCTTGGTCCAGCCATGCTGGTTTATCCGAAAATCGCCCACGAAGTGATACCGCATCAGGCTATTTTCATCCTTGGTTGTGGCTGTGACGTTAAAAATCCTGGTCCAGCCATGCTGGTTTATCCGAAAATCGCCCACGAAGTGATGCCGATCCGGGCTATTTTCATAGTTTGTTGTGGCTGTGACCTGTACAATCTGGTCCAGCCATGCTGGT
>JAJRQC010000008.1 GCA_024280455.1 Deltaproteobacteria bacterium | reverse complement strand
TTCGAAAAAAACGCACCGTGAAAGAAAAATCTTGGGGTTGCGGCCTGATGAAGAAGAATCCTTTGCAGAGTGGTTACTATCTGAGAATTAATATCGAGTTGCTTCGGCCGAAAAAGGCTGTTTTTGGACAGACACTAGCTGGAAAGATGGAGGCTTTTCTGTATCTTTCAGTGTCAGGAATTAATCTATGAAAGTGTTTGACAAGGACAAGTAATCTTCGCTTCCAAGGAAATCATCGGGAGATCGGATAGAAGCAAAACGCCTCTCAATCCGACTGGAGGCTTCAAGGACCTGGGAGAGGATTTCAAGAACCAGTTCGGGGTCAAACATAGACTGCCTCCTGGTTAATCCGTTTTTTCAAAAAATTATTCATGCGCGCCCGGTAGTGGACAATATCGACCGGGCAGTGCAATGCCTTTTCCAGCTCTTCCTTGATGTGAACCAGGTAAAAGAGATTGGGATTTTCCATTTCCAACACCACATCCACATCACTGGCCGCTGTAACATCACCCCTGGCTACGGAACCAAAAATACCCCGCCTGGTGACACCGTAACGGGTTGCAAGATCATTTCTGTGCTGTCCAAGGATACGTAATACCTCGTCACGATCCAACACCTTCTCCTGTTCAACCATTTCACCTTACTCCTCAAGTACCTCCGGGCAAAGAACATCAACCTTTTTTACATCCTTTCCCAGGTTGACCTGCTCTTAATCTTTCAAAAAAGATTGTGCCATTATACTCTATTTGCCGATAGATAGACACCCCATAGACGAGTCAACCCTCACCTGCAAGTTAAAAATCCGGGTCAACCAGGCCAAGTTTAATGGCGATACGGACGAGGTGGGTTGGTGAATCAATCCCCAGCTTTTCCATAATTTTTGCCCGGTGGGATTTAACGGTGCTGATGCTGATAAACAGCATTTCGGTAATCTGCCTGGTTGAGAATCCTTCAGCGATCAACTGGAAGACCTCCCGTTCCCTGTTGGACAGGTGATTATAACGTTCTTCCCGGGAAGATTTTTTATACGGCGACAGCAGAGAGGCCTCTATTTTTTCCTGAATTGAGGGACTCATAACCGTTTCATTGTTCATGGCCGCCCGGATCGCCTGTATAATTTCGAGCCCGCTTGAATCTTTCAGGAGATAACCGGAGACCCCTGTTTCCAGAAGTTGATGAATATAATGCTCATGGGAGTACATCGATAAAATCAGGATTTTACAGTCCGGCAACTCTTTGCGGATTCTTTTGGCTGCTTCTATGCCGTTTAAAAGCGGCATGGCAATATCGAGAATCACCACATCCGGATTGAGATCTGCGGCCATTTTCACGGCAACGTTACCATTGTTCGCCTCGCCGACAACCCGTATGTCCGCCTGTTCCTCCAGCAGATGCTTCATCCCCTGCCGGACAATGGTATGATCATCGGCAAGCAGAACCTTTATTACTTTTCCCATTACTCGGCTGACTCCATGGTCAAATATATTGTGATTGTGATCATATAGCCCGTATCCTGCCGGATACCTTCATTTTAATTTCTATTCGTATGCGTACGCCCTGTCCCGGCCGCCCTCGCACCAGAAATGTCCCGCCTAAGAGCTGGGCCCTTTCCCGCATGCCGAGCAGGCCCAGGCTTCTTTTATCGTTACAGACGACCTTTTCATCAAAACCGGCCCCGTCATCTTCGGCAATGAAAATAAGTTTGGGAAAACTCTTGATGATTTTCAATCGAAACAGTTCCGCCCCCGAATGCCTCAAGGTATTGGTCAACGCCTCCTGGCTGAAGCGATACAGAGCGGTCTCCAGGTCCTTTTCAAGTCTGCCGTCAAAACCAACCATCTGAAATTCAATATTCAGACTCGAGTGAGTTTCAATATCCTTAAAATAGAGCTTCAGCGCCGGTTCAAGACCCAGATCAGTAAGCAGGGTTGGATGTAAATGATAGGCAAGGCGCCTGATCTCAGATGAAGTCCGCACCAGCATTGTACGGGTTGCCGTTACAATATCCCGAACCGCAGTATCGCTTTTGGGAATCTTCTGCTCCAGATTATCCAGACCGAGTTTAACTGCAGTCAACGATTGTCCGGCCTCATCATGAAGCTCACGGGCCAGACGCCTGCGCTCATCTTCCTGGGTCTGGAATAATTTTTCAGTAAGCCGTTGCAGGTCCTGTCGATTCTGACGGATTGTCTCTATCATCTTGGCATTTTGAATCGCATTACCCAGAAAATTACCTAACGAGCCAAGCAGGTGCAGCTCCTGATAATCCATCATCTTGTCCGTCGGGAGCACAAAACCGAAAAAACCAACCGGCTTACCCTTTGAAATAATCAGATGGCAGGAGAGCCACAGAGGATCCTCCTCGTCCTCGCAGCAATAGCCCGCCTGAAAATTGGGGAAAGAGGCTTCAGGCATAAGGGTGGAGGTCGTTTCAATCAGGTATTCCCGTAACAACACATCCTTGAAGATCAGGTCGACGACTCTGCCCTTTTCCACATATGGAAGTCCGGATCCGGCACCGAGAATGGTCTTCTTCTCCGTTCTGTCAATGAGGAAAATACCACCCTGGGTTAGGGTGAGCACACTTAAAACACGGCCAAGAGTGACCTGAAGCAGGTTGTCCAGGCCCATGGTATGATTGACGGCGACGGCAATACTGTTGAGGATGGAGAGTTCCCGGTTTCGTTTCTGGATCAGCTCTTCAGTTTTTTTCCGCCTGGTTATATCCTTGATTATTCCCTCATACTGGACCTCTCCGGTTTCAGGATCTTCGTAACTTCGGCTCGACATAAGCGTGTGCACCGGCTGACCGTCAACCCGAACAAAGTTTATCTCCAGATCCTTCACACTGCCGTCCCGGTTGAGAAGAGCAATTACCTTTGCACGTTCCTCAGGGTTGGCGTAAAACTGTTTAGCTGAATCAAGGGCCAGCATCTCATCCTTGCTGGAAAATCCCAGCATCTCCACCCCGGCGGTGTTGACATCGAGAAGCTTGCCGTCCTGGTTGGAAACATAGATCATGTCATGGCCGCCCTCAAAGATACGACGATATTTCTTTTCCCGCTGAACGACTTCCTCCTGCAATTTTTTAAGTTCGGTACTATCTTTAAATATTTCAAGACCGCCCATGACCTCGCCTTTATCATTTCTCAAAGCGGAAGTAGAGCAGATGACCGGTTTTCTTGTCCCGTCAATGCTGATGATTTCATATTCCCGGTTATGGACATCAACCCCATCGTTAATGGCCTTGCGAAGGGCATTAACTGTTCCGGTACCGGTAATCTTAAAGACATCATCGCAATACATGCCGACCGCATCTTCAGCGTAAAACCCGGTTATCTCTTCAGCAGCGGGATTGAAAAAATTGATCCGCCAATCCTTATCAAAGGTAAACAGACCATCGGGGATCCTGTTGAGGATTTCAACAAAACTTTCCTCTTTCTGGAACTGCTGCTCAAATGCTTTTCTGTTGCAGTTTCGAAGCTGAGCGGCAATGAAAGAATCCAGTCCTTTTGGATGCTGAGCCCCCTTTTGTTTGAAATATTCACAGGTCAGGCAGAAGGATATTTTTTCGAAGAAATCATCGAATATATAATTCCGGCAGTGGGTCTGCGGAACCAGCCAGCAGTCCACATCCGTTTTACCATGGGCACCACAGAGCACCTTGAAACAGTTAAAGAACTGCCAGCATGGCTGCCCCTCCCGGAGACAGGGGTTAGCGGGCTGCTTTTCGTGCAACAAACTCACAATACGGATCTCCTTTGGCCTGACAATGTGTCTCCTCGGCGGCATATTGAAAGCAGCCGTCCGGATAGTCACCCCCGTAGACCAGATCCATAAACGCGGCAGCAACTCCTCGCAACATATAGCATTTCCCTGTATCAGCCCCTCCATAGGCATCCAGGTACCCTTTTGCCTCATAGGAGGACTTGGCGTGGACAACCAGTTTTTCACCCGGAATAAGCTCCTGCACCACCAGATCCCCCCAGCCGAAAGCAATGGCAATAGAGATGAAACAATGGATCTGATCTTCAACCTGTTCAATCATCGGCTCGACCACCTCAGCCCACTCCCAGGAACTTCTGACCCCATGAAAGGTCGCATAGCCGCATTCCTGCCCGGCGGCCACCAGCAGTTTTTCGGCAGAGCCGTCACTGCCGGTTTTCTTTTCAAAACCAAAAGAAATCCTGTTGTAGTACTGCACCGGTATCATGGACAGATAGACTCCGAACAGCGGAATAATGCCTTTTTCCTCCCGGATCCTGCTGCCGTGCATAACGGCATGGACGATTTTATCTGTATCTATGGCCATTGGATTTCCTGTTCTTTTTAAAGGGGAGGTACACTCTCAAAAGCCGGCGTGTCTTATCAGGCAGTTCATCATTATTCTGCAGAATTCTACAGGCGACCTGCAATAAATCTCTTTATCGGCTATGCCCTTGTCACTTCAAACACGCATTCCCTGGCAAGCGTCATCTTGCATTCAAGCTCATCAACCTGGTAATAGCCGATATGCTTATCGTAAATCACCGCCAGCACCCCGGCGATCCAGCCCCTGGAAAATAAACAGCCCGGGGTCTCCCGCTTGCCGAACTTTGCCAGCCACCCGGTGACGTGGTGGCTGTGTGGACTCACCACTCTGCCCCCTTCCGGTCCTATCTTGGTAAAATTTATAATTCCAAGCCCACAATATTGATAGCTGGTTGAGGCAAGTTCCAGTTTCGATTTAATTGTATTGATTTTTGGATGGTGCATGAGAAAGGAGGTGAAACCGGCGTAGCTTGATTCTTCCGAGGCCTGATACAAAAGCAAAGCGCCCTCATCACCAAGAGAGGTCTCCAGCGTTTTCTGCAGGTTTAAATTATAGTGATGACAGTGGAGGGCTATGGGAAGGCCGGACAGAAACAGTTCATGCCCCTTGCGGGCAAAATTTTCAGGCCAGTTGATGGTCATTTTCACCTGTTATGCATCTATGGATCTTGATCACACTCTTACTGGTATAGATACGGAGTATTCATCTTTCTTTCAAGCTGATTATGACGATGTGGTACAAAGGTTGACGAAAAAATCAGGCCGACCTGATTGATAAATGAAAGAAGACGGAGTATATATTATATCTTGCAGGTGCCCTTGTACATTAAAAGGAAAAACGGTGCGAATCCGTTACAAGCCAGTCATTGCTGTATTCGAAGTCTGCGACAACCGCAACTCAAAGGTCACATTGAGTGCTGTGTCCGATTTTTTTCGGGCAGGTCACTGGGGATGCTCCCCGGGAAGGCCGTTGCTGATGCAGGGTAATTCGTAAGTCAGAAAGCCTGCCTGCACAAATGGATTTCTATAATCCAATCCACATTCAGAGCCTACCACTGGAGTTCTCTGTATCTCGCAGTATTGCAACCTCACACCTGTTGTAGAGGTCGTGCATTGCTGTATGGATACGGGGGCTTTCATCTTTTCTGATTATCCCCTGTCGACAACAACCCGGTTGTGTTTCATAACGGCACTCGTGCGCTTGCGTGTTCTCGTGATTCGACGATGCATGCAATCAGCCACGGGGATCTCCCGTATTAAACAGTGAACCGGCGGATAGAACAACACACCAGAAATTCTGATGAGGTAAGCGCGTTGAAGATGGAGAAAAACAGAGCATTCGGGCAGGTGATCACAGGGTTAATTACGCAAAAAAACCTGTCGAAAGAGGAGGCATACGATGCTTTCTGCATGGTTCTCAACAATGAAGTCTCGGACATGCAGCAGGGGGCCTTTCTGGCCGCATTAACCGCCAAGGGAGAGACTGCCGATGAAGTGGCCGGCGGCTGGAAGGCAATATATGAGCTGGATACTGAAAAAGTAACCCTTGCCGAGCCGGACGGCGTTGTCGACAACTGCGGCACCGGCATGGACACCTTCAAGACCTTTAACATCAGTACCGCCGCCTCCATTGTTGCAGCCGGTGGCGGGGTCAAAGTTGCCCGTCACGGGGCCAGGGCAATCAGCTCCGTCTGCGGGACCGTTGACATGGCCGAGTGCCTGGGCGTTGACGTGGACTGTAGTGTGGAGGTGGTGGCAAACAGTGTTGAGGAGGCCGGGCTTGGCCTGTTTAACGGCATGAGTCCCCGGGTCCATCCCATGGCGCTGGGCAGAATCCTTTCCCAGATCCATTTCGGCTCGCCACTCAATATTGCCGCCTCCCTGGCCAACCCGGCCCTGCCGAAAATCGGTGTGCGTGGAGTCTATGCAAAAGATCTTCTCCTGCCCGTCACCCGGGTCATGCAATCCATCGGCTATACAGATGCCATTGTTGTTTATGGCTCCATTGACGGCAGTAACAAAGGCATGGATGAAGCCTCTGTCTGCGGGACCACCCACTGCGCCAGGCTTGAAGATGGTGAGATCAGCGAGTTCACCTTTGAACCTGAAGATTGCGGACTGCCGACCCATGCCGCCCAGGAACTTGCAGCGGATAACAATATTACCGATGCGGCCGTAAAGATGGTGGCGCTGCTGGACGGACATGTTCCGGGAGCACGTACCGATTCCGTGCTGCTCAACGCCGCCCTGATCTTTGTTGTCAAGGGCACTGCCAAGACGCTCAAAGAGGGAGTTGAACAGGCCCGGGGAGTTCTTGCCGACGGCAAGGCCATGGAGACATTGAGAAGATGGGTTGCCATGCAAAATACGAATCCGGATGCAGGTCTGGAGAAGCTCAACTGTTTACAAAAAGAGGCCGCAGCATGCCGGAACTGCTGATCATCAAGGCCGGGAACCAATATTTTCGTTTCAAAGACCAGCAGTACCATACCTGTGAACTGAACAAGGCCAGTGTCTTTCCACTCGACAACATTGATACAGTCAGAGAGCTGTTAAACAGATTGCTGGAGGATGGTATTGCAAAGCCACGGATAACCAAATTGACCATCACGGAAGAGCCGTATACAGAGGAGTAATCATCAAGTTATCATTAATTGAATGCGGACGGCTTGTGTATGAGCAAGACGACGACGCTGCTCCGGTTCCGGAAGGGTATGTTCGTCTCTCTGTTCGCTACTGTGCCATCTGCCGGACGGATGCCAAAATGTGGCAGCAGGGGCATCGCGACCTTGCCCTGCCTCGGGTTCCGGGCCACGAGATTGGAGCCGTTGATGAAACAACCGGGACCCTGTACACCATCTGGCCCGGTCAGTCGTGCGGCACATGTAGATATTGCCGTAACAACCGGGAAAACCTGTGCGATGAGATGAAGATCATCGGCTTCCATTCCGATGGCGGTTTTGCCGACCGGATAGTGGTCCCGAACAGCAGCCTGATCCCGGTTGAACAGGATATCGCACCCCATCTCCTCTGTTTTGCCGAACCTGTCGGCTGTGTCCTGAACGCGCTATCAGCAGCAGCAATTCAACCGGGAGAGACAATCATCATTTACGGCGGCGGCGTTGTCGGCATGATCGCGGCCCTGGTCTGCCTTGATCTGGGCACGACTCCGCTGGTGATTGAAAACAATGAGGAGAAGATTGCCCGACTGCAACGCTTCAGCACTGAAACCAGGATAAAAATATGCAAAGACACCCGGAAAAGTGATTTCGATCTTGCCATAAACACCTGTGACAGCCCGATGGCCCTGGGGCTCTGTATCACCAAACTCTGTAAAGGCGGCAGGCTGTGCTTTTTCTCAGGCCTGCAGAAAAACAGTGAAATGGACACCAACCTGCTCAACCTTATCCACTATAAGGAACTGCAGGTCTTCGGCTCTTATGGCCCGAGAAAAGAACATATGGTCATGGCCCTGCCGTTTATTGCCCGGCAATACAAAAACCTGTCGCTGCTCATTGAAAAAATCATCGCTCCTGAAGATGTGCCCGGCCTGATGAGTGATGTCCTGTCGGCACAACCATTGAAATACATCATTGATTTTTCAGGAAAGACAAAACCGACGCGGAACCCTTCCGCGCATGAGGAAACACCTATGAAAACCAGCGTACAATCGCACCACAATCAAGCCTGTACTCTTGATACACTTCTTGCGGCCATTCAACCACCGGATGAAACAATTCGGCCAACCGCCACCAGAAAAATTGATTTTAAGACAAAACCCCTGGGTGCTCTTGGCAAGATCGAACGGCTGGCGGTCCAGCTCAGCGTGATCCAGAATTCCCTGAACCCTGCGGTGGACAAAAAACAGATGTTTGTCTTTGCCGGGGATCATGGGGTCACCGAAGAAGGTGTGTCGGCCTTTCCGTCCTCGGTGACCGAGCAGATGGTCAAAAATTTCCTCTCCGGAGGCGCAGCAATTAATGTGTTCTGCCTCCAGTATGACATTGATCTGGCCGTGGTCGACATGGGGGTCAAGGCCGATCTACCAGATCACCCGCTGCTCATCAAACAAAAAGTCCGCAAGGGAACCAGAAACTTTGCTGTTGAACGTGCCATGACCAGGGAAGAAACCCTTCAGGCGATTGAAAACGGCGCCCAAACCTTTCTGAAAATGGAAGCGGAGAAGGGATGCGACCTGGTCGGCATGGGGGAAATGGGTATCGGCAACACCACATCGGCCTCCGCCATCATCAGCTGTGCGACGGGTCTGCCGGTTGCGGATGTCTCCGGGCGCGGGACCGGGATAGACGACAAGGGACTGGAACGTAAAATTGAAGTAATCGAAAAAGCGCTGGCCTTTCATAAGCCGAATCCAGAAGACGGCCTTGAAATCCTGTCAAAAATCGGCGGGCTTGAGATTGGAGGTATATGCGGCGCTATACTGGCCGCAGCATCGACAAAAACCTGCATTGTTCTTGACGGTCTTATCTCCACCGCCGCCGGCCTCATTGCCTTTCTCATCTGCCCGGAAATTAAAGGGTATCTGGTTTCCGGTCACACCTCGGTTGAAGTCGGCCAGCAGGCGGCCCTGAAAATGATGGGCCTGGACCCGGTTATTGACCTGGAGTTCAGGCTTGGCGAAGGAACCGGAGCTGCAGTTACCATGAACCTGGTCGATCTGTCCTGCCGGGTGATGCGGGAAATGGCGTCTTTTGAAGAGGCAGGGGTTGATGAAAAAAAATAATTATCTTCTGTCCCTGAGATTTGTTCACTACTCTTCGGCAAGGATGAAATCCGTAATATAGGGATTTTCCTCCATCTCCCAGCCAAGGGTTGAGGTCGGCGTTTCTCCGTAATTATGCCCGGGCCAGGCCGTTGTCTCTACAGGCAGAACAAGGATTTTTTCCTTGATCGACTGCAGGAGAGTCGGCAATGACCCTCCGGTTAAATCCGTCCTGCCGACATCACCGACAAAAAGGGTATCACCGGTAAACAGGTTGGATCCCACCAGAAAACAGACCGAACCCGGAGTGTGTCCGGGTGTATGCAGAACCCGGATCTCCAGAGTGCCGACCTTGATGATCTCGCTATTCTGCAACAGCCTGTCGGCTGTCCCCGATATGGCCAGACCGAGTTCCTTTTCCGACTTCTTTTGAATGTCGGGTTGGAAAAAATACAAAAAATCTTTTTTGTGCATACCGACAGGAATGTTCAGTGCCTTCTGCAGCTCCATATTTGCCAGGGTATGATCTGCATGACCGTGGGTATTGAGAATAAATAAAGCCTGAAGCCCCTTATCCCGGAGCATGTGCAGGATTTTTTCCGCATCACCCCCGGGATCAATAATGACGCATTCCTTTGTCTCGGGGCAGGAAACAATATAGGTATTCACCTGGTAGGCCCCGGTAACCATCTGCTCTACATTCGGCTGCTTACTCATAATTCACCTTATTGGAAAATGACATGTTCTGCCCGAACACGGAGTTTTCATTGAATCCACCTGGAGAGAAATTCATCCAGCTTGCGGGTATAGGTCCGACCACTCATGAGAAAACCATCGTTATGGCCGCCACGAAGCTCCAGGAATTGTTTTGGTTCCTTGGCAGCCGCATACAGCGCCTGGCCGTGCCTGAACGGGATAATTTCATCGTCCCGGCTGTGTACCACCAGTACCGCGCACGACACACGCTGCAACTGCTCCCGGGCGTTGTAGTCAAGTCGGGTCAACCACCTGACCGGCAGAAAAGGATAGAGCTCGACCGCCATGTCCGGAACTGAGGTGAAACCGGATTCAACAATTAATGCACCGGGTGTGTGCTCGGCAGCCTGACGGGCCGCCACTGCAGCACCAAGTGAACGACCAAACAGAATAATACGCGACGGCACGATAGAGCGTTTCCCCGTCAAATATTGCCAGGCGGCCTCTGCATCCATAGAGGTGCCTGCCTCGGAAGGGTGTCCCTGGCTGCGGCCGTAGCCCCGGTAGTCAAAAATCAGGGTACTGAATCCCAGCCTGTGAAACAACAACAGTGAATCAAAACGATGGGAGATGTTCCCGGCATTACCATGAAAAAACAGGATAACACCCCGATTTTCAGGCGCAGGAATAAACCAGCCGTCCAGATCAATATTGTCACGGGTCACCAATGTAACCGGTTCATAGGCCAGCCCCACTGCAGATGGCGACCTTTCCACGACACGCGAGGGGATGTTGGGCAAAAACAGTAGTCGATCCTGGTAGAAATATAAAAAAACCAAAAGAAGACTGTAGCCAAGTACGACCATCAGCAGGATATTCATTAAACCATTCATCCCTCTACGGTTACGCATTTACCAGGCCCGGAGCATACTGCTCCTGATTACAGAATCCATACTTATCCGGATCGGACCTTCCGCCGGGCTCGAAAGAGAAGCAGTCCATACAGCCCGACATTGATGACCAGAACAGCGACTCCCAATGCCATTTGGGTTCTACGGGTCAGGCCCGGAGGATACAGGAGCGTCTCGACATAATGTTCGATAAAACTTCCCTGGTAACCGGCAATTCCCCCCTGCCGACGCAACTGATTTTCCAGAGGAGTGAGTGGACAGATTCCACCCGTTATCACGACCCAGGCGGCCCAGAACACAGCCGGCAGATGGATCCAGAGCAGGTATCGCCACAGGTACACCAACAGGCCACCCAGAACAGCAAAAAGCACGAACAAAAGGTGGACAATGACTACAATATCGGCAGCTGTCTGGTAGAACATCTCACCTTCAACTAAAGGGGATTAGAATTAAAAAAGTCCTACTGGGTTCCCCAACAGGAAGTATTTCCGGAAGGATATTCAGTAAAATAGAGATTACTCCTGTTTCGCCCATTACACTCGCCGGCTTTCCTGTCACATATAGAGTGCACCATGGTTCCCATCCAGCAGTCAGGCATTCCAGCGTCTATGCCTTTGGCATGTGCAGTATTTCTAAGGTAATCCCAGGATTGAAGCTTAAAGGTCTTTCCACCATCCGTCGACCACACGGCAGCAACCATTCCGGTCATGGCATTAGGAAAGACAGGATAGGGAAGTCGATAGGGCGTAGTTTTCCATGACATTTCAGTTGCAGTAAAAAAAACATTGTTGAGGTAAACCTCCTGACCTTCCGGATTTATAAGGTCATCGGGATCATTGGGCCAGTCACCTCCCCACCTGGTAACATCAGCACTGCCGACTCTGAATTCGGTTACATGAACAACCGTCAACGATGTGGAAGCGGTGAGGGCTGCAGCAATTAAATCCTTTGCAACAACACATGACTCCAATGATGCCGCACTGAAAACTATAAAAAAAAGTTTTACTCTATTTATATCACTCGAAATTAGACTCATTGTAACTCCCCTATAATCATAACAACATTTGAATGTGATTTTCATTTTTCCTGTTTCAGTCTTGACGCTGATCGCCACAGGGAAACATCTTAGGGCTTGTAGGAAAATAACATGGCTGATATTGCGCTTAGGTTTGGGTCAGATTTGGATGAGGAGATTGAACAAAACCGCAGGCGTAGCAGGGCTACGTCGAGGATTTTGTGATTGAGCCTCATTCAAATACGACCCG
>JAJRQC010000100.1 GCA_024280455.1 Deltaproteobacteria bacterium | reverse complement strand
GCCTGAGAAAAGGAGAGGAAACATGACAGACATACTACTCGCCCGCGATGCGGTCGAGTATCCATTATTGGCTGCTGCCGCAGCCAATAATGGATACCTGCGCCAACTTTGCCAAATAACTACCCATATTTTCGGATAAACGACGGTGTAGTTGTCGGGGATTCAGTTTCCCGGAAACGTCTTGGATTCCCGCCCAAAAGATCGCGGGAATGACGAGAGGTTGTGAAAAATAACAGAATAGGGCAACTTCGTCACTCCGGCGCAGGGGATGTGTTAATGTTTTCCTTACATAATATTCACCGGCGCCTTCCCGCTTTCCGTCATCCCCGAGTGCTGTTGTCGGGGATCCAGTTTTATATGAAAAAGTGCCTTCCAAGGCTTTGACTCTTGAGTCTCTTTCATTGTTCGTTGTGGTTGGAGCCTGAGAGTTTTGCCCAGCCATGCTGGTTACAGGAAACGTCTTGGATTCCCGCTGAAAGCATGGGGGGAGATGAAAAAAAGAAAATGTGACAAAGCGGGGAAAAACAGGGCAGGAATACAATACCAGTAGGGCAATATCCCCTGGTTCAGGTTTCCGGCTCCCCGGAACGGGTATCTACAGTCACATCAAGGCGGCCGCGGTGGAGAAGAATTTCCGCTTTTTCTCCGGGCTTGATCTTTTCACTGTCGGTCACTACTTTCGAGGTATTTTTTTTTCTGACAATAGCATACCCCCTGGCAAGGGTCGCATGGGGACTTATTGCCTCAAGAAGGTTTTTCTGCTGTTCAAGTATTTGTGTATTTGAGGCAATGCAGTGATGGCCTGCCTGGATAAGCCGTTGGTGGACAGAGGCCAACCGGCTGATTGAGAGTTGCAGGCGGGTGTCGGGGTTTTGTCGTTCAAGCCGCAGTTCTATTGCACTGATGCGTTGCTGGCAGGTCTGGAAAATATCTTCCATGCTGCGTGACAGGCGCATGGACTCCTGGTCAACCTTGATGAACAGGTTGGCAAGGGGGGCGGAAAAATCGCCGAGTTTTTGTTGCTGCAGGGTAATTCCGGCACTGGAATGTTCAAGCTGATTCTGCAGTAGACGGATAAGCCTGTTGCGCTGGGTTTGAATGGTATCAGAGAGGACACGGGCATCCGGCAGGAGCAGTTCTGCGGCCGCACTCGGGGTCGGGGCTCGCAGATCACTGACAAAGTCGGCAATGGTAAAATCAATTTCATGGCCGATTGCACTGACCACCGGGATTTTGGATTCATAAATCGCCCGGGCCAGCTGCTCATCGTTAAAGGGCTGCAGGTCCTCAATTGAGCCACCACCACGACAGAGTACGATGATATCGGTATGCAGGCTGCTGTTTACCCGCCTGAGGGCGTCGATGATCTCTGCTGCCGCGCCATCGCCCTGAACCGCGACCGGATACACCGCCAGCCTGGTGCCGGGAAAACGCCGGGTTGCTATTCGTATAAAATCATGGACTGCGGCTCCGCGGGGCGAAGTGATCAGAGTGATATGATCAGGAAGTGCGGGCAGGTTTTTTTTATTCTCTTCAGCGAACAGGCCTTCTGCGGCCAGTTTTTTTTTGAGCTGTTCAAAGGCGATCTGCAGGTTGCCTGCCCCATGAAAATCGACCTGATCGACAATCAACTGGTAATCGCCACGAGGTTCATACACCGAAATCCTGCCCCGGCAGATAACCGACTGACCGTCTGCAGGCTGCTGCTGCAGATAGCGCTGTTGCATCTTAAAGAGCACCGCCTTGATCTGGCCCCTGTCATCTTTGAGGGTGAAGTACAGGTGGCCGGAATACGGTTTACGCAGGTTGGATATTTCACCGCTGACACTGAGAACGGGAAATCGATTTTCAAGCAGGGTGCGAATTGCGCCATTGAGTTCGGAAACCGTATAGATATGTTGTCTGTCCATGCCCTACTGCCCTTGCGATTGATCTCCTGAAAAGGGGAATTCGTTAATGATTTTTTTGATTCCAGGCTGTATAGTTACTCTTTTGTGAATACAGTGACAAGGACTACCTGTACCTGGGTATCTTCAACAGAACCCGGGGGCAGGGTACACAGGCCGTATGAAAAAAAATAAAAAATCATCGACAAAGAGTGAGCCATGGCAGATCAGAGTGCATTTGACCGTAACCATATAGAAACAACCGCAGTGTCGGAAACCTCCGGCATCCTGGATCAGCTGAATCTACCGCCGGCGCTGCATTCCTTTCTGCGTAAAAATCAGCGCACGATCTGGATTATTGTCTCCATCATAGTTGTTGCCGTGGTCACGGTAGCCCTGTACGATTCCTATCGTAAATATCAGACTAATCAAGCCATTTCAGCACTCGATACCGCCAAGCTTGCTGACAACGACAAGCGGGTTGAGCTGCTGCAGCAGGTTGCTGAAAAGTATTCCTCAACCCCGTCGGGACTCTGGGCCCGAATTGAACTGGCCAAAACGGCAGCTGAAAAAGAAGATCTTGCAACGGCAATTGCCGAGCTGGAAAAGGTCAATACAAATATTTCAGGAAAAAATCCGTTGAAACCGCTGGTCTTGTATCAACTGGCCGGATTACATGAAGAGAACGGTGACCTGGAAGCTGCCATTGCCCGGTATCAGGAACTTACTGTTTTTTCAGGCTTTACGGCTGATGCTCATTACGCCATGGGCCGAGTGTATGTTGCCATGGATAAAAAACCGGAGGCCATTGCTCAGTACAACCAGTATTTGTCGGAGACCGAGAAAACAGCCGGCGGCACCGGACAACAGGATCAGATGCGTACTCAGGTGGAATACACCATAAAACAACTGCAGTAATCCATGAAGATCCTGACTAGCCCCGGTGCAATGCGCGCCTGGACTCGGGAACAGGTTGTGCTTGGTAACAAAACCGCACTGGTGCCGACCATGGGTTTCTTCCATGAAGGGCACTTAAGCCTGATGCGGATGGCCGCCCAATACGCGGATACCCTGGTTGTCAGCCTGTTTGTAAATCCCATTCAGTTCGGACCAAATGAAGATCTGGACAGGTATCCCCGCAGTTTTACAAAAGACTGTGAGCTTGCCGAGGGAGAAGGGGTTGAAGTTCTCTTTGCCCCGGAAGCCGGGGATATGTATCCGCCCGGATTTCAGACCACTGTCTCTGTAGAACACCTCTCCCGCTCTCTGTGTGGTGCCGACCGTCCCGGCCATTTCAACGGGGTGACTACCGTGGTTTCCAAACTGTTTCATATTGTCCAGCCGGATTGTGCGGTCTTCGGACAAAAAGATTTTCAGCAACTCTCCATTATCCGCCGCATGGTTCAGGATCTCGATATCGGGGTGGACATCCTTGCCCATCCCATTGTCCGCGAACCAGACGGGCTGGCCATGAGTTCCCGCAACGCCTACCTGGACGCTGACCAGCGCAAGTCCGCCCTCAGTCTGTCAAAGGGGATAGCTCTGGCCCGCTCCCTGTACACGGATGGAAAGCTGGATACTGCCGTGCTGACCGAAAAGGTGAAAAAACACATTCTCTCGTATTCCGGTACCGAGGTCAACTATATCAGTTTTATCGACTGCAGCAGCCTGGAGCCGGTCGATCGGGCTGATCAGGAAACTCTGGTGGCCCTGGCGGTGACCATAGACGGCCGGGTGCGGCTTATAGATAACGGCCTGCTTGCCGGGACCGGATAACCGCATCGGGCCTCTATAGGCTTACATTGCAGAAGTGGTGTGGCCTTTTTGAGATTTTTTTTGATATTTAGATATTATGGTTGACAGTTAAGCAGAAAAGACCTGCCATCCTTGCAACGTGGGTTAAGATGTAACATCAATAATTCACCCCAGAGCCATAACCAAGGAGGCAGGTCATGCAAAAAACAGTAAAGTGCCTTACTGCTGAATTTCTGTCATAAAAAACAGGTAAGCGCAGACACCGAGAAAAATTTAAGACACAACGTAGCCCGCTCCTGCGGGCGATTGACATTGCTTGCCCAGAGCGTGATTATCGCGCGCGGGGGCGCGCTCCTACCAATTTTGGGTTGCGGGTAATGCCCGCTTTAGAAATTCAATAACTTGTTACTTTAAAATATAAAAATAGTACAAAAAAAGATCATGCAACGAATAGTTTTACGGTCCAAGATACATCGGGCCACCGTGACCGAGGCCGACCTGAATTACGAAGGCAGTATGACCATTGATAAAGATCTCATGGAGGCCGCCGGTATGCTGCCTTTTGAGCAGGTCAAGGTCTACAATATCAATAACGGCGAGCGCTTTGACACCTATGCCATTGAAGGCGAGCGGGGCAGCGGGGTAATCGGCCTCAATGGTGCCGCTGCCCGTAAGGGACACGTAGGCGATCTGGTGATTATCGCCTGTTATTGCCTGATGGAAGATTCGGAACTGGCAGGATATCATCCTGAGATCCTGCTGCTTGATGAAAACAATACTGTTAAACAGAAACTCGACAAATAAAGAGGTTTATTATGCCCGGTTTTGAAGTCTTTGGTGAAGAAGAAAAAAAACAGGTTCTTGATGTCTTTGAGACCGGTGTCCTGTTTCGCTATGAGTTTGATCAACAGCGGCAGGGCGTGTACAAGGTAAAAGAATTTGAGCAGGCCTTTGCCGACTATACCGGGGCCACCCATGCCCAGGCCGTGACTTCAGGAACAGCGGCCCTGAAAGTGGCCCTGGCCGCTCTTGGGATCGGGGTCGGGGATGAGGTCATTACCCAGGGCTTTACCTTTGTTGCCACCTGGGAGGCGATTCTTGATATCGGCGCCATTCCTGTGTTCACCGAGGTCGACGAGACCCTGAACATGGATCCGGCCGATCTGGAGAAAAAAATCACCGACAAAACCAGGGCCATTGTCCCGGTTCATATGCTTGGCGCCCAGGCACGAATCGAAGAGATCATGACCATTGCCAAAGAACATGATCTGCCGGTTATTGAAGATACGGCCCAGGCCGCCGGTTGCCGTATTAACGGCAGGCATCTCGGGACATTCGGGACTATCGGCACCTTTTCCTTTGATTCGGTCAAGACCATGACCACCGGTGAAGGCGGCATGTGCATCACCAGCGATGAAAAACTCTGGCGCAACATGTCTGAATACCAGGACCACGGTCATGATCATGCGGTTAATCCCTGCGGCCGGGGCGGGGAAGGGCGGCGCTTTATCGGCTTTAACTACCGGATGATGGAGCTCCAGGGCGCCATCGGTCTGGCCCAGCTTGAAAAACTTGACAACATGATTACAGAGCAGAAAAAAACAAAAGCGCTGCTCAAAGAGGCTGCCGGGAAAATACCCGGGGTCAGCTTCAGAAAACTCATGGATGAACAGGGCGATTCAGCCACCTTTTTTGCCTTTATGCTGCCGAACAAAAAAAGGCGGCGGCGGTCAATCAGGTCCTGCGCAACAATAGCGCCGGGGCGATTAACTTCGGTGAGAATACCTGGCATTTTTACCCGTCCTGGGAACACCTGTCCGGAGCCAAGACCCTGGCTGCTAACGGCTGGCCCTTTTCAGCCCACGGCAAACGAAGAGTGATCTATGATCCCCAGGTTCTGCCCAAATCGGCCCAGCTGATGAGCCGAACCTTGGTCTACCAGATTCCGGTCAGGATGAGTGAAGAACAGCTCAAGACTACCCTTGAGGCTCTGAAAAAAGCGGCCGCTGTTTAAGTGCCCGGTTAAAACGAAAGGGGCGGGTTTATTCATCAGAAAATAAAAATAAACCTGACCCTTTTTAACCTTTAACCTTTTATGATAACCCCTTTTCGCAATTAAACGACCCCTTCTCAAGGGGTAAAAATCTCCCGTCCACGCTTCTCCAGCCTTCTCCCTTGGAGGACCGACAGTCGATCCGAACTCAACTCACCGGAAAATCGCCTCTTTTTTCTTTTTTTTTCGCAAACGCGGAAATTCTTAATGATTCACTCTTTAGTCCGTGGTACTGTCAGCCCGATGCTGCAACAGCGTGGTACAGAATGTCATTGGCAGTTGCGGACATTTTCTCACATCTTCACACATATACTATTCTCGATTGATCAGAAAAACCGTCTTGGGCAAAGGTAGGATTTTTAATCCATACTCTATGAAAAAAAGGGGGGAGTAGATTTTATGATACAGGAAGAAAAGTTTCGTCAAACCCAAACCAGTGAGCAGATTCTGGAACATCTGCGATGTGAGATTTTACCGCTCTTTGATCAGGCAATAACCAATGATGAGGTGGTGTTTAAGAATCCGAACCTGGTTGACTGCTGGCAGGAAAAAACCTGCACGAAAAAAGAATGTCCGATTTTCGACCAGCGAGGCTTCCGCTGCTGGCAGATTTCAGGGACCTATTGCGGCGGCGAGACGCAAGGGGCCTTTGTTGATAAATATGACAACTGCAAGTCGTGCGATGTGTTTAAAGACGCCTGCCCGACAATCGTTGAGGAACTTGGCGAACACTTTAATAATTTACTGTTTCTGATACGAAAGCAAAAAAGGCAGGAGAAAATTCAACGGCAGAGTCTCGACCATCTTAATCAGGAGCTGCGTTTAGCGCTTGAAAACCTGCATTCCCGCAATGTGGAGATTCAAACTTTAGTGATAACAGACAAATTGACAGGTCTTTACAACAGACATTATCTCAATACAGTGATGGAAGATGAGGTTATACGCTGCTCCAGAAAAGAGTACCAGTTTTCCATTCTCATGATCGATGTTGACAATTTTAAGACATTAAATGATAATTACGGACACTTATTCGGTGACAAGGTCTTGACCAAACTGGGTAAGCTTATAAAGAGCAATATTCGTAACTATGACAAAGCGTTCAGGTTCGGCGGAGAAGAGTTTGTGGTCATCCTGCCTGAAACGGACCAGACAATTGCCTGGATAGTAGCGGAGCGGATTAGAGAAAGTTTTGCTACAAATACATTCAAGGTGACGACTTCGGAAAGTGTTGAAAAAGAAATCCCCCGTACCTTAAGTATCGGGATCGCCTCGTACAATGAGGGCTTGAGTGTCGAAGACCTGGTGAAATATGCCGACATGGCAATGTACACTGCAAAATCCCAGGGCAAGAACCGGGTTGTTCGATCTTCGGAAATCACCATACAATAAACCAGCACTCGGATAGGGGGCGGATATTTCTTCACCCTTGACATGCTGCTCTTCATGGTTCGTTGTGCCCGAACCAAGGACTTCTCAGCCCCGGTGCTGGTTTATCAGAAGGTTGAACACCTCGGAAACCTGAGATTATAAGAAGGTGCAGGAGTGCAGCCACGACATTCATTGATTGATTTCATCTTGAAAGAGTGGCTGCTGATAGTCTCCGGTGTCGGCGTTGTTCTGACCTCCATCTACAGCGGACATCTACCCGCCTATTCTCTTCAGGAGATGGAGGTACTTTTTATTCTGTTTGCCCTGTTCGTGGTTGTTCAAGGGCTGCGGAAAAGCGGATTGATAACAAAATATTCCAGGCGGATAGAGCAGGGAAAGCACCTGCCTTTAAAACTGGTGATCACGACATTTTTTCTTTCAATGCTGGTGACCAATGATGTTGTTCTGCTGGTGACGGTACCTATCAAGAGTTCCGGACAGAGTTCCGGGGACAGTATATATATATCTTTACCCCCCCCTGTAGTTTATCTGCTATCCTCTCAACATGGCAAGAATAGCACGTGTTATATATCCTGGAAATAATTGGGGTCAGAGTAAAACAAACTGATGTTTCCTGATTATATTTTTATTGTGCTTTCCACTACAGTTTGTATGTTGTTGAAAAAACAAGTGTTTTTGCTTGCGCAGAATTCGTGCGTCAAGAAATAATAAAATAGGGTGGCTGTTGTCGTGGCAAACACCGTAAAAAATATATTCTTTTGCCCACTGGTAGCGCATTGCGACAACCATGGGATATACAAAAAACAGGAAACTTCAGTTTTAAAATAATCGGAAACTTAAAAAGTTAGGGCTTGAAAAAAGGGCTTTTTCTGAGATCCGCGTAGTCCACGCTATTGTTCCGGCAGTGAAAATGAAAAAAATATATTTTGGGTGCGGTCTCATTTCTATTCATGATGAGTCTGCTGCTGATAAGTGGCTAAATTGCGCTCAGGGTCTACCACTCATGCCTTTTCTGTTGATGATAGTCAGCCGTATTATTACGACGAATAATATAAAAGAATCACAGTGAAGAATGGCATTGACTTTATTGATGGTGTTCTCCTGATCGTAAGCGGTGCGGAGCAAAAAGGGCTCACAACAAGAGCGGCAGATAATGCTCATTGGAATGAGGCAGGGCACCGAATTGCAGCAAATGTGCTGGGGAATTATTTTGAAACAATTTGGTGATAGGATGCAAGGGGGAGCGGCGTGAGTTTTGGTTCGCGCAATTCCCGGCCGACGACAATACTCCTGGCCGTTTTGGCCTGTCTGCTCTGGTCGACAGCATTTGTCGGGGTAAAAATAGGCCTGCGCTATTCCGATCCCTTTTCTTTTGCCGGTATTCGTTTCATGCTGGCCGGTTTGCTGCTGGTTCCATTGTGGTGGCGCCGGTGGCCGGGTTTTGCTGAAATTCGGGCAAACTGGAAAGTGATTGTGCTGGTCAGTTTTTTTCAGACCTTTTTCATGTATGGCCTGTTTTACCTTGCCATGACCATGGTGTCCGGGGCCATTGCCGCGATTCTGATCGGTACCTCACCCCTTACTGCAGCAGTGGTTGCCCACTATTCCATGGCCGACGACAGCCTGAGCCTGCCGAAATCAATCAGTCTTCTGCTGGGAATGGCCGGGGTGGCGATCCTCAGTGTCAGCCGTCAGCCTTGGGCTTCACCGACAGGGCTTAGCGAGTTTGTCGGCATTGTTCTGCTCTTTTGTTGTACGATTTCCAGTGCGCTTGCTAATGTGCTGGTTGCCAGGGAAAAAAGTGACATGGATCCGGTTTTTTTCAATTCCCTGCAGATTTTTCTCGGTGGCTTTTTTTTATTTCTAGTCTCACTTCCTGTGGAAGGGTTGCCTGAGCTTATTTTTCCTGTAGAGTATTATCTTGCTCTGCTCTGGCTTTCCTTTCTTTCGGCAGCGGCATTCACTCTCTGGTTTGTGCTGTTGCAGCGTCCGGGTGTGAAAGTTTCCGAGCTCAATCTCTGGAAGTTCATCATCCCGGTTTTCGGGGCTGTTTTTAGTTGGGTCCTGCTGCCGGACGAGTCCCCGCAATTCTCTTCAATTATCGGGATGGTTGCTATCGCCGTCTCAATACTCCTTTTTAATCTGGCTGATCTTTGCCGAAAACCGGTGTGAAAAACAGAGAACTGGTTGAAATCTTCTGTATAAAGCCCGGGGCGTTTTCTCCTCTCCTTCCACCATCCCTAGTGGCGACATCTTTTTCCCCCTGATTATGTAGGCTGAGGGTTGCAGGTAATCAGGTATTTTTCCGCCCAAACTTTTCCATTTTTCCGGAATTTAAAATTGAAAAATCAGTCATACCGACAATGATGTTCAAGGATATTTGTTGTTATTAATATTGTTATATCAACATGTTGTGAAATATCCTTGTCGGGTCATGTTTAAAACGGTAGATGGCATGGAGCTTGCAATGATAAATAACATTGAATGCCGGCACTTATGAAGAAATCTAGTCAAACTTGAGTTATTGACGCGGTCAAGGACAACCGTGTGCATAATAATATACAAATTTTAATATTTTTCGGAATAATTTGTCCTGAAAAGCGGAATTGTCGATTGTGAAAACGGGCAGTCTGGTTAAAAAGTAACGAAATAACATGCCGGTTAGAGAGGTTGATTAATACTGCAGAGTAGTTCATAGATGCGGAAAAAATAAAGGAGAAAGAACAATGCGTAAACTACAAACCCTTGTCTTGATAACCGCCACGACGTTGCTGCTGTCCTGTCAGGCTTTTGCAGATTCTATAACAACCGCGCTCTGGTTTGAGCCCCAGCAGCAGACCTATGATTATGGCGATATTTTGACCTATGACCTGCATGCGGCTGTTGACGAAACCAATGCAATCTTCGGCTTTGGGTTTGATCTCTGGTTTTGTGGCAGTTCTGCACCGGTTAGCGGGCCGGGAGACAGCGGTACGTATTTGACCTTTACAGGGTTTGAAGTCAATAATCTTCTTTTTGATACATTCTTTGGGTTGCCCATATGGGATGATGGAGATACCATTTCCGGTGAGGTACCATTTATAGCAGACCTTCTTTATGGTACTGATCTTTTGTTGGGAACCTTTACCTTTCAGGCCCCTGCGATCGGTCCTCTTGGGGTAGAATACTTTGCCATTGGCGCACCGGATATTAATGATTTGTTATTTCCAGATGGCTTGTTCACAATGACTGGAAATATCATGCCGGATGATTGTACGACAGGCAGTGCCGCCCCGGTTCCAGAACCTGCCACCATGCTTCTCTTTGGTACTGGTCTTGCCGGTCTGGTAGTTATTCGTCGTAAAGCAGGTCGTACTAAAAAATATCGAGGCTCTACGCCAAACTCAGCAACATAGCTCTATTTTTTGTTAGCAGGCGCATGGATGCCGGCTTCCCGTGTGAACGACAAGGTAAAAATTTGACGTCATTCCCGCGCAGGCGGGGATCCAGGGAGATATCGACAGGGTTTCCCTAAGGAATACGTAAAATAATGTGTTCAATGAAAAACGATAAAGATTTTTTGAAGGTGGGTTAAGCAGCAGGCATACTTTCAGAATATCGTCAATGCACCTCTTCTTGGAGAAAAATGGTTACCGGGTAACTCAAAAAAAATAGCCAATATATTGATTGAGCGGATTCCGGCGATTGATGCCTGTGCCGCCATAAAATATATCAGAGAAATATAAACAGTAAAAGTCGAACCTGTTGTGAGGCAGGGGCGGAAAGCTACGGATCTTGAGGAAAGACAGCCGGGTTGCCTGTGAAAAGGGTGATTCGACTGTCTTTTTTTTTGTGGTGGAATTGTGAAATATGCCTGGCGTGCAATGCTTTTGATCAATTTTTCGTAATCGGCGGTTGGCTTTGAGTAGATTTATCCAAAAAAATACCATCGGCTGAGGTTGTGCTGGCCAGAGTTGAAATTTAGCGTTTTTCATACATATTTGATCCTGTTTTTCGGAAGATACAGGGATCCTTGCAGGGTGTATGTTGCCACACCGTGTCCCAGGTAACCCAGTGTCGGAAAAATAAAGGATATAAACAACAGGTGAGAAAATGAAACAAAGGGGGGGGGGATGAATTACCGAAGATGTGTAAAAAAAATATCAACTGTGCTGGTATTTTCTTTTGCTTTGTCAGGTATTGCACAGGCCGGTATTCCTGATGTTGCCAACATCCTGGTAACGGATGTGACAACCAGGTCTTTTTCGGTGATCTGGGGGGCGAGTGAGGCCTCAACCGCTGCATTGGGAGTCTATGCGGATGAAGACGGACTGGTCACTGTAAGCGAGGCCGTTATTACCGCACACCCGGTAGTCTCCGGGGATGTTGCCATCAGCACGGCGGCTGAAGATAATGGAGTTATGAAGGTTCAGGTCACTGGATTGGAACCGGATACGACCTATTATTTTCAGACAGTGACGACGTCGAAGTCAACCGATGATACGGTCTTGTTTCCTGATCCGGCCCCGTTGTTACCGGTGACCACCGAGCATTTAACCGTGCGCGCGATCGATAACGGCAGTGATCTGGTTCCCTTTGGTAATGATGTCATCATTTGGCCCTGTTATCTTGCAGACGGGGTGACCCCAGCTGAGGGGACGCTGCTGCTGGCCACCATTGAAGGAGCAAATTACCCGATTACCGCCTTTGTCGGCGACGGGGTTGACTCGCCCGATGCCCTGATCGATTTAAATAATGCCTTTGGTTTTACCTCCCATGAAAATGTAGATTTTCACCAGGGTGAAAATCTGACCCTGGTGAATTTCAGGGGCATGGAAGGCAATTCGATCATCACCTATGATGTTCCTCTTGACAATTCCTTAACTGAAATCAAATCGCCGGCATATTCCCTCAGACCGGGCTGGAATATGGTTTCAGTCCAACTTGATCCTGTTGATCCGGACACCACGGCGATTCTTGATCCAATTCTTGCTGCCGTCAACTCAATATGGGCTTATGACGTTTCAGCAGGTGATTGGATTTCTTACGATAAAGCGAACCCTCCATTTTTAAATGACCTGAATGAACTCCATTCCTCTATTGGGTATTGGATTAATGTTACAGAGGAGGTTTCGTTACCCGTTCAGAATGGATTGTTTATTCAAGATGGTGTTTCTTTAACAGCAGGCTGGAACCTTGTCGGTTCTCCTTTTATTGAAACGTTACCTTTTGCAGATGCTGTTGCTTCTATTGCCGGTTCATTAAATTCAATCTGGACTTTTGATGTAAAACTTCCAGGTTGGATCTCTTATGATATAGATAATCCACCATTTCTAAATTCTCTTAATATGATTAAACCAGGTGTGTCCTATTGGATCAATGTAAGTGAAGATATCATCTGGTATTAATCATCTGGTATTAATATTGATCGGCAATTGGAATAAAAAAAGAGGGGAGTCTTTTAACATGAAAAAGAATGTATTGTTTTTGTTCAATGTCTTTCTGCTGCTGTTTTTTATTAGTAGTAATGCCTATGCACTGCCTGTCACGTATTGGGGTGATTTATATGTTGATGGTGAGCAGGTAACTCAATCCAGTGCTGATTTTTCAACGTACACGATTTGTGCAATACGAGCAGAAGATGACGTCGAGCTTGTCTGTTATACCATGGGAGAAAATCCTGAAGCCGGCAATTACTTTGGTTTCAGAGTGCCGAATCATGTTGGCATGCCTGAACCTCCTGATACCTTGGAAGCCAGAGAAGGAGATTCTATTCGGATAACCGTGAATGGAGTGGAGGTCGATGAAAGTCCAATAGCTTTGGGTGCTTCAGGCACAAGCACGCACATGGATTTTTCAGTGAGCTTTGTCTCTGTTGAATATTACTGTGATGAGGATGGAGACAACTACGTAAGTGCTACCTCGACAGGGAGTTGTGACTTTGAAGGGTGCGTGCCTGCGGATTGTCAAATTGAACCTGGCGTGGATTGTGATGATTCCCAGGTAGCTGTTTATGAACTTGATTGTGCAGGGGTCTGCGGCGGTAATGCGATAGAAGACTGCGAAGGAATCTGTGGTGGCAATGCAGTCACAGATGAGTGCGGTACCTGTGACAATGATTCCAGCAATGACTGTGTTCAGGACTGCAACGGAGATTGGGGCGGTGATGCTGTCCGTGATGCCTGCGGTGTCTGTGATAACGATCCCAGCAACGATAATACGACCTGTGTTCAAGACTGCAATGGAGATTGGGGTGGCGACGCGGTTGTAGATGACTGCGGTGTTTGTGATAACGATCCCGGCAACGACAACACGACCTGTACCCAGGACTGTAACGATGTCTGGGGCGGTGACGCGGTTGTAGATGACTGCGGTGTCTGTGATAGCGATCCCAGCAACGACAATACGACCTGTGTTCAGGACTGCAACGGTGACTGGGGTGGCGATGCTGTAGAGGATGCCTGTGGTGTTTGTGATAACGATCCCAGCAACGATAATACGACCTGTGTTCAAGACTGTAACGATGTCTGGGGCGGTGATGCTGTAGTCGATGCCTGCGGTGTCTGTGATAACGATCCCAGCAACGATAATACGACCTGTGTTCAGGACTGCAACGATGTCTGGGGCGGTGATGCTGTAGAGGATAACTGCGGTGTCTGTGATAACGATCCCAGCAACGACAATACGACCTGTGCTCAGGACTGTAACGATGTCTGGGGCGGCGATGCTGTAGAGGATAACTGCGGTGTCTGTGATAACGATCCCAGCAACGATAATACGACCTGTGTTCAAGACTGCAATGGAGATTGGGGTGGCGACGCGGTACTCGATGCCTGCGGTGTTTGTGATAACGATCCCAGCAACGATAATATGACCTGTGTTCAAGACTGTAACGATGTCTGGGGCGGTGATGCTGTAGTCGATGAATGCGGTGTTTGTGATAACGATCCCAGCAACGACAATACGACCTGTACCCAGGACTGTAACGATGTCTGGGGCGGCGATGCTGTAGTCGATGCCTGCGGTGTTTGTGATAACGATCCCAGCAACGATAATACGACCTGTGTTCAAGACTGCAACGGTGACTGGGGTGGCGATGCTGTAGAGGATGCCTGTGGTGTTTGTGATAACGATCCCAGCAACGACAATACGACCTGTGTTCAAGACTGCAATGGAGATTGGGGTGGCGACGCGGTAGTTGATGCCTGCGGTGTTTGTGATAACGATCCCAGCAACGATAATATGACCTGTGTTCAAGACTGTAACGATGTCTGGGGCGGTGATGCTGTAGTCGATGCCTGCGGTGTTTGTGATAACGATCCCAGCAACGACAATACGACCTGTGTTCAGGACTGCGACGGTGACTGGGGTGGCGACGCGGTAGTTGATGCCTGCGGTGTTTGTGATAACGATCCCAGCAACGATAATACGACCTGTGTTCAGGACTGTAACGATGTCTGGGGCGGAGATGCGGTCGTCGATAACTGCGGCACCTGTGATGCTGATCCCAGTAATGACTGTGTTCAGGACTGCAACGGCGACTGGGGCGGAGACGCGGTGGTTGATAACTGCGGCACCTGTGATTCCGATTCCACCAATGACTGTATTGCAGACTGCAACGGTGACTGGGGCGGTGATGCTGTAGAAGACTGTGCCGGAGTCTGCGGTGGTGATGCGGTGGAAGATAACTGCGGAATTTGCAATGGTGATAATTCGACCTGCAATGATCCGCCGACAGCCAATGCCGGTAATGATCAGGCGGATGTGAATTTGGGAATAATGATTGAGCTTGATGGCAGTGGATCTTTTGATCTCAATAATGATCCCCTGACCTACAGCTGGTCCATCATCGATCCGGTTGGAAGCAGCGCTGAATTGATCGACAACACAACTGTTACCCCGGATCTGGTTCTCTGGGACTATGGAACCTACGTGGTTGAACTCATAGTCAATGACGGTTTTGTCGACAGTGTTGCCGATACCGTCATTATAAGTACTTCCGTTAATCAACCTCCTGTTGCGGATGCCGGTGGTGACCAGGCCGCTGTTGCCGGTGATATAGTCTGTCTTGATGGTACCGGTTCCAGCGATCCTAATGGAGATCCCGTGACTTTCATGTGGTCACTCTCCGTCCCGAATGGCAGTACAACGGACTTTGATGACCCTACAAGTGACGTTCCATGCTTTTTGGCCGATGTCGCCGGTGAGTATCTTGCCGAGCTTGTAGTCAACGATGGTGCGCTGGATAGTGATGCGGCCTATGCCTCAGTCTTTGTCGAGAGTACTGTGAATGTGCCGCCGGTCGCCGATGCTGTACTCGAAAGCGGTCAGGATCTTATTGTCGGTCAATCCATCTGTGTTAATGGTTTGGCTAGTTATGATCCTGACAATGGACCGGCAGCACTAGAGTACATCTGGTCTATTATAACCTATCCTGCAGGAAGCAATATCGGAATCAATGAGCCGGAGTCAGGTGTATTCTGTTTTACTCCGGATCTGGCAGGTGAGTATGTTGTCCAGTTGATTGTCAATGATGGTGAATATGACTGAGACACACCTGATACGGTTCTGATCCCTGTGGAAGAGGGGAGTGAGCAAACAGTTCCGGGTGACCTGGACGGGGATAATATAGTCGGCTATTCCGACTACATTATCTTCCGTGGAACCTATGGATCCTGTGAAGGCGATGGAAATTTTCTTGCCGGAGCGGATCTTGACGGAGATGGCTGTGTAACCATTAATGACTATCGGATTTTACGGAGTCTGATGTAGTCGTAAAATATAAGGGGAAAGCTCTGGTCGGAGCTTTCCCCTTATTGTTTGGCGGGCACCGCTTTCCAATAGACTGTTACAAAAGGCAGGTGTCGGACAAAGATGTGTTGTGCCGGGGTAGGTGTTGAGAAGAGTTAGAGAAGCGTAAAAAGCATATGGAGTATGGAATGAAGAGAAAACAAACGGATACAGCCGTTCCGAAGAATATTTCATTCAGGCAGATATTACGGTTCTTCCTTTTTAGTCCCATACTTTTTCTCTGTATTAGTTATCAGGCGGCTCAAGCTGCTGTTGTTGAACATTCCGGGATCATTGCCGCCGATACAACATGGTCGGCAGTTGATGTACACTTGATTACCGGTACGGTTACCGTCAATGCCGGGGTTACCCTGACCATTGAACCGGGCACGGTTGTTAAATTTAATCCCTACCGTGAACTTGATATCAATGGTTCCCTCTTGGCTCAGGGAAACGCCTCGGAACCGATTATTTTCACCTCCTATCGTGATGATACTGTCGGTGGTGACACTAATGGCGATGGATTGAGTTATGGGCAACCCGGCGACTGGTACAGAATTTATTTTTCCGATACTGTCAATGAAACATTCAGTTCTTTTGAATATGTAACCGTCCGATTTGGCGGTGGCAGCAACAATGCCTGTATCTATACCTACCGAACTGATATCACCATCAGTTCCAGTACAATCAGCGACAGTTCCAGCAGTGGTATTTATATCTATGGTGGTTCTCCAACTCTTGATTCCAACATTATCACCAACAATGCCGGTCATGGTCTCTATCTTGAACATTGGCAGGGCGGCAGTCCGACCATCAGCAACAACACGATCAGCAACAACGGCCAATGC
>JAJRQC010000099.1 GCA_024280455.1 Deltaproteobacteria bacterium | reverse complement strand
TGTGCTTAACCTTTGGGATTACTCCCGCCAGCCCAGGGTTCTCTATCCGGTGGCTGGTCTGCCTTACCGGAGCGGGACTTCCACCCGATGGAATAAACGACCTTGCCCGGCCGCACTAGGAGTCCGGCCCTCCGGACGAAACAAGAGGCCAGGCCTGTTTATATCGCCCACAGGCAAGCGATCCGGTGAGACTCCGGGGCTCCTGCGACAATGACAACTGAAATCTCTCGGCGTCGACGCGCATGTTTTTTTATGACATGAATTCAGGGACCGGTATCTTAATCCACCCGCTCCATATCTTTAAAAAATTCTACATCCGGCAGATTCTTAATCCACTTATTACTTTTAAACCAGTAATTCTGCAGTTGTTTCAAGGTTCCGGAACCCGTCATTATGCTCAGGTAATTGGTCAGCAGGTTGATAAACAAGGCATCATCTCCGGCCACGGCAATCCCAAGAGGTTCAAAGGTCAGGGGTTTGTCGAACATGACGATTCCCCGGTCCGGATAGCGAAATTCAGTCACCTTGCAGAATGGATAATCGGCCAGCAGGGCATCCACTTTTCCGGCCAGCAGGAGCATCAGTGACTGGTCCAGAGTGTCGGTGCGGGTAATGGTTGCCTTGGGTATCTTGTCGGCTATAGCTTCGCTGGTTGTTCCCTTAAGCGCAGCAATTTTTAACCGGGCATCACCGAGCTGTTTCAGGTCGGTGATGCCTTCCATCAGGGATCGTTTTCCAAGCAGAGATTGACCGGACACGGCATAGGGCCCGATAAACGCAACTTGCATATTACGTTCCGGGCTCATGGTTATCCCGGAAACAGCCAAATCAATTTTTCCCTCCTGCAGGGCGGGGATGAGCTTGGCAAATTCCATCCGTTCAAAACGAATATTTACCTTCATCATGGCGGCCAGATTTTTTACAATGTCAATGTCCATGCCGATGAGCTTGCCCGAGCTCGTTGTCACGGAAAAGGGGGGGGAATCTCCCGGTGTCCCGACAACCAGGGTCTGGCTGCTGTGTATTCGATCGATAACGGAACCGGCCAATAGAGGATGGGCAAAAAAGGTCGCGGTCAGAAGGGTAACGAAGAGGATGAAATATTTCATGGTGCTCCTTGAAGTTGGAGTGAAAGAATTTTCTACGAACATTCAAACAGAAAAACAGGATCAAGGCAAGTAAAGAGACGAGAGTATTTCCTGAAAACAGGCATGGAATCAGGTTGTTTCCGAGTCAAACGATAATTTTTATCATTGCTCTTCCTCGTACCCTGCCGTACAATACAGGCAGATACTTTCCAGGGAGTTTTTTATAATGCGTTTTTCCGTCTACCTGATGATATTTTGTTTTTTGAGCTCCATGCTCTCTGCCGCCACGGCCTTTGGTGCGCAGCAGGTTGAAGACATCGACCGGTTACGGGCAAATGTCCGTGCCTTGGACCGGGTCCAGAACAATATCGCTCAAGATATTATCGTCCGGCAGGAAGCTGGCACAATGTCTCTGCAGGAACGCAACGAGCTGATCATTTTCAGCCGCTACCTGCAGGAGCGCAACCGTGACTATTGCGGCCGGATTAAGCAACAGGCGGGCCAGGGCGCTGTAGCCGATCTTCCCTGTCCGGCCCAGCAGGCGGCGCTGCCTGAAACAACGGCCCGGACCATGGAGGAGGAACTGGCAGCCCTTGATCAGAGTCTGGCCCAGTCCCTGGGCGATTTTGATGAAATGCTGCTCAAGGAACAGGAACGGGTTGCGGCCCGGCAGCCGAGGGCGCGTGAGTCAGGAGGCGCCGGGGGCGGCGGCAATGGTGATGGATCCGATGCTGCCGGTACTGCCGGATCTCAAGGCGAGGCTGGCGATGGTGCAGCCGGAGGCGGAGCTTCCGGGGAGCAATCAACTTCCGGCCAGGGCCGGGCTCCGGCAGGCGGAACGGCGGCTGCCGGCAAGCCGGGTCAGGCAGGGGGGCAGGTCGGAACGGTTCCGCCTGCCGGTGGAGATCGAATGAGTGCCGATGATGATATTGTCGCTCGGCAGTTGCGTGAAGCCGCGGAAAAGGAAACCGATCCGGAGCTGAAAGAAAAGCTCTGGCAGGAGTATCGGAAATATAAGGAAGGGTTGTGATGCCGGGACGGATCCTTGGATACTGGGGGCTGTTCCCTGTTCTGCTCACCGTTTTTTTTGTCGGCGGCTGCGCCCGGATTCCCGGCAATCAGGTACCGGACGGAGGCGTTCCGCTGGTCATGGATCGGGAACTTGATTCCGCCGAGTTGCTGGATGTCTCCCTCAAGGTCCTGGATCCCGGCACTCTGCCCGAGGATCCTGATGAGCGTCGTGGGCTTTCTCCCGAGATCCGGCAAGCAGAGGCCCGGTTTTTCCCCATTCACCTCAAATATACCATGCAGGGAACCGGCTATTGGGGAACGGTCCGGGTGGTTCCTGATGATGATAATGGCACGGATCTGCTGGTTCGCGGTCGTATCGATTATTCCGACGGCGAGAGCTGTGCCGTCACCATTGAGGCCATTGATGCCCGTAACCGGCTCTGGTTTCGCAAGACCTATGCTGAGACGGCCAGGCCGCCGGAACGTGAGCTCACCGAGCCGGAGCGTAGAGATATTTTTCAGGATCTCTTTAATACCATAGCCAATGATCTTGCCGTTTTTCGCTCCAGTCTCTCTCCGGCTGAGGTGGCGGAGATCCGGCAGGTGGCCGAATTGCGTTATGCAGCCGCCATGGCACCGGATGCCTTTTCCGGCTACCTGGGCCAGGATCCTTCCGGCCGGGTTTTTATTCGTCGTCTGCCTGCCCGGGATGATCCCATGCTTGAACGGGTTCGAAAGCTGCGGGTGCGGGACGATATGCTTGTGGACGTCATAAACGGTTTTTATGACAGTTACTATCAGGATCTCTGGGAGCCGTATAATGACTGGCGCAAGTTTCGCGGTGAAGAGGTCTCGGCCATGCGTGCACTGGAGCGGCAGGCCCTGACCCGGCAGATTCTCGGGATAGCTGCCATTGTCGGTGCCATAGCGATCAGTGCGGCTGGTGACAGTGATGTCCTGGCTCGAACCGGCAGCTTGCGGGATGTGATGGTGATGGGAGGTGCGGCTGCAGTCTATTCCGGCTATCAGAAGAGGCAGGAGGGCGAGATCAATAAAGAGGCCATTGAAGAACTGGGTGTTTCCTTTCAGGCCGAGGCCGAGCCCCTTGTGGTTGAAGTGGAAGGGGAGACCATTCGTCTGACCGGTTCCGCCGAGCAGCAGTATACCCGCTGGCGGCAGCTTCTGCGGACCATCTATGCCCGGGAAACCGGTCTGCTTCCCGAGGTCGAACAACCTCAACAATCTACAGGAAACCTTTCGGTAAAAACAGACGAGCTGAGGAATTAACCCCCTCGATATTAAAAAAGAAATTACAAGAAGAATGAGAAAAATATTGTGACAACCAATCTTACTCCACCGGACCAAAAATCGGAAGATCCCGGCCTGCAGCCACCGGATGCAGGATATAGCCGGCCGCAAAAGAGGAGCCTGCTCTCTATCCTGTTGATTGCCTTTACTCTGTTCGTAATATTTGATATTGCCGTTCTCGCCTATTTTTTTCTTGCCGGTAAAAACAAACATCAGCAGGTTCAGACCCAGCCGGTGCAATCGGTTGAAACCCGGGCGGATACCGTGGACATGAAATCCGTTGTTACGGGTAAGGCGACCATCGACCCGGGAGCCCGTAGCTCCGTCATGGAGCTGCGCAGCCGGTGGCTCAAGCTGCAGGCCGTAGCCGAGGCCGATGCTGTTCGTATCTGGGCTGAAATCGAGTTCACCGCAATCACCCAAAAGGCCGGTCAGGCTGAACGCCTCCTTGCCGCTAGAGAATACCAGCAGGCCGGGGAGTTGTTTCAACAGGCCGTGAACGAATTGGAATCGCTGCAGGATGCGCGACCCGATCTGCTGGCCGAGGCCATTGCGACCGGGAACCACGCACTTGCAGAAGAAAACAGTACTGAGGCTGCCCGGGCCTTTACCCGGGCTCTGGCTCTTTCCCCGGAAAATCCACAGGCTGAACATGGTCTGGCCCGTGCCAGAAGTCTGGAACAGGTGCTGGCCCTGTATGCAAAAGGTCTGGAATTTGAGAAGGCTGGAGAACTCAAGGCTGCCACCGATACCTTGAGCCGGGCCGCAAAACTCGACCCCGAATATCAGCCCGCTGTTCAGGCCCTGGCCCGGGTGCAGGCCCGGCAGGAAGAGGCTGACTTCCAGCAGGCCATGGGCGGATTCCTTCAGGCCCTGACGATAAAAGATGTAAAAAAAGCAGAAAATGAATTGAGCCGGGCCAGCCGGTTGCGATCGCAGGCAGTGGTGGTCATTGACGGTAAAAAACAACTGCGGCAGCTTGTTTTGCAACAGACCCTTGGCCGACTGCAGCAGGAATACGAGCGTTTTGCCGCAGCAGAACAGTGGCGGCAGGCAAAAGAGCGTTGTGAACAGGCTTTGAAGATTGACCCACAGGCAGCCTTTGCTCTAAGCGGTCTGCAGGCGGCAACGCATCGGCTGGAGCTTGACCGGGCCCTGCAGGGGATTCTTAATCGTCCGCAGCGTCTGCAGGAGGACGGCCCGTTGCAGGAGGCAAGGCAGACCCTTGCCGCAGCTGAGTCCGTGCCCGATCCCGGCCCCCGGTTGAGCAAACAAATTACGGCGGTCAGGGCTCAACTGGTCGCAGCGACCCAAAAGGTGCTGGTGGTTGTGCAGTCGGATAACGCAACCGAAGTGGTCATTTACCGGGTTGGTCGGCTGGGCATGTTTACCCGGAGGGAACTGCAGCTGCGGCCGGGGCGATATACCGCCATCGGCAGCCGACCCGGGTATCGTGATGTCCGTAAGGTGTTTGAGATTCAGCCGGGCGCCGGACAGGCTAGTCTGCTCATTCGCTGTGAGGAGATTATTGGAGCAGGATTTTTGAAATTATCACCAGTGAGGGGACGCGCCGGTTCAGTGATTCCGACCTGCCTCTGGCCATCGGTTCAGGCACGGATGCGCATATTTCTCTGATTGAGGAAGGAGCACAAAAGAATTCAGCATGGCTGGCCGAATCGCGCGGCTATCTCTTTCTCCAGGCCGCTGAAGACGGGCAACCGGTTTATCATAACGATGAACTTGTGCAAAATTCTTCGGTCTGGATCAAGTCCGGCGATACCACCAGAATTGGTGATTCGCTGCTGGACTGGATCATTGCCGGTGACCGGGTCAAAATCAGGGTACGCCGGGTTGGAGAGAACGTTCTTACCCCTCCACCTGTGGCACCCGGCACCGGAGCCGGTGAAAAAGCTTTACCCAGAGTGCAAACCCGTCCGCAGCGGCCTGGGCGAACACGACGTCGGCTTGCTGTCGGCTTGTTCTTTTTATTGCTCATTCTTGCCTCGGTTTTTCTGCTGACGGCCCAGCGTTTTGAGGTGGATGTTCAGCCTGAACCAGATACTATGGCTGTTTCCGGCTTTCCACCGGTTGTACAAATCGGTGATACTTTTCTGGCCCTGGCCGGAACCTATACCCTGCAGACGGAAAAAGAGGGGTACAACCCTCTGTCCGAACAGATCGTTGTCGAGAACGGCGGCGATAAAAAAATCACCTTTAATCTGGAAAAGTTACCGGGTCGAGTAAATATTGTCAGTCGACCCGTGGACGCGGCCGCGGTTTTTGTCGATGATGCTCTTTTGGGGGAAACACCGCTGTCCGGGGTGGAGATTGCTGCCGGTCGGCATCTGCTGCGGGTGGAAAAGGAGCGCTACCTGCCCCTGAAACAACCGCTGGAGGTCACCGGCGCAGGTGTTCTTCAGTCCGTGGTTGTGAATCTGCAACCGGGCTGGGGTACGGTCATTATTCGATCTGACCCTGTCGGCGCAATCGTAAGCCGGGACGATAAAGTCCTTGGTGAAACGCCGCTGACCATCGAATTTATGGCCGGTAAGGTTTTCCTGAGGTTGAATAAAGAAAAATTTTCACCGGCCGAACTCGAACTTACCGTGGTTGCCGGGCAGGAGCTGGAACCTGATCTTGTCAAATTTGTGCCCGCTCCGGCAACGGTGATTCTGCGCTCAAATCCGGCCGGGGCAATGGTCTCGGTCGGCCTCACCTTTGCCGGAACCACTCCGATCACCCTGGAGCTGCCATCCGGTGTCGAACAGAATATTCATCTGCAGCTTGCCGGATATGAGGCCGTGACGTTGAAACAGAATTTCCAGCCGGGTTCCGAACAGGAAATTTCCCGGACGCTGCTGCCGGTCTACGGCACAATTCTTCTTTCTACTGATCCCGTGGACGCAACCCTTCTTATTGACGGTAAACCCCATGGGCCGGCAACCGGCCACTTGCGGCTCACGACCAGAGAACATCGGTTGACGGTGCGGGCCAAGGGCTTTGAGGATGCGATAAAGACTGTTGTCCCTAAAAAAGGGGTCAGCCGGCAGGTGGAGATCCGGCTGCGGAAAAAGGGCCAACCCGCAGCAGCGGTTTCTTCACAGCCGGTAAAAAAGGATAAAAAAATGATCAGGCTTGGCCCGGCAAGCGTGCGGATGGGAGCGGCCCGTCGCGAACCCGGCAGACGGGCCAATGAGCAGGAACGAACCGTTCAGCTCTCCCGGCCCTTTCAGCTGGCAATCGCACCGGTCACCAATGGAGAGTTTCGTCGTTTTAAACCCTCTCATCGCTCGGGCAGTGTCGGTAGTCGTACCCTGGATGGTGAGAAGCAGCCGGTGGTCAATGTCAGTTGGGAGGATGCGGCCCGGTACTGCAACTGGCTCAGCAGGGAGCAGGGCTTGCCCGAGTTTTACAAAAAACAGGGAGAAACCATGGTCGTGGTCAGTCCGGTAAATATGGGGTACCGGCTTCCTACCGAGGCGGAATGGGCCCTGGCCGCCCGGATAGCGGGCAGACAGGAGCGGGCCCGTTATCCCTGGCCCGGTAAGTTCCCGCCCCGGGTGCTCGCCGGGAATTTTGGTGATGAGTCGGCCCGCACTTTGCTTCCGGTGGTGATCAGGGGCTATAACGATGGCTTTGCGCTCACCTCACCGGTGGTCAGTTTTCCGAAAAATCCGGGCGGTTTTTTTGATCTCGGCGGTAATGTCAGCCAGTGGTGCCACGACTGGTACACGCCCTATGCCGGAATCGGCGAACAGAAGGCCGGGGTTGACACCATGGGACCTGGGAGCGGCACCCATCATGTGGTGCGTGGTTCTTCCTGGCGTGATGCAACCATCACCAGTCTGCGTCTGAGTTACAGGGGATACTCCAAGGTTGCAAAGAATGATATCGGATTCCGGGTCGCGAGGTATGTACAATGAAATTTTTTGTATTTTTTGTATTTTTCTTTATTCTGATTGCCCTGCCGGTAGCGGCTGCAGAGAAAACAGAGAAGGCCGCCCCACTGCCACAGAAACAGACCGCTCTACCAAAAAAATTAAGAAAGCGCAACCACCGGTAAAAATAAAAAAATTCCAGCCCACGGAACGGATCAAAGCGGATACGGTGGTCGCCTTTCCGGCTGATATTTAGTTCTATTGTGTGATATTTTCTTTTTTCCGTCATCCCCGCATTCTTTTAGCGGGGATCCTGGGCATAGCCGTCAAGCTAATGAAAAATTGTCATTGGCAGAAACAAAAAAGTAGGGTGGGCATTGCCCACCAAAAAAGCTGCCGAACCCCGATGGACTCTAAATGTAGCAACGTCCTTCCGGCGAAGCAGCGCTTATTGTAACCCACTTCCTGCTGGTGGGCGGTGCCCACCCAAAAACTGGTAAACGCTTACAAGTATGGGTTTATCAATCTAAGTTGCTATTTGGTGAACGGTTACAAATCCGGGTACACATGCAGGATATCAATCATCCGATACTCGGTGACAAAAAATATGGTTCGGGCCTCAATCCCATCCGTCGCATAGGTTTACACTCCCAGGTGCTCGCCTTTACCCATCCACGGACAGGTGAAACCTGCAGGTTCGAAACACCAATTCCTGAAAAATTTTGGAAACTGTTTTCATCTCGGAAAAAGTCTTAGAAAAGGGGCCGGATTTATTTTCCAGGTACGATGCAGGTTAAAAATGCCGACGATGAGATTACTGTTTTTAGAAACACACCGAGTTGACAGTTTATCGTACATCGACGTGCGGAACCGCATGAATAGTGAGTTTAACATATCTCCTGAACTCCAAGCGGGACACTACAATGATGACAAAAAACATTCCCATTGCTATATTGTACATATAAGCTCAATAATCCGTCAACTTTCCTCAGGATAATAAGGTGAAGACATGAGCAGCCTCTTGGAAGATATAAAAAAAATGCCTGTTTCTGAGAAAATTCAACTTGTTGAAGACATCTGGGACACTATCGCGACAGATCCGTCCGGCTCCCATAGCATCCTGAAACTCTCCAAAATAGAATTGTTGGAACTGGATCGTCGTCGGGATGCTCATCAAGCAAACCCTGAATCCGGAATTCCATGGAAAGATGTTCGGTCAAAACTTTTTCGCAGATAATTGTTGATGCAGGCTGTTTTTCGACCGGAAGCGGAACGGGAGATTTTTGAGGCCCAAGACTGGTATGAATCATGCTTTCCAGGTTTAGGATATGAATTTGCCCGCTCAGTTGAAGTCGCGGTTGAATTGGCGATACGGACTCCTCTCGCACATCCACAAATAAAGGGTGAATACCGACATGTAATTCTTCGGAGATTCCCTTATTCAATAATATACCTTCCCTTTGTGTCTGACATTTTGATTATTTCATGCTTTCACCACAAACGAAAGCCTCTTTCGTGGGTAAAATAAAGCGCTGAGAATCTTTTTTCACAGGATGACCAGGGGATTCTGAAAGTCAACATATCTCCCCTGAGCGAAAAACGGGGGCGAAAAACGGGGACAGACCCCGATTTGATGATTTAAGGGCAGGATGATCAATGACTGAACACTTCATACATAGAGAACTCAATGAAAAAAAGCAGAAATCGGTTCAGTGCCGACAAGAATAAAAAGATAAAAAAAATGGTCGACGTTTTTACAATCGATACAAACGATACACTTCTTTCCTGCCTGATTTCTCGACTTCCTCAAAAAAGCCGGAGTACACTAAAAGCGGTTCTAAGAGACCGGCAAGTCTCTGTTGACGGGATACCTGTAACCAAATTTGATCATGATCTTATTCCCGGCCAGCGTCTGGAAGTTCGTTGGGATCGTTCTGCACCACAGCAGAAGTCACACGGTCTGAAGATTATTTATGAAGACCAGGATCTGATTGTCATCGATAAACCATCCGGCCTTCTGACAATAGCCACCGACAAGGAAAAACGGAACACCGCCTATTCGTTCCTCAGCGATTACGTTAAAAAGATGGATCCGGAGAATAAAATATTTATCATACACCGGCTTGATCGTGAAACATCGGGTCTGCTCATGTTTGCAAAAAATAAAACAGTTAAACAGCAAATCCAAGAAACATGGACGTCTACCATCAGTCAGCGAACCTACATTGCCGTTGTTGAAGGTGAGGTAAAAAAAACAGAGGGAACCGTCACCTCCTGGCTGACCGAAAGCAAGGCATTTATCGTTTACTCTTCACAGAATCAGAAACTTGGTCGGAAAGCAATTACCCATTATAAAAAAATACGTGGAAACAGTGAGTTTTCACTTCTGCAGATTAATCTTGAAACCGGACGCAAACATCAAATCCGGGTACACATGCAGGATATCAATCACCCGATACTCGGTGACAAGAAATATGGTTCGGGCCTCAATCCCATCCGTCGCATAGGTTTACACTCCCAGGTGCTCGCCTTTACCCATCCACGGACAGGTGAGGCCTGCAGGTTCGAAACACCAATTCCGGAAAAATTTTGGAAACTGTTTTCATCTCGGAAAAAGTCTAAAAAATAATGGGATAACGCAACCAGCAGTAAGCATCTTTTTGCTCAGGTTTCATTTGTTAATCAGTGGGATTTATTAACGTTGGTGTGGCAGGTAAAAAATCAGGTATTGTGGCCCCTGTATTCCGGTCTGACCATCGAGGAGATGAAACAGGGCACCTCCCGTATTCGCAATCCGGTAATCGCCCGGGTTTTCAAGGAACTGCGCCTGATTGAACAATGGGGCACCGGGGTGCGCCGCATATTTGCAGAGGCCCGTAATCTGGACCTGCGGGAACCAAAAATTGAAGAAATCGGCCTGCGCCTGCGCTTCACCATCTATCCGGAAAAACCGCATCGAATTCAGGCAGATATACCCCGGGCCTAGTCGCGGTCGGAGTCAGGGGTAGAGTCAGGGGTAGAGTCGAAAATGGGCCAAAATGTTCTCTTTATTCTGAAAGAAAACCGTTTTCCAAGTCGGAAATCGCAAAGCTGTTAGGGAAGACCGGGCCGACCCGCTATCTCAACGAATTGATGGCCAGATTGCTGCGTGAAGGATATGTGGAATATACCATCCCCGACAAGCCCACCAGCCGGCTGCAGAAATATCGGCTGACGGCAAAGGGAAGAAGGGAGTTAGGGGGGGAAGAATGAGTTGGCGGCGAATGTATGTGGAACCGGCAGGCTTGAACACCGATTTTCGCGTAACGTTTCCCACTAACATTTAACCCGTCACCTCCTTTCCCTGCTCCCCCTTATGCCGCCTCACTCCACGGATTCTCTCGAATCCAAATTTTTCTGACCGATCTATTTGTTATACAACATGACGG
>JAJRQC010000098.1 GCA_024280455.1 Deltaproteobacteria bacterium | reverse complement strand
CAATCTATTTGAAATTTATTTTTGGTAGTAACGGCTCACACTGGACGTCAGTTTGAGTCAGACTAGCTGGAAAGATGGAGGCTTTTCTGTATCTTTCAGTGTCAGGAATTAATCTATGAAAGTGTTTGACAAGGACAGATACTCTTCTTTCTCAGTGTGGCCAACAGATTAACCGCCTCATCCCGTGAAAAAAAACGTACTCGCTTGTTGTCATACTTTGGCCGGGTATTCCTGGCCATAGTTGTTACCGGATTTGGCCCTGTATGGTAGCCAGACCTCAAAGCATGATTTATCACCATTCGAATACAGGCCAGAGCATACTCAATACTACGTGGTGCCTTGCCAGCTTTCTTCATCTTCCTGGAAAGTTTTATAATATGTAACTCTCCTATATCACGAACAGGAGTGGTGCCAATAGCAGGAATGATCCAATTTTTATGCAGACTGGCCTCGGCATTTAAAGCGGCTGATTCTTTATCTTGCCTGGCATCAGGCCAGTAATGCACGTTAAAATAGTTAGAATATGTAACATTGCGCCGATTTTCCTCCTCCAAGTCAGCTTGCATTTTAGCATCCTTGTCGGCCTTTTCCTTTCGTTGCTCAGACAAGCGGGCAGCACCTTGACCTGTCACCGCAGCATTTTTCAATTCAGCCAACTTCAAAAAAGCCTTTTGCGCCGTCCAACCCTGAGAAGCCCACCCGAGCCCCTCTTCTCTCCGCTTACCGTTAAACTGGTATCTGATTGAAAAATATTTATCAGGCGTTACACCATGTTTCCTTTGAGGATGTAATCTGTAACGAACTCCTGAATATTTTGTCGGCTTCCACTTTGTCCCCATCCTGTCCCCACTTTTTGCGTAATACTATTTGATTACCAGTGAAACGCTGTGAAAAAAAATACTGCTATATTGACGAAATGTCAATATGATATAAGAAAAAAATAAAGATTTGTGAAAGCAGGTGAACCAGCTAGATATTGACTCTTAATCAATTGGTCGAAGGTTCGAATCCTTCACGGCCCACCTGATATATCAAGCACTTAGCAGGCAACCTGTTAAGTGCTTTTTTTATTGTGTAACTCGGGTTAATGCCCCGCCATTTGCGGCGATGTAACTTCATCAAAGAGAGATCAATGGCAATCCCCCCCCCCGCTTGAGCGAAGCGAAAGTCGAGCCGAAGCGAGAGGGCTCACCCCGGGGTATTTTATTCTGTGTTAGAAAAAAAAAATTCTCCCCCATTCCAGGGTCTTCACACCTCCCCTGAGCATTGTAAACGCTCTTAACTTTATGTCCACTTTTCTCTACCACCTCACCTCATAACGATGGGAGACATGAGACATTGTAATATCCTCATAAAAAAAATCCATGGCTTCCGCTGCACGATATTTTTAATTATTTCTGACAAGTTTGCCAAAGTATAATAAAATAAAAAAAAGTGAGGATGGAAGATTGTCGGTGTCGTGAAAAGCCACGAAACCGACGGCGGACAGGTTATAACTTCTTGTATTTCCGTACAGTGCAAATGGCGTTTTTGCCTTTTTACGAGCCCAACAAGATTCGCTGGAGGGAGAATCAATGAAACATGATCTGCTCGAAAAGGTTAAATCGACAGTGACACGCCTTCTACCGGATGCACAGGTGATCCTTTACGGGTCTCGCTCTCGTAAAGATGCCGGTCCTGAATCCGATTGGGATTTTCTTGTGTTGACCGACTCCTCAGTTGACGACACATTAACAGATAGCATCAGACATCAGTTGTATGAAATCGAGTGGAAGACGGGAGAGGTTCTCTCGGTAATAGTCAGAAATCGCAGGGACTGGAACAGCCCTCCCCTCATGACGACACCGTTTCATGCAAATATCGAGAGTGAAGGTATAGCCCTGTGAACCGGGACCTAATCCTTTTTAGGAAAAATCGTGCTATTGAAACGATTCAAGACGCTTTGCTGCTGGCTGAATCAAGTCATGGAATGCCTGTGTCAATCGACTCTACGATGCCTGTTTTTACGCTGTTTCGGCCTTGCTCCTTCTTGATGGGCAATCGTCCACCAGACATACAGGGGTCCGGGCACTATTCAATCTTCATTTTGTCCACAATGGAATCGTGTCAAAAGACTTGGCCCGTATTTTCAATGATCTCTTTGAGAGAAGGCAGGAAGGAGATTATGTCGACTTTGTTCATTTCAAAGAAGAGCAGGTTCAGCCTTGGCTCACCAAGGGGGAACAGTTTGTTCGTGAAATAAGCACGTTGATTGAACAAAAATTATCTGAAAAAGATTTTTAAAAATCAAATTTCCGCCCCATCCACCGATTCTTACGATCATTGGCACCGCTGGGGTTCCTAAATGTTGACGTGCCCCTTGATCAGGTTGCGCAGAGCCTTTCCGGCCAGCCACCGCTGCAGATTTTTGGCAAAAAATCGGCAAAACGCTCCTGCCAGTCCACTACCGCATCACAGTAATGGGGGGATAAAAGAACATTTTCCAACTCCCACAGTTGACTCGACTCCGGAAGCGGTTCTTGGGCAAACACATCGAGATAGGCGCCGCGGATCTTTTTTTCCTTTAACGCCGCCACCAGAGCATCTTCATCAACACAATTCCCCCGGGCGGTGTTGATAAGATACGCACTTTCTTTCATGGCATTCAACATTTCGGCATCAAAAAAATGATGGGTCGCCTGACTGTACGGCAGGTGCAGGGAGACAAAATCCGCCTCAGGAAGCAGCCGGGGAAGGTCAGCCGGTGTACAGACGACGTCAGACTCCGGTGAGTTCTGCAGCCGTGAACGGACTGCAGTTACATGCATACCAAAATGTTTGGCGTTTTTTGCCACATCCCGACCGATATGCCCAAGACCGAGGAGCAGGAGTTTTTGTCCTTCAAGGGAACGCCACGGCAATTTTCGGTAGAGCTTTTGCTGTTGCTGCTGCCGGTAACGAAAAAAACCAAAGTTGAGATTGATCATTGCCCCAATGACCGTTTCCGCATGAAACCTGCTCAGTACACCGGCACAGGTTGTGACCGGGCATGCTATCCTGTCCAGGTCGCCAACATGGTCATAGCCGGCGCCCGCCACCTGAACCCACTGCACACACGACTCGCGCGCAGCCATGGTCTGGGTCCGCGTAGAAACTGGATCACAACGAAAACTGAGCAGAATCTGCGGCCGGAGTTTGGCCATCTGTGCCGCCACTTCCGCGTCATTACGGGCCCTGTGAAAATGGAGCTCAGGAAATTTTGTATATAAGGTTTCAAAGTATCGTTCCGGGTCATGGTGAATCACCAGAACGGTCTTGCTTTTGTTCATGTTTTGTTCATGCTCATCTCCAACCCTGGATCGGGCTTGCCTCAACATCACGGGATGCACAGGCCACTGCCGCCCATAGCCGTCAGCCCCCAATCGGTTGGCCCTAATCCCAATCCTTGCGCACCTTTTCCAGGTTTTCCCGCCAGGCATCCGCATCACCGTAATCAAAAAACTTTGCCGTCCGGTGGTGGGGATCTGGTGTGCGCCGGGCATGCTTTATCGGGCACCAGAACTGTTCAGTACGAGCAATGACCTCGCGAGAATATTCAATCAGGCCGTTGCCATACCCGCAGTACAAGCAGTTGATCTTTTCGATCAGGTTCAGATAGGGCAGATAATGTCGGTCGATATACAGATACTCGTTGCGGCGTACCCTGGGCACACCGTAAATACGAAAACAGACATGCTGATACAGGGTAACAGCCAGGTCCAGAAACACCAGGGGCACGAGCATGCCGTATATAACCGGGGCGGACAGGATAAAGGCAAGCGGCGCACTGTACAGGTAACGCAACAGCCCTGTGCGCTGCTGACGGTGCCAGCGCCGAACATTTTGCTTAAAAATGACCCGACCGCGATGCAGTTGATAGCTGAACTGCTGCCGTTTTTCATCCAGGACCTTGTCTACTTCCTGCTCAAGCTCATGCTGTACCGACTTTAACCGCTCCAGTATTTCGTCAAGCCCTGTCCTGCTGGTCATAAGCGCCCCCTGGCGTTGTATTCCGGTACATGATGGGCGTTACCCGAGTTGAATGATTCAACCCTGAAATCAGATCGAAAACTAGAGGCCCAATCCATATAACGTGGTTGAATATATACTTTTTTAAACATGGGAATAAGCGTACAAATGCTCACGCATGATCACCTGCTGGACATCAGCTGCACTGCACGTAAAGAAGATCAAGCCACTGCCGGGCAGTATGATATCATAAACAGGGGTGCAGGTAAAAAATTAAATATAATTCAAGGAAGGGGATATCCACTTCGCTCTCCTAACTACAAAAATTGCAGGTTGGGTTAAGCTGGCAATTCCACCTTGTTGTGTTGGGTTTGCTTCTTTTCCTGCACATTCGACGCATTGAGGTCTTGGGAAGTCAGCGAAACCCAACACGCTGATTGCGCAGAATTCGCTTAACCCAACCTACACAATGCTCAAGGAGAGTAAAATGAATACCCCATATTCAAGGGAGTCGAGGTGACGGAATCATTCGTCACCTGTCTTTGACCGCGCTCTTCTCCAAAAAAAGTTAAGATTTGACGAAAAAAAATCCCCTCAAAAAAAAAATCTTTCGGAGGCCTGCATTCAATACCATACGTTCCCTGACACCCACTCCCCCCAGAATACCCATCGACGCTCACTCTAAAATTATTTTATTTTCAACAGGTTAAGGCATAATCATGAATGCGAGAAACAGCCTTCTCACTCAGTTAATGCTCTCTGTTACAATAGAGCCATGAAACCATGACAAATCAGAGTTCAATTTTCCTTTCTTGCTATTCCGATTCTTATGATATACTGGAACCCATAAAGAATTCTATATATTAACAATAACTATCATAAATGTTGTATAAGGACCCTCCTGCCATCCGGAAGTTTACCGGATGTTTTATGGTCTCAAAATAACACGAAACCCTTTTCAAGACGAAGATGTATCCAGACTGCCGGGCTACGGGCCAGTGCCCAACTTTACCCGCCCTGATCCAAACTCGTTACAGAGAGAGACGATGAGCCTCCAATTCACCAGAAATATCAGCGTTCGCTTGCGCCTGCTGTTTTTTATTTCCTTTTTACTCCTGCTTCTCTTTGCCTCGGGGGCGGGTGGCCTTCTGGGCATGCGAACTACAAAACAGTCCCTGTCCAGGGTGTATGAAAACCATGTCAAGCCCATGGAGGAACTGCGGCAAATCAATGAGCTGTTCAAATTCAACGTCACGGGGACCGTGGAAAGGCTCCTGTATGAGCAGATAACTGAAAAAGAAGCAACAAAACGGGTTATCAAGGCTGCCGCTCTCTTTGATGAAAAATTATCGGCTATCCAGGCGGGCAGTATGGAGAATACCGGGGAAGATGTCGACTGGTTCACCCCGTCTCAGCCGATGTTCATGAAAGCCAGGACACTGATCAAGGACATTGTTTCCGCCCTGCAGAACCAGAATTTCGACGCAATCGACAGCCTGTTTGCCGAGGAGCTTGAACCGTTTGAGCAGGAATTCGAAAGCAAGGTCAATACCCTGATCCTCGATCGAGTGATAACGGTTCGAGAACAATATCTCCAGGCGGAACGTCGATATTCCCTATCCATACGCGCATTTATGGCTACCATTGCCGCCGGACTCTGTATCGGCCTGCTGGCAGGATTCTTTTTAATGCGCTCCATAGAAGAACCCCTGGTCAGGCTCACTAACGCCTTACATATTGTCATGCAGGGCGACCTCACCTATAAACTGGATTACAAGAGTCAGGATGAGTTCGGTGTCCTTATAGACGGCTTCAACGAGATGGCGGGTTACCTTGCCGAGCTGGTCAGCAGAATTCAGCATGCCGGTATCCAGGTAACCAGCTCCATAACCGAACTTGCCGCCACCAGTAAACAACAGGAAGCAACGGCCAACGAACATGCGGCAACGGCCAGCGGGATTGCGGCTTCCACCACCGAGATTGCCGCCACCTCGGCAAGCCTGATGACCACGATGAAGAGCGTCAACAGCCTGACCAGAAATGCCGCGTATGCCGCGGAAAACGGCCACGCCGGGCTCAGCCATATCGATAAAACCATGGTGAAAATGCAGGATGCGACAGGAGCCATTGTCGACAAGCTTTCCATTCTCAGCGAAAGGGCAACTGATATCGCAAGTGTTGTCAAGACCATTAACAAGGTCGCCGACCAGACCAACCTGCTGTCTCTGAACGCCGCTATTGAAGCGGAAAAGGCCGGAGAATACGGCACGGGATTTGCCGTTGTCGCCACCGAAATCCGCCGACTTGCCGACCAGACGGCCGTGGCCACTTATGACATAGAACAGATGGTCCAGGGGGTGCAGTCCGCTGTTTCCTCTGCCGTGATGGCCATTGACAAATTTGCCGAAGATGTGCGGGTCAGCGTTGCCGATATCCAGGACGGCGGAGAACGCATTGAAGGGGTCATTGAGCATGTACAGGTTCTCAGACCACAGATTGCCACCATCAGTGAAGGCATCAAAGCCCAGTCTCTTGGGGCAAAACAGATCAGTGAATCCACAAGCCAGCTCAATGAAGCAGCCCAGCACTCAGCTGAATCAATCAGCCAGATGAGCACAACCATTGAACAGCTGCAACAGGCCGCACAGGGTCTGCAGGAGGCTGTTTCGCGATTCAAGGTCTCCTGAGCGGGAAGAGATTATGCTTCTTCTGCTCTTTGAAACCGGCAGCGGCAGATTTGCCCTGGATTCCAGCGAACTTGTCGAGATAATTCCGCTTATCAAGTTAAAGAAAATACCGTCGTCGCCGGGGTACATTGCCGGGGTCATCAACTATCACAGCGAAGCTGTTCCGATCCTGGACCTGTGTGCTCTTACCAAGGGCACTCCCTGTCGGGAGGTATACTCCACCCGCATTATTCTGGTTCATTACCCGCTGACCGACGGCAAGGAAAAACTGGTGGGTTTGATCGCTGAAAAAGTTACTGACGTGGTCAGGAGCGACCAGAGTGATAAACAGAGCTCCGGCGTCTTTATCGACGAGGCCTTAAACACTCATATTCTTCAACCGGGCAGTGAAGAGATGGTTCAATGGTTTGACATTGCACAGATGATTCCCCGTGAAACCATGCAGAACCTCCTCCACCTTTGAGACCATCCATGTGCAACCCGAACCTCAAGCTGCAGATAGACCGGCATGACCGGTGTACATTTCAGCCCGCAACCGCACCAGACATGATCATTCTTCCGGGGGCAGCACTCCTTCCCGGGCTGCTCTCCGGTAAGGAGTACCGGTGACTGTATTGCAATGAATTCCGCCAGACAGAAAATCGTTAATCTGCTTGAGCAGGCCATTGGCCTGAATGTTGATACAGTCAGCGATTCCACGTTCAGACAGGCCGTTCAACATCGCATGAATGCCCTCCACCTTGATGATATTGAGACATACGTGCAAATGGTCACATCCTCCACCGACGAACTGAGCCTTCTGACTGAAGAGGTCGTCGTCCCCGAAACCTGGTTTTTTCGTCACAAAGAATCCTTCAACATTCTAATCGACCGGATATTGCAGGCAAAACAGCACAGCCGGCATTTTCTGTTCAGAATTCTGAGCCTGCCCTGCTCAACAGGCGAGGAGCCCTATTCCGTCATCATGGCCCTGCTGCAGGCCGGAATCAATCCGGACCATGTGTACGTAAAGGCCGTAGACATCAGTAAACGTGCTCTCGCCATTGCCCAGCGCGGTGTCTACGGAAAAAATTCCTTCCGCTCAAAAGAGCTTTCCTTCCGTGACACATTCTTCAAACAGGTAGACAAGAAATTCGCCATCAGGGAATCCATTCGCACAAAAGTTCATTTTACCCAGGGCAATATCACGGACCCCACCTTTACAGAATCCCTGGGGCGTTTTGATATAATTTTCTGCCGCAACATTCTTATCTATTTCGGCTCGAAAACGCAGAAAAAAGTAATTGATGGCCTGCACACTCTGCTCGTACAAGGTGGCATGCTGTTCACCGGTCATGCCGAGGCAAACCTGTTCCTCGACGGCCGGTTCCTTCGTTCGCCCCATGCCGATTCTTTTGCCTTTCTCAAAAGAAATCCGAACGTAGTCGTTGAAAAAAAACAAGAACCCGCCCCCCTGAACACGGAAATGGAGTCCCCGGCAGCAAAGAGGCTGCCCGCAAAACCACGGCTGCGGACAAAAAAACCAAAACCCAAACTCCCCGATCCCGTCCCCTCGCCGTCGACGGCAAAAGATGAAGATTCATTTGAAACAGTCTTACTCATAGCCGACGCGGGGAAACTGGAAGAGGCTGCCGTGGCCTGTGAAAAACACCTGCAGGAATCCGGGCCTTCAAGCCGCTGGTACTATCTGCTTGGTGTTATTCGTGACAGCCTGGGCCAGTCGGAAGCGGCGGTCGGACTCCTGCGTAAGGCCCTGTACCTTGACCCGGAGCATGAAGAGAGTCTGTTTCTATTGTCTCTTTTAGCTGAGCAGACTGGAGAGCATGCCAAGGCCGTATACTACAGAAGACGAGCCCGTAAAATCCGGCAAAGAGAGGAATAACGGTGTCAAAACAACCTGTCATACAAGAAGAACCGATTCAAGACTGCTGGAACAGGATCGGGGTCTGGAGAAACACCAAAGAACGCTGTCCAAAACTTGCCGGGATTGGCCACTGTCGGAACTGTCATATCTACTCGTATGCCGGTCGTCGCCTGCTGGAACGACCTATTGATGCGGCCGATCGAGAAGAATGGACCGCAACCTTTGCCAGCCCGCCGGATAAAAAAAAGGCCACCATCTATTCCGCTTTTGTCTTCCGGGCCGGAGGGGAATGGCTGGGCCTGCCGGCAAAACTTATCCAGGAAGTCGTTGACATGGGAAAAATCCACAGCCTGCCCCACCGCGACAACACTGTTCTGCGCGGTCTGGTCAATATCCGGGGAAAGCTGGAGATCTGTTTTTCAATAGGGGCGGTACTGGGTATCGACCGTTTCGAAAAACCTGAAATCGAAAAAAGATACATCTCCCCGGAACGGCTGGTTGTTGTGGCCAGAAATGACCAGCGCATTGTTTTTCCGGTCAGCGAGGTATTCGGAACCTTTCGCTATGCGGAAGGAATGCTGCAGCAACTGCCGATTACCGTTTCCGGCTCAAAGGCTGCTTTCAGCAAGGGAATCCTCTGCATCAATGATTTTGAGGTCGGCTTTCTCAACGACAGAATCCTCTTTGATACCATGATGAGACATCTATGAGCGCCATTGACAAAGACCTGAGTGAGATGTCCATGATGGAGCTTTTTCGCATGGAAGCGGAAAGTCACTGTGCCACTCTTGTTGATGAGCTCCTGGTTCTGGAGAACAATCCTGCCGACCCGGACGCGCTTGCCGCACTGATGCGGGCGGCGCATTCCATCAAGGGCGCGGCACGGATCGTCAACTTCGACATCCTCGTGGAACTGACCCATGCGATGGAAGATGTTTTCAATTCGGCCCAGGACGGAAATATCGGCCTGGGTTCATCCGATATCGATACACTGCTTGCCGGAGTAGATCTGCTGGGTGATATTGCCGGGGTTCCCGACGAGCAACTGGCCGACCGGATTGCGGAACAGAGTCAGAAAATTAATCAACTGGTCAACACGTTTCGAAAACTTGCGGTGCCGGCACCGGACAACACCGTCTCCGAACAATCACCGCCCTCCGTGGAAAATCGACAACCACAGGACGCCGACATCAGGCCGGTAAAAGGGTTTTCAGACGACCTGAGCGAACTTTCCATGCTGGATCTTTTTCGGCAGGAACTCGAAGGACACGGCCGCACCCTGACCGACAACCTCCTGGCCCTTGAGGACGATACCGCTCCTCCGGAAACCCTGGCCTCTCTGATGCGGGCCGCACACTCCATCAAGGGTGCGGCCCGCATCATGGATTTCGAACCGGTGGTTCTCCTTGCCCACGCAATGGAAGACCTGTTTGTGGCAGGACAGGAGGGCGTTATTCAAATTACCCGTCAACATGTCGACGACCTGCTTAAAGGCGTAGATCTGTTTACCGACATAATCCGACAAACGGACAACGAGCTGAAGGAGTGGTTTAACCGGCAAGGTAAAGCCATCGACGGGCTGGCCGAACGGTACAGGGAGGCGGCATCCCAAAAGGATACAAAGGCTCCATTACCACCGGGCTCTGTCATCTCGGAAGACCCGGAAAAATCCGAGCAACCGGCTCCGGCAGAGCCGCAACCGGCACCTGTTGTTGAGGCAGAGGTGCCGGAACAATCCCTTCGGGTCTCGGCAGAGGGATTGAACCGGCTCATGGGGCTAGCCGGTGAAGTTCAGGTGGAGTCGCACTGGCTGCCCTCCTTTATCCTCAAACTGCTTCGGCTCAAACATGATCAGGACAAAGTCTATCGCCTGTTGAACCACCAGGTCGATTCGCTCCACTTCAGGACAACGGTGACGGGGCAACGTCATGACGGTTTCAAAAAAGTGCTGCATGGGATGGAGAACTGCCGCAAACTCGTCAATGATTTTCTGGTGGAAATCGAAGACCATGCCCGCCGTTCAACTGAAATCTCATACCACCTCCACCAGGAGGTTATTGCCAACAGAATGCGCCCCTTTTCCGACTGGCTGCACGGTTTTCCCCGCATGGTACGTGATCTTTCCCGGGAGCTTGGTAAAGAGATCAAACTCGAAATTATAGGAGCGGATACGCTGGTCGACCGGGATATTCTAGACAAAATCGAATCTCCACTCAATCACATGATCAGAAATGCAGTAGACCATGGCATTGAATATCCCGAAGAGCGAAAACTGGCCGGAAAACCTGAAAAGGCAACTATCCGGGTCGAAGCGAGACACCGTGCGGGCATGCTCAATATCATAGTCAGCGATGACGGGCGGGGTGTTGATCTTGAGAAACTGCGCCGCAGGGTTATCGACAAGAAAATGATTGCTGAGGAAGTAGCCAGGGCATTGAACGAAACAGAACTGCTCGACTTTCTATTCCTGCCGAACTTCAGTACCCGGGATAAAGTCAGTACGATCTCCGGTCGCGGGGTCGGCCTCGACGTGGTGCACAGGGCCATTCATGAAGTCCGAGGCATCATTCGGATAAACACAACACCTGACGAGGGTTCCTCCTTCGAGATGCAACTCCCCCTGACGCTTTCGGTGACCCGCTCGCTGCTGGTCACCATTAGTGAAGAAGACTATGCCTTTCCGCTGGTTGCCATCGATCATGTACTCAAGCTGCGACAGGATAAGGTTAAAGAGGTCGAGGGGCGCCAGTATGTCACCTTCAACGGTGAACGAATCGGCCTGGTTTCAGCACACCAGGTTCTTGAAAAAAGTGCGGGAGCGGAAACGAATGAAGACACACTGCCGGTTCTGGTTATCAGTGACCGTCACAACCGCTACGGCCTTATCGTAGACGCCTTTATCGGCATCCGTGATCTGGTTGTCCATCCTCTTGACAAGCGACTGCAAAAGGTCCAGGATATCAATGCCGCCGCTATCCTTGAAGACGGTACCCCGGTTCTGATCGTCGATGTGGAGGATATGGTCCGTTCCATTGATCACCTTATTTCCGGTAACCGGCTGCAGCGTATCGACATGGAAGACCTGCTGGTCGGTCGTCGGATAAAACGCGTTCTCGTGGTTGACGACTCCATTACCGTGCGCGAGGTGGAACGAAAAATGATTTCCGGCCAGGGGTATGATGTGGAGGTAGCGGTTGACGGACAGGACGGCTGGAACAGCATTCGCAACGAACCCTTTGATCTGGTTATCACGGATGTGGATATGCCGCGCCTGGACGGTATAGAACTGGTTACGCTGATCCGTCAGGATCAACGCTTTAAAATGCTGCCGATAATTATTGTATCCTACAAGGACCGGGAAGAGGACCGCAACCGGGGGCTTGAAGCCGGGGCTGACTATTACCTGACCAAGGGCAGTTTTCAGGACGAAACCCTGGTCAAAGCGGTGGAGGACCTGATTGGTGGTCCGGAGCAGGACTGAACCCTGAACAACGGTCCGTACAACAGTGCTGTAGATAGGATATAATTCAAACTCGAAATGAAAGTATATTGAGGAACGTGTGAGGATAGGAATTGTAAATGACATGCCCATGGCAGTGGAAGCGCTGCGCAGGGCTCTGATTGTATCGGGTGAGCACCAGGTCGTCTGGACGGCTGATAACGGAGCCGTTGCGGTCTCCCATGCGGCCGAAGATACCCCCGACCTGATCCTGATGGACCTGATCATGCCGAAAATGGACGGGGTGGAGGCCACAAGGAAAATCATGCAGTCCACCCCCTGTAACATTCTACTGGTTACGGCGAGTGTGTCCGGCAACAGCGGCAAGGTCTTCGAGGCCATGGGAGCCGGTGCCCTTGACGTGGTGGCAACACCCGTAACCGGCAGCGGCAAACAGGGGAGAGCACCGGAACTTCTTAAGAAAATCAATCGGATTGCCCAAATCAGCCGGCTCACCTCCCGTTTAAAACCGGACTCACCAACAAAGCCTGCAAAGGTCACAGTGTCGGCAAAGAATAAACAAAAAAACCTTATTGCCATCGGCAGCTCCACCGGCGGCCCCCAGGCATTACTCCAGATTCTCACCCTGTTCCCTGCCGACTTTCCTGTCTCTATCGTCGTCATACAACATATGGACAAAAAGTTTACAGAGGGCCTTGCCAACTGGCTGAACAGCCAGGTACACTTAAATGTAAAAGTTCTTGACGAAGGAGAACGCCCGCAGGAGGGAACCGTACTGATCCCCTCCACCGACGACCATGTGATAATGAATAAGGATACATCACTGACCTATACACCGGAGTCAAAGGATAACTATTATCACCCTTCGGTGGATGTGTTCTTCAAGAGCCTGGCATCACATTGGAATGGAAGCTGCCTGGGAGTGATTTTAACCGGTATGGGAAGAGACGGGGCCGAAGGAATGGCTGCGCTGAAACAAAACGGCCATTACCCCATAGCGCAGGACCGGAAAAGCTCTGTCGTCTTCGGCATGCCGAAAGCAGCGATTGAGGCAGACGCCATATATGAAGTATTGCCGATAGATGAGATTGGAACACGAATAATTGAGTTAATACGCAGTGGATGGAGATGAGGTCATCATGATTGACGAGTTACCTGAAATTGATCTTGGATTTGAAGATGTTCAGGAATACAAGATAACGATTTTGCTGGTCGATGACCAACAGATGATTGCCGAGGTGATACGGCGGGCCCTGACAACTGAAGATTTTGACTTCCACTACTGCAAGAATCCGACGGAAGCACTGAAGGTTGCGGAAAAACTAAAACCGACCATCATCCTCCAAGATCTGGTTATGCCCGAAATCGACGGCCTGACCATGGTTAAATTCTATCGCGCCAATCCAATCACCGCCCAAGTCCCGATAATCGTGCTTTCGACTAAGGAAGAACCGGAAATAAAGAGCAAGGCCTTTGAATTTGGAGCCAACGATTACCTGGTCAAGCTTCCCGACAAAATCGAACTCATTGCCCGCATCCGATATCATTCCCAGGCATACATTAACCAGAAGCAACGAGACGAAGCCTTCAAGGCCTTAAGAAAAAGTCAACAACGGTTAGCTCAGGCCAATAAAATCCTGCAAAGACTCTCCTCCCTGGACGGCTTGACCGGGATTGCAAACCGGAGGCGATTCGACCAGCTGTTAAAAAAAGAATGGTTGCGAGCTATACGCCACAGTTCCTCCATTTCCATTATTATGCTTGATATTGACTTCTTTAAACTTTTTAATGACACCTATGGTCACCAGGGAGGTGATGACTGCCTGAAACAGGTCGCTGAGACCCTGGAGAACTCTATACATCGAGAGACCGACATGGTCGCCCGCTACGGTGGCGAAGAATTTGTCGCCATCCTGCCGGAGACAGGTGTGCATGGAGCGCTTGAGGTGGCAAAGAATATGTGCTCTAAAATTGAAGACCAGCACATTCCCCATAAAAATTCCAAGGTTGCGGACCACCTGACAATCAGTGTCGGCGTAGCCACCGCTATTCCTGAACGAGGTTCCCAACCGGAAACATTAATTGCCGCAGCCGATAAGGCCCTGTACGAGGCAAAAAACAATGGCCGAAACCAAGTGCGAAGTGCGGGATTCCATAGTGAATAAGATATGAGCGAACCGAAAGAACCGCAGCTAATCAAGATCCGCCTAACCATGTAAAAACAATAAATAAACTTCAACCACTACCATACCCATTGAACTTCCACCACAGGCCTCATGATGGAGCACAAAACAAAAAAAACACCCATATATCTCAACCGACGCAGGTTCATGCAGATTGTCGCAGTGGCCGGAGCAACTGCCGCCTGCTGGAGACTTGGCCTGTTCGGCAGCGGCAAACCGCTGCAGGTGGCCCGCAGGAGTCAGCCGATCATGGGGACGGTCCTCAATCTCACCGTGTACGGCCCGGATCGGGATGCCTGCGAAGAGGCGATCAACACGACCATCGACAGGATGCTGGCGCTCGAGTCGATTCTCAGCAGGCACAGCACAACCAGTGAGGTGGCCCGACTCAACAACAACGGCAGGCTGACTGATCCAAGTACGCACCTGCTCGAGGTATTGTCCCTGGCCCGGGATATCAGTACAAAAACCGCAGGCGCCTTTGACGTCACCATCCTGCCGCTTCTGCAGATGCATGAGTCCATCCGCGGTCAAAATGATCATCCAGATCAAAAAGCGCTTACTGCAACAAGAGGGCTGGTCGGTTTTGCAGACCTGCATGTCAACAACGACCTGATACGGTTTAAAAAAAGAGGGATGGGCATTTCTCTGGACGGTATCGCCAAGGGCTACATTGTTGATCAGGGCGTCTCCACCCTGCGAAACCACGGCTTTGCAAATGTCTATGTCGAGGCCGGGGGCGATCTGATGGTATCCGGGCAGAAGGACAACCAGTCACCCTGGCGCATAGGGTTGCGCTCCCCGCGGCCGCAGTCAAAAAACAAACCGGTCATCATCGAGGTCAGCGACAAGGCGGTCGCCACCTCGGGCGACTATCTGCAGGCCTTTACCCCGGACCTTAAAAATCATCATATTATCAGTCCGAAAAGCGGCTTTTCCCCGCCGGAACTAGCAAGCTGTACCATAACCGCACCCAATGTCGCCCTGGCCGACTCTCTGGCAACCGCAGTTATGGTGCTGGGCAGGGAAGACGGTCTTGAGCTGCTTGAATCCATGGACGGCTGCGAAGGGTATGTAGTCGACAAACAGCTCAACCACGCCAACACCACCGGTTTCTTTGCCTGATATGCAATCCATTCAAATCACAAAAGGACTGGATCTCCCTATGGCCGGCCGTCCGGAACAAAAAATGCGCCCGGCCAATACAATCAGCCATGTCGCCCTTATCGGTGATGATTACATCGGCATGAAACCGACCATGCAGGTCAAAGAGGGTGATCTGGTCAAAACCGGTCAGCTCCTTTTTTCCGATAAGAAAAACAAGGGGATCAACTTTACCGCTCCGGGCTGTGGCAAAATCATTGCCGTCAACCGGGGGCCACGCCGAAAGTTTGAATCTCTTGTTATTGAGCTGGCCGGAGAGGATTTTTTTCAATTTTTTGATCCGGCAACCCGTCCGGCCGAGGACATGGCCGCTGAAAAAATCCGCTCCCTGCTGCTTGAATCCGGAATGTGGACCTGTTTCCGCACCCGGCCCTATGGAAAAATCCCGGCGGTCGACGGAGCCCCGGCTTCCCTGTTTATTACCGCAATCGATACCGCCCCCCTGGCCGCGGATCCGCAGGTCATCATTGCCCGCTCGCCAAAGGAGTACCAACTGGGCCTGAAAATGCTTCGACAGTTGCTTGCCGTCCCGATCCATTACTGCAGCGGAGCGGAACAAGTATCTGCAGCTGAAAAACTTGACGGCCTTGAATACTGGACATTTCAGGGCCCGCACCCGGCCGGACTGCCCTCAACCCATATCCATTTCATCGATTCGGTCCATGAGGGAAAAACAGTCTGGCACATCGGCTACCAGGATGTCATCGCCCTTGGTCATCTGGGAAAAACCGGCCACCTGTACACAGAGCGAGTAGTGGCTCTGGCCGGTACCGAAGTACGCAATCCATCCCTGATCGCCACCCGGATCGGTGCGTCCCTTACAGAGCTCTGCCGACAGGAGCTTCAGGAGAATAAAAAATTACGAATTCTCTCGGGTTCGGTGCTTGACGGCAGGACATCAGAGGGAAATTTCGGCTTTCTCGGGCGCTACCATACCCTGGTCTCGGTTCTGGAAAACAGCAATGGCCGTGCCCTGTTCAACTGGCTTAAGCCCGGAAAAGACCGGTTCTCGATCAAGCCTCTCTTCACCTCGGCCCTTGAAAAGAATACAAAAGGTTTCCCGTTCAGCACCGCGCTCTGGGGTGGCCGAAGGGCCATATATCCACTGGGCACCTATGAGGAGGTCATGCCGCTGGATATCATTGCGACCTCACTGGTCAAGGCCCTGGCAGTTGGAGATACGGAAAAGGCAAAGCAGCTCGGCTGCCTGGAACTGATTGAAGAAGACCTTGCCCTTGCCTCCTTTGTCTGTCCCGGCAAGAATACGTTCGGCACCCCGTTACGCAAGGTCCTGACCTCCATTGAGCTCGACGGCTGATGGACAGCCTCACGCAAAGACGTAAATTTTACGCACCTTTCGGCGCTCAATCCATACGAAGCTGGATAGAATATAAAATACAAAAAATATGAAACGACTGAGCGAAATTTCTGAAGCCTTCGGACGTCACTTCAAAAAGGGAAGCCGTCTTGAGCACTGGTACCCGCTCTACGAGGCCCTTGATTCGTTTCTGTTCGGGAGTAGCCAAACCACAAAGAATGCTCCCCATGTCCGGGACGCAATGGATCTGAAACGGATCATGATCACGGTCATTGTCGCCCTGCTGCCCTGCGTGCTGATGGCCATGTGGAATACCGGCTATCAGGCCAACTCCGCCCTGCAGTCCCTGGGCCTTGCAACGCCTGCGGGCTGGCGGGGCGATATCATGGGGTTCATCGGCTGTGATCCGGGCAGCCTGGTTTCCAACTTTGCCCATGGGGCACTCTATTTTCTGCCGGTCTATCTGGTCAGCCTGCTGGTGGGCTCGATCTGGGAAGGATTGTTCAATCTGATCCGGGGTCACGAATTTTCAGAGGCCTTTCTGGTCACCAGCCTGCTCTTTGCCCTGACATTACCGCCTGCGATCCCACTCTGGCAAGTCGCAGTCGGGATCAGCTTCGGGGTTGTATTTGCCAAGGAGGTGTTTGGCGGGGTTGGTCAGAATTTCATGAATCCGGCCCTGGTTGCCCGGGCCTTTATCTTTTTTGCCTATCCGGCCCAGATGTCGGGTGACGCGGTCTGGACCGCGGTCGACGGCGTAACTGGCGCCACGGCCCTTGGTCAGATTGCCGCCGCCGGGTCCGGCGCTCCGATGGATTCCCTTTCCGTCACCTGGCTCCAATCCTTTCTCGGTACCGTGCCCGGCTCCATGGGTGAGACCTCGACCCTGGCCTGTCTGCTGGGCGCTGCTGTTCTGCTCCTCACAGGCATTGCCTCCTGGCGGATCATGCTTGCCATGCTCCTGGGCGGCCTTGGCTGCAGTCTTTTTTTCTGGCTCCAGACGACGGCGGCCCATCCCATGTACGCGATCCCGCCCCACTGGCACCTGGTTCTGGGCGGCTTTGCCTTCGGCCTGGTTTTTATGGCCACCGACCCGGTCTCCGCCGCCCACACCGCCACCGGGCAATGGCTGTACGGCCTGCTGATCGGGGTGCTGGCCATTCTGATCCGGGTGGCCAATCCCGCCTACCCTGAAGGAGTCATGCTGGCCATCCTCCTGGGCAATGTGTTTGCGCCTCTGTTTGATTACTTTGTTATTGAAGCCAACATCAAGAGGAGGAGGCTGCGTCATGGCTGATGAATCAGTTGCCAAATCCTTTTACTCGGTCCTTATCCTTGCCTTTGTCTGCTCCCTGCTGGTTGCCGGGGCCGCTGTCGGCCTGCGTCCCATGCAGGAGGCCAATAAGCTCAAAGACCAGAGAAAAAATATTCTTTATGCGGCCGGGCTTTATGAACCGGGTACATCCATTGACGAACTTTTCAAACCGATTGAAACCAAAATTGTTAATCTGAGCACCGGAAAATATGTACCCGAAGATCAACTCTCTCCAGAATCTTACGACCAGCTCAAGGCCGCGCTGACAGCGGCCGGCGGACGTCTTCTGGCACCTGACCAGGACCTTGCCGGACTGCGCCGCCTGGAAAAATACTCCCTTGTCTATCTGGTCAGGAACAAAAAAGACGGCGAAATATCCCAGATCATCCTGCCGGTCCGGGGCAAGGGCCTCTGGTCGACCATGTATGCCTACGTTGCCGTTGACGCTGATGCAAACACCATCCGCGGGGTCTCCTTTTACGAACACGGAGAGACACCCGGGCTCGGCGGTGAAATCGAAAACCGCAGATGGCAGGACGGCTGGCAGGGAAAAAAACTCTACACAGCGGACGGAAAAATGGAACTCAAGGTCATCAAGGGCACGGTTGACCCATCCGGACAGCAGGCCCCATACCAGATCGACGGCCTTTCCGGGGCAACCCTGACCGCAAACGGGGTCAGCAAACTTATGGAATTCTGGTTTGGCGAACATGGCTTCAAACCTTACCTGAAACAACTCAGAGAGAACCAAAATGGCTGAGTCAAAAAAAGAATTACTGCTTCTCTCCATATTCCAGCGCAACCCGATCGCCCTGCTGGTGCTGGGCATATGCTCCGCCCTGGCCGTAACCGGGCAGATGAGTACCGCTTTTGTCATGTCCGTCTGTGTGACCCTGGTGGTCGCCTTTTCCAATCTGATCATCTCCATCGTCAGGTTCCAGATTCCAAACAGCGTCCGAATCGGTATCCAGATCACCGTTATCGCTACCCTGGTCATTCTGGTCGACCAGATCCTCAAGGCCTACTCTTTTGAACTTTCCAAACAGTTATCCATTTACGTCGGCCTGATCATCACCAACTGTATCGTTATGGGGCGGGCGGAAGGCTTTGCCATGAACAACCCGCCGATCCCCAGTTTTATCGACGGACTCGGCAATGGTCTGGGCTATGGCTTTATCCTGATGTCGGTGGCCTTTGTCCGGGAGCTGCTGGGAGCGGGTACCCTGTTCGGCTTTGAGATTCTGCCCCTGACCACTAACGGCGGCTGGTATATGCGCAACGGCATGCTGGTTCTGCCGGCCAGTGCGTTTTTCCTTATTGCCCTGATTATCTGGATTCTTCGCACCTTTGATCCGGAACAGCAGGAGAAAAAATGATGACCCATTATCTCGACATCATTATCCGCTCCATCTTCCTGGAGAACCTGCCGTTGAGTTTTTTTCTGGGAATGTGCACCTTTCTCGCCATTTCCAAACAGGTAAAAACCGCCGCCGGCCTGGGAGCTGCAGTTCTTTTTATCATGGTCATTACGGTGCCGATCAACAATCTTATCCTCAACCATGTGCTCAAACCCGGGGCCCTGACCTGGGCCGGTCAGCCCGACCTTGACCTCACCTTTCTCGGTCTGCTGACCTACATTGCGGTGATTGCCGGCGTGGTGCAGATACTGGAGATGTTCCTCGACCGTTTTGTTCCTTCTCTTTACAACACCCTGGGCATATTCCTGCCGCTTCTTACCGTCAACTGTGCGATTTTCGGCGGCAGCCTGTTTATGGTCGAACGTAATTATACCTTTGGCGAAAGTGTTGCCTACGGATTTGGGGCCGGGGCCGGATTCTTTCTGGCCGTAGTCTGCCTTGCCGGGATCAGGGAACGGCTTGAATATGCCAATCCACCTGCAGGCCTGCGCGGTCTCGGCCTGACTTTTATAACCACCGGCCTCATTGCCATGGCCTTTATGGGGCTTGCAGGTATGGAGATCTCGTTTTGACTGGGGACTTGAATACAGAGACTGATTACAATGCAGGTTTGAGCAAATGAATGAAATCTTATATGGGGTGATCTGTTTTCTGACTCTTCAGTTCATCCTGGTCACCCTGATTGTACTGGCCAAAAAGACGCTGCTGTCTGGCGGCGAAGTCACTCTGGTCATCAACGATGAAAAACGTTTTACCGCCTCACCGGGAAACAAACTGCTGACAACCCTTTCCGACCACGGAGTTATTCTTTCATCGGCCTGTGGAGGCGGCGGCAGCTGCGGCCAGTGCCGGTGTATTGTCAAAAAGGGCGGCGGCAGTCTGCTGCCCACGGAAAAAGCCCATATCAACAACAGGGAAGCCCGCATGGGCATGCGGCTCTCCTGCCAGGTGCAGGTCAAACATGACCTGCAGATTGAAGTGCCCCCGGAAATGCTTGACGCCAGAAAATGGCAGTGCACAGTCCGTTCCAATAACAATGTGGCGACATTTATCAAAGAACTTGTCCTTGACCTGCCCGAAGGTGAGGAGGTCAACTTCCGGGCCGGTGGCTATATTCAGATCGAAGTTCCGCCGCACACCCTAGAGTACGCCAATTTCGACATCGACGAACGGTTTCTCGCCGACTGGACCAAGTTCAAGATGTTCCAGTACACATCCCACGTCCACACCCCGGTCACCAGGGCGTACTCGATGGCAAACTACCCGGGTGAGAAGGGAATAATCAAACTCAACATCCGAATTGCAAGTCCTCCGCCCAGAGGAGATGCATCCATACCGCCGGGACAGGTCTCCTCGTATATCTTTAACCTCCAGCCCGGTGACCCCGTGACCATTGCCGGACCCTTCGGCGAGTTCTTCATGGATGACAGTAATTCCGAGGTCATGCTCATCGGCGGCGGGGCCGGGATGGCACCCCTGCGCAGCCATATCTTTGATCTCTTCAAGGCAAAACAGACCGGGCGCAGGGTCTCCTACTGGTACGGCGGCCGCAGCCTGCAGGAACTCTTTTATGTCGAAGAGTTCGAACAACTAGAACGGGAGCATGACAACTTCTCGTTCCATGTTGCCCTGTCCGAGCCCCAACCGGAAGACAACTGGATCGGCCGGACCGGATTTATCCATCAGGTGGTCTTTGACCAATACCTCAAGGATCACCCTGCCCCGGAAGATATTAACTATTACCTCTGCGGGCCGCCGATGATGACCAAGGCGGTAGTCGACATGCTGACCGATCTCGGAGTGGAAGAGGAAAACATTCACGCTGATAATTTTGGTTAAAAAACAATCTTCCGTACCCTGAGAGCCCATTATACAAAATATTCAACCACATCGACAAACAGTGATTATGTTGCATATATGATGACTTTTCTGACATACCTGGCCACAACGTTTATCCTCCTGCTTTTTGTCGCGGTTCTTATCAGCTACTGCAAGAGAAGACAGGCCGGGACACGCCACGGGCTCACCGGCATGTGCCACCAAACCGGTGGGGCCATGTGCGGCAGCTGTACTGCCGGACTGAAGACTACTCCCGAAAAAAGGAGCGGCGATGATGAAACCTCCAGGAGGAATGTCATCACATAATGCATTGCCCTTCTGTGATTATTGTCGGTGTCGTAAAAAGCCTCGCCACCGACGGCGAAAAGGTTATAACTTCTTGTAGTTCCGTACTGAGCAAATGGCGTTTTTGCCTTTTTACGAGTCCATCATTATTGTCGGTGTCGTAAAAAGCCTCGCCACCGACGGCGGAAAGGTTATAACTTCTTGTAGTTCCGTACTGAACAAATGGCGTTTTTGCCTTTTTACGAGTCCATCATTATTGAAAAGTTACAAAAAATCAATAAATAGAGCCTACCGTCCTGAGGAAAAGCATATGAGCACCGAAGAAATTTTTTCACCGTTCCAGATCAAGGATTTCTCCTTTCGCAATCGTCTGGGGGTGGCACCCATGACCAGGATGTCGGCTGGCCCCGAGAGCATTCCACGACAGGACGTATTTGATTTTCTCGTCCGCCGGGCTGAAAATGGTGCTACCGTAGTCTTTACCGAGGCGATCGTCACCGATTACGAGAGCAGCCAGGGCTATCCCGGTCAGGCACGAATGACGAATCAACCTCAAGTTGATGCCTGGAAGCCTGTTGTAAAAGAAATACAAAAACATGGCGCGATTGCGATCATGCAGATGTTTCATTGCGGACGAATGGCCTGGCCCGAGGTCAACCCGGCCGCACGATCCATCGCCCCCAGTCCGGTGGCGCCCAGTCAGGACAACCCGCTTACCCAGGCGCCCTACCCGGTGCCCGAAGAGATGTGCGCTTACCCCCAATTTTAGGGCCACCCTCTTAAGTGGAATTTGCATTCCAAAACTGGTATTAAAAGAGGATGCAAATGAAAGGAAAAAGAAGGGCACATTCGGACAAGTTTAAAGCCAAGATCGCCATTGAAGCCAT
>JAJRQC010000097.1 GCA_024280455.1 Deltaproteobacteria bacterium | reverse complement strand
TGAACATTTAGAAAAGCGATCTTCAATTATACAATCCTCGACGTAGCCCTGCTACGCCTGCGGTTGCATGCAATCAGATCACTTCTCTAAATGTCCACATTACACCTCATCTCTACGAAGTTATTTCTGAGCGAACCCTTAGTCTCTCCTGCCAAGCAGGCTTGGGCAATGAGTATTCCCCAGAATGAGGGGGGTATATTTTCTATAGTTAATGAGTGTTTCTAGCTGCAGGGTGACAAAAAATCAAACTAAAAATATATTCCAATTTCATTCGACCAAACATATCGCTTAAAAAAATAATTGTGATTCTTAATTATTTTGTTGCAAAGCCTGATTAATGATGTATATTTTAGAGTCGAAACATATAATATCCCGTCAGGTTGTCCTCGTTAACCTCGTTGTTTTCCAACATCGCTCGTTGCCGTCGAAGTTTATGCTGATTACATAAACCGGAAAAACAGTCTGAAAGTATATGGTGGGGTTGGGTCGTGCAGCGATACAATTCAACCGCCTCAGGTTGTCGTAGTATATGAACCGTAGAAAAGCGTTCATGGGCTGCAACCGGCGAAACAAAAGATAAGGTCCTTGACTCTTCTTCTGTCCGTTCGGCATAAAATCCTGTGGAATAAAAAGGCAATTTTGTCTGGAACCCCAGACATCCAGTCGATGCATCAGGTGATGTTTTGACTCTATACCAAAGTGGTTCTTAAAAAGAACCCAGCACTAAGGAGTTGTACAAAATGAGCGAAGGAACAGTAAAGTGGTTTAACGATTCAAAAGGTTTTGGTTTTATTGAGCAGGACGGCGGTCAGGATGTATTCGTACATCATTCCGCAATTCAGGCTCAGGGCTTCAAATCCCTTGAGGAAGGAGCACGAGTAACCTTTGATGTCGTAGACGGCCCCAAAGGCCCTGCTGCTGAGAATGTCGTACAGCAGTAAGCACTGATATAGATCATTGCGAAGACCCCGCACTGTGCGGGGTCTTTTTTTTTGCAGCAAGCATAACGGTAGAACAGGGAGGAAATCTTGGCCAGAAAAACAAACTATTCATATGAAAAGCGCCAGAAAGAATTAGCAAAGAAAAAGAAAAAAGAAGAAAAACGTCAACGTAAACTTGAAAAAAAGAACAATCCGACCGGTGAACAGGATCCCCTTGCCCCGCAGGACGACGATTTGTTATAGCATCTCTTCCCTCTGATATTTAAAAAAATCTTTTCAACCTTCTGCTGCACTATTTTTTGTTGTAGCAGTATTGTACGGACACGACCATGATTACCGCATCCAATGTTGCTCTTGCCTATGGTAAGAGAATTATTTTCCAGGACGTCAATATCAAATTCACCCCTGGCAACTGTTATGGCCTGATCGGTGCAAACGGCGCTGGTAAATCCACCTTTTTGAAAATCCTTGCGGGTCGACTTGATCCGGATAAGGGTACCATCAGCAAAGGGTCCAGCCAGCGTATCGCCATGCTGAACCAGGATCAGTTTGCCTTTGATACCCATACTGTTCTCAATACCGTAATCATGGGGCATGAAAAACTGTACAAGGTGATGGCAGAGCGCGACGCACTCTATGCCAAGGCTGATTTCAACGAGGAAGACGGTATCCGTTCAGGCGAACTGGAAGTCAAATTCGGTGAAATGAACGGTTATGAGGCGGAAGCAGAGGCTGCAGTGCTGCTTAGCGGACTGGGGATTCAGGAAGATCTTCTGCATAAAAATATGAAAAAACTCGACGGAACCGACAAGGTTCGGGTCCTGCTTGCCCAGGCCCTGTTCGGAAATCCTGATATTCTGCTTCTTGATGAGCCCACAAACCATCTGGATTTAAAGACCATCACCTGGCTGGAGAATTTCCTCGCACGTTTTCAGAACACCGTAATTATTGTTTCCCATGACCGGCATTTCTTGAACCAGGTCTGCACCCATATGGCGGATATTGATTTTGGTAAGATCCGGGTCTATGTCGGCAACTATGACTTCTGGCATCAGGCCAGTCAGCTTCATTTTCGCCAGCAGGAAACTCAGAGCAAAAAGGCAAAGGCAAAAGCGGAGGAACTCAAGTCATTTATCCAACGTTTCAGTTCGAATGCCTCCAAGGCCAAACAGGCAACTTCGCGAAAGAAACTGCTCGAGAAACTGACTATTGAAGACATGCCGGTTTCTTCGCGAAAATATCCTTATATCGCCTTTACACCTGAACGGCCCTGCGGCGACGTTATTCTTGAAATCAACGGTCTTGCCAAAGCAGTCGATGGTGTTTCCATGTTTGAGGACCTGTCGCTCACCGTGAATAAAGGGGATAAAATTGCCTTTGTCGGTATGAACAGTCTTGCCAAAACCACCCTGTTCCAGATTCTGGCCGGAGAGCTTGAACCGGACCAAGGCAGCTTTCGCTGGGGCGTCACCATCAAAAATGCCTATTTTCCAAAAGAGAATAACGAGTATTTTAATGATGAAGAGCTCGATCTTATCGGCTGGCTGCGTCAATTTGCACCTGTAAAGGAGAGTGAGAGTTTTGTGCGTGGATTTCTGGGAAAAATGCTTTTTTCCGGCGAGGAAGCCATGAAAAAGACCGCTGTTCTTTCCGGCGGGGAACGGGTTCGCTGCATGCTCTCAAGGATGATGCTGTCCGGAGCCAATGCGCTCATTCTTGACGAGCCTAACAACCACCTTGACCTTGAATCCATCACCTCGTTAAATAACGCCCTGATTGACTTTTCCGAGGTCGTGCTGTTTGCATCCCATGACCATCAGTTTGTCTCAACCGTGGCTAACAGGATTGTTGAAATTACTCCTGATGGTATTATCGACGTGATGATGGACTTCGATGAGTATCTGGCAATGAAGGAAAAACAGGTTGCCGATGACAGCCTTTGCCTGGAACGTCGGGCAGCATAAAAGTTTCTGATTACCACCAATGCTCAACCGGTAATATTTTTATGGCCGGGTACACCGTAATGTTGAGACGATAAACTCTAGTGTAACCAAGGGATACCATCGCTTACAGTATTTACTGCTTAAAAACATATGAGATTTCCCGATAGTGGTAATCAGATAAACCAGCATGGCTGGACCAAGATTTTTAACGTCACAGCCACAACCAAGGATGAAAATAGCCTAAAAGTTCCATCTTCATGGGCTATTTTCAGATAAACCATCATTCCCGGCACGCCGGGCACAACAAACGATGAAAATACTCTGTACAAACAGATGAGTCATGACAATCTTATTCCAAACCATTTTTTTTTGGAATACAAACAATTGGAGGATTGCCAT
>JAJRQC010000096.1 GCA_024280455.1 Deltaproteobacteria bacterium | reverse complement strand
CAATCTATTTGAAATTTATTTTTGGTAGTAACGGCTCACACTGGACGTCAGTTTGAGTCAGACTAGCTGGAAAGATGGAGGCTTTTCTGTATCTTTCAGTGTCAGGAATTAATCTATGAAAGTGTTTGACAAGGACAATTATGGGAGAGTATTTTCTGGGAACTCATTTAAGAGTGCGAATTTTAATACAGAAGATGGTGTAAAAGTCATAAAAATTACAAATGCTGGAGCCGGTAAGTTTCTTGAAACAGAGGATTACCTACCATTTACTTTTCTGGAAGAGTATCAAGCATATATTGTGAATAAGAACGATCTTATTCTTGCCCTAACTCGTCCGTATATCTCAACAGGGTTGAAAATCAGCAAATGTCCTGGTAGTTATCACAAGTCGCTTCTTAATCAGCGAGTGGCAGCAGTTCGGCTCTACACAGATGAGGAATATGTTTTTATCTATTTGCAAAGTTTGTTTGTTTTAAATCGTTATAAAGAAAGATTTAGTGGTACAGGATTACAGCCAAACTTGAAAATGTCTGATGTAACAGATTTATTAATCCCAATAGCACCGGAGCAGGAACAACACCGCATAGTAGCCAAAGTCGATGAACTCATGGCCCTCTGCGATCAACTCAAGACCCACCTCCACGACAACCAATCCACCAAACTCCAACTAGCCGACACCATCGTTAAACTAAATGGAGATCACCCATGAAAGTTGAAGTGTACTGCGATGAGTCATACCCTGATTTGCTCTCTTCCCAGGCAAAGCAGGCAAAATATATTGAATTCCAGGGACATAATACCGTTCATGGATGGAATACCAGGGAGATCTTCGTCGTATGAAACCGATACCACTCCGGAATTTGTTATGATTATTGATGGCGAAACCGTAAACCTGCAATTGCAGAAATTGCCGTCCCCCTGCTTTGTTGTGGACCAGGAGGCCCTTGAGCGAAATCTTGTTATTTTAAACCAGGTGCAGCAACGCACCGGCGTAAAAATACTTCTGGCCCTGAAAGGTTTTGCCATGTTTCCCACTTTTCCTATCCTGAACCGGGTATTAGCAGGAACCTGCGCCGGTTCAATCGATGAAGCACGATTAGGAAGGGAAGAATTTGGCGGTGAGGTGCATACCTTTTCACCTGCCTATAGTGCAGGAACACTTTCCCGGTTACTTGAATTAAGCAATTATGTAACCTTTAACTCGCTCAGCCAGTGGCAGAGGTTCAAGCCCCTTTATGAGCAGTTTGCCCATAAAGTACAGTTCGGGATCCGTCTGAACCCGCAGCACTCTGAAGTATCTACCCCGCGGTATGATCCATGCGTCTCTGGATCGCGCCTTGGAATCAGAAAGGAGTCTCTGGCAGGTTTTGATATGACCGGCATCAGCGGCCTGCATTTCCACACACTTTGCGAGAATGATTCCTTTGCTTTGCAACGAACTATGGACGCCATCGACAAAACATTTGGCGACCATCTAGGATCAGTTAATTGGATCAACCTGGGAGGTGGGCACCACATTACCAAGCCTGACTATGACATTGAGCATCTCTGTCAAATTTTGATCAATTTTAAAAATCGACATAATGTTGAAATCTACCTTGAACCAGGTGAGGCCGTGGCCCTTAACGCTGGTATTTTTGTGTCAACCGTGCTGGATATCTTGCATAACGATATTGATATCGCCATCCTGGACTGCTCAATAGCAACCCACCTGCCGGACGTTCTGGAAATGCCCTATCGTCCGGAAATTGTCGGTGCTGAGCAACCCGGCATAAAAAAACACCTGTACCGGTTGGGAGGGATCAGTTGTCTGGCGGGCGATCTGGTGGGTGACTACTCTTTTGATCAACCGTTGGCTGTTGGCGACCGACTGCTATTTACTGATATGGCCCATTATACGATGGTCAAGACAACAACCTTTAATGGCGTTCGTCTACCTGCCATCGCCCTGGCCAAAGGTGATGACTGTCGCATTATAAAGGAGTTTGGCTATCATGACTTTAACAACAGGCTTTCCTGAGAAAACATGACAGATTCTTTGCATTTTCATGGTCAGGATGTCGCTCCGTCTTCGCGCAACAGGGCGCTTTTTCACATTATACCAGCTCCCCTTGAAAAGAGCGTTTCTTACGGTACAGGGACATTTGCCGGGCCGACTGAAATCCTTCGGGCGTCAGCCCAACTTGAGTTATTTGACGGAAAAAGTACTCCGGCTGACTACGGTATTTTCACTGCTGAGCATATTGACTGCCATGGGCCTGTTAAAGAGGCATTAAGCAATATTCAGTCGGTTGTGAGCACTGCTCTTGCTTCACAGAGTATTCCGGTTATTCTTGGCGGGGAGCACACCGTAACTCTCGGAGCGCTCCAAGCCATGGTCGAAAAGCATGACTCATTTGGCCTGATACAGTTTGACGCCCATGCCGACTTGCGCGATAGCTATCAAGGCTCAAAGCTCAGTCATGCCTGTACGATGAAGAGAGTGTGGGACCAAGATATTCCCCTTATCCAGATTGGCACCCGGAGCTATTCTTACGAGGAACATATTTTTCGCCAGCAACACAAAATCACCTATTTTGATGCGGAAAAAATCTGCCGGAAAGGCATTGAGGCTGTTCAGATTCCAGAGACTTTCCCGGAAAAGGTATACTTGACCTTTGATCTTGATGTTTTGGACTCTGCCTTTTTTCCTGCTACCGGTACGCCCGTTCCCGGAGGACTGTCATGGTATCAGGCAATGTGGCTTGTTGAACGATGCATGGCAGGCCGAATATGTCTGGGCTTTGATGTTGTGGAGTTTGCGCCTGTTGCTAGCCTCCATAGCTGCTCATTTGCCGCGGCCCAGCTTGTTTACAACATGATGGGCTATCTCACCAGAAGTACAATCAACAGAGACTTTTGGCAATTAATGGCTTAGACTAGACCTCGTAAATCGATAAACGCCTTTACCGTACTTTTCCCGATTATCGTTGATCATTGTGTCTTAATGTAGTTTTCCGATTATTCGTTTTTTGAATTTAAAAGAGTTAGGGTTGACCATGCTGCTTGGGAAAAAAATAGTTGACTTCTTCCATTTCCTCCAGCGTGAAAACCTGATCAAGCTCCTTTTGCTGATCGGAATTATGGTGGCGGCAAGTTCCATAGGCATTTCCTGGTTTGAGCCGGAAGTCTCCTGGGTCAACGGCATCTGGTGGAGTGTGGTAACTTTGACTACCGTGGGGTATGGTGATATTTCACCAACTACCATCGGCGGCCGGATTATTGCCATGTTAATCATGTTTTTCGGAATCGGTCTGCTGGGTATGCTGTCCGCGACCCTGGCCAGTGTTTTGATCAGTAACAAAATGAAGGAAAACAAAGGGATGAGTACGTACACATTTAAAAATCACATTATTCTTGCAGAATGGAACCATCGATCCAAAGCAATCCTCAATGAATTGAGGGCTGATTCCAAAACTGCTGAAACACCTATTGTCCTCATAGCCGATATAGAGGAGAAACCAACGATAGATGACAATTTTTTCTTTATCAAAGGGAACATCAACGAAGAAACTTTGGACAGGGCTAATATCCAGCAGGCCAAGACCGTGATCGTGCTTGGAGACGACCAGGTCGAAGCCACAGCACGGGATGCCAAGGTGGTCCTTTCCACTCTGACCATCGAAAGCCTCTGCCCCGCCGTCTATACGGTGGTGGAACTGGTGGATGAACAAAATGTTCAGCACTGCAAACGTGCCAAAGCCGATGAAATCATTGTCGGCAATGAACTTTCCAGCAATCTGATTGCCAGTTCCGCCATCAATCACGGGATCAGTCAGATTGTATCAGAACTGTTAAGCACCCAACACGGCAATGACCTCTACAGCATCCGGGTGCCGGACGAAATGATCGGCAACACCTTCCTGGAATTATTCACCACCATGAAACAGGAAAAACAATCCATTGTCCTTGGCATCCAGAAAGAAGACGGTGGGATGCTCTCCACGAATCCCCATTCCGACTACACCCTTGAGGACGACGACTATATGATCATTATCGCAAGAGGCAGGCCCTATTAATCGCATGGAAAATTCCAGCTCTTCATTTTACGAGCCGATCAAGTCTCTATTTATCTTTATAGTTATCATATGGTCGGTCCATTTCATCTCTTTTGTTTTCCCTCTCCAACAATATGGTCTGGTTCCGAGAGAACTACAGGGCGGTCTGGGGATCATAACCGCGCCGTTTTTGCATGGCAGTTTTTCGCATCTGGCCCTCAATACAGTCGGTCTGTTAATATTCGGCATTATCTTTTCATTATTGGAAAATAAGAGAACGTTTGTCATTCTCATCAAGATTGCTTTGATTCAGGGAATTTTGACCTGGCTGTTCGCCGGAGGCGGTACTCATATAGGGGCATCGGGAATTATATTTGGTCTCTACGGGTATTTGATGCTGGTCGGTTTCTTCCAGAAGAAATTCAAGTACATTGTCATCTCCATCTTTATCTTATTTTCATACGGCGGCATGATTTTTGGCGTTTTGCCCGGTCAGCCGTTTGTTTCCTGGGAAGGGCACCTTTTCGGCTTTATTGCCGGAGGGATTGCCGCCAAATTTCAGTCATAGTCATTGGTGTCAGTTGAATTCCGTGATCAGGGCTTTAAGCAAGGGAGGGCAAATCTTTGTTTGACTCATGTCGATTTCTGATTTTTCTCCACATTTTTCACCTTTATTTATGATTTGCAATCACTAACCTTTATCCTTTTACCCTCCGAGGCAAGGTCAAGGTTGATGTTCAGTGGAAGTTTGATCAACACCATAAATAGGTCAGAGTAAAATTAAATCTTTTATAACCCTCAATTTAATTTTACTCTGACCTATTTATTTTTTATGAATAATTTTATGCTTTAAAAAGATCTTATTATTTTAAATCGTTATATTGTTTTTTTGTTTTGCCAATCTGCTCAATGGCTATTGCTTATACAGAGGCTTCACCTTATAATTTCTTCGCACTGTCTCTCTGGACAACGATCATCGCCAGGGTAATCAGAAAAACGCCGGGCAGAATTCGTGCTGAAGGAAGACCGTGCCCGAGTGCCCAGTCAATGAGAAGAATGAGCGGCGGATACAGGTATGAATAGGCCATGACCCTGGTCGGGCCCAGGTAGAGAGTCGACCACTGGGAGAGAAAAAAAGTAACAACCGTACTGAAAACGGCCAGATACAAAATGCCGATCCAGATCATTGGCTCTATGGAGGCCCAGGGGGTTGCGATGAGCTTTGGGGCAGCCATCATCAACAGCCAGCCGCAGCCGGTGAGCAGGATCCAGAATGTCATGACTGCCATGGGCTCGCCCCGATAAAAAAGTTTCACCAGGGGAGTGTAGAGTGCCATTAATAAACATCCGCAGAAAAAGAGAAGATCACCACGATTGAGATGCATGGCCAGCAGGTTGGCCGGATTACCATGAAAGAGTACCCAGATCGCGCCGATCATGGCAAACATCAGGGCCAGCAGTCGATTTGTCCCAAGCCTTTCCCGAAGAAGAATCATGCTGTAGATCCCGGATATTCCAGGAACAAGGGTGAAAATAACCCCGGTGTTGAGTGCGGTGGTATATCGCAGGGACAGAAACATGAGGATGAAAAATCCGACCAGGGCCAGACTGATCAGGCTGTAGCGAAGCAGGACGGGCCATGGAGGACGGGTGATTCCGTATTTCCTGCCAACGTAGGGTAGGAAGAAGAGAGTGGCGCAGATGAATCTGACCAGGGTCAGAACCGTTGGATCCATACCGTCGGCAATGGCTTTGCCCACTGTAAACGACGTGGAGACCAGGGACGCCGTCAGCAGCATAAGCAGATGAGTGAGCCATCTCGGTGGTTCGACCTGCTGTATTACGTTCACCCAAGCTGCTCGCAAAGAAGAGGGTGCAGCGCTGAGTTGGCGGCAAGGATTTCCGGATAAAATGGAGAGTACGCCTTGCCTGCAAAATCAGTGACCTTGCCGCCTGCCTCTTCAACCAGCAGCCAGCCGGCCGCAGTATCCCAGGGCTTGAGATCCATCTCCCAGAACCCATCCAGCCGCCCGCAGGCAACATAGGCAAGATCAACGGCTGCTGCACCTGCCCGCCGGATATCTCGGACCTTTGGCAGGAGAGTACGCATCTGTTCCATTACCTGATCGAGTTTTGCATGGATGTCATAGGGAAAGCCGGTTGCGACAAGGGATTGAACCAGGAAGTCCGTATCAGTCACCTGAATCTTTTTACTATTAAGCCATGAACCACCGTCGCGCCAGCAACAGAATAATTCATCCTGCAGGGGGCAGTAAATAACCCCGGCCATGGTTGAGCCGTTTTCCATCAGGGCGATGGAAACGGCAAAGATGGGGAAACCATGGGCAAAATTGGTCGTCCCGTCGAGCGGGTCGATAACCCAGACCCGGCCCTTTGGTTGTTCAGGGTTTTCTCCGGCAGACTCTTCAGCCATTATCGCAATATTCGGTGCATCTTCCTGCAGGGAGGCTATAATCGCGGTTTCTGCGGCAACATCCGCCTCGGTGACCAGGTTTATTTCTCCTTTCATGGTTATGGTATGAGGTCTGCCGTAGAGTTCCTTTAAAATAAATCCGGCGGTCAAGGCGGCACGCCCTGCTGCCTGCAGCATCGGGCTGAGTTCGGAATCGGAACATTGTTTTTTGAGAAAATCCAGTCTGTTCATAAGGGTACCTTTAATGGGGGAGGATTGAAGAAGGTTAACGCTCAGGGTCGGTTGGGCCGGTTTTCCATAAGGTCAGAGCCCTCTGATATATTTTGGTTCGCGGAATATCCAGGTCAGCGGCTATCTGCTGTACGGCTTTCTTAAGGGAAACGTTCTGCTGATCACGGTACCAGAGAATAAGCTCGTCAATATCTTCAGGTTTGTCGGGAGCGGTCAGCTCAGCCCCGTCGACAATAACGACAAATTCGCCTCGATTTTTTCCGGCACAACTCTGGCTGAGTTCGGATAAGGTTCCCTGCCGGTGCTCTTCATGCACTTTTGTGAGTTCGCGAAAAAGCTGAGCCTGTCGATCTCCAAGGGCAAACATGGCGTCAAGAAGAGAGGTTTGAATTCTATGGGGCGATTCATAAAAGATCAGAGGGCAGGGCAGGGCGGCGTGCTGTTTGAAAAAATCTTTACGGGCTTTTTTTTTGGAGGGCGGGAAGCCGGCAAAGAAAAACCCGGATTGTTCAAGACCGGCCACGGAGATAGCAGTGATCAGAGCTGATGGGCCGGAAACAGGGACGACAGGTATTCCGGCTCCTCGTGCCTGCCGGACAAGTACTGAGCCGGGGTCCGAGATACACGGGGTGCCTGCATCGGAGACGAGAGCAATCTGCACTCCGTTTTGCAACTGCTGCAAGAGCAGTTCTGCCTTGTACTGTTCCTTTTCTCGATAATAACTGGTTAATGGTGTGGTTATCTGCAGGTGGTTTATCAGTTTTCTGGTATGACGGGTGTCTTCACAGGCAATAAGATCGACTTCCGTCAAGATTCGAACGGCTCTGGGGGTGATTTCTTCCAGGTTACCGATGGGGGTGGCCACCACATATAGGGTCCCGGTGTCGGGTGTTGTTGTAGGCATGGGAGGGTGTCCGGAATGAGGAGGGTGGGAAGATTAATAGTCGCTTGAGTCCCACATTTCAGAGACAAAGCGTATTACACGGTTCCGGCCGGTCTCCTTGGCCTGATCAACGAATTTCCCATAGATGGAGAGATTGGAAAAGGGTTGCCAGAGTTTGAGCCGGAAAGAATTGTTCTGAGAATTACTGTGCATCATGGAATTGTTGACGGGTAAAAATGATGTAGAAGAAGTGGATTACAGTTCCGCGGCTGAGGAACAATTCTTTCATGCTGCTGTGGTGCATGGAAAAAGAGCAGTGCATTTTTGGACAGTGATCCCTGGTCAGTACTCTTAAAAAAAAGTGTATATATTATTATATATAACAGATAATCACCGTTACTCAAGAGAAGTCTAAAATTTCCCGTTATTGTCGGTGTCGTAAAAAGCCACGAAACCGACGGCGGAGAGGTCGTATCATCTTGTAATCCCGTACTGTGCAAGTAGCGATTTTGACTTTTTACGAGTCTATCATTATTATCGGCCAAAAAAGACGTATGTCTTTTGGTAGCTGAAAATAATTTCGGTGGAGCGGTCTGCTCGTTCAGGATTTTGTCTCCGCCTGCAACCAAAACCGTTTTTAATCAACGGTTCCATTGGCGTAATAAATTGGGTACACTCAGTTAAATTAATCATTGATCAGGCCTCCCTTCCGTGTGGGCAGCAGGTTGGGAATAGACATCAGGTAAACGTTCACCAGCACCCCCTCTTCGTTCGATCAGGCCTCCTTACATAGGCAAGCTATCGAAGTCTCCGCTTCGCTGCGCTTATCTGATTTGTCGGCCTGCTTGAACGAATATGGAGCACCGAAGTCTGCGCTTATCTGGTAAACGCTTACAAGTACGGGTTTATCAATCTTAGTTGCCATTTGGTGAACGGTTACGATATCAGTGATATTGATATTGACTGGATGATTGTATTTTAACTGAAAAAACGGGCTTCTGCCCATCGGATCTCAGGTTGTGCGCAATGGGAAACAAAACAATACAGCAGCTGAAATTGCTTACAGATATTATTGAGCAGGAAGAGAATGTCGATGCAATGATGCAGGCAACCGTCGATGCTGTTCGGGAAGTTTTTTCCGTAGATAATGTCTGGCTTCTCTACCCCTGTGTTCAGGACACCCCTTCCTGCCGTCGTACTGTTTTCTCGTGTCGTCCTGACGCGCCCTGTTTTTCGCAGCAGGATACCGTTATTCAAGTTGATTCCAGAATTAAATCCCATTTTCAAGATCTTTTTGATGCGGAAAAGCCGCTGACCTTTCGGGATGAGCAATGTCGAATGTGTTTAGATAGCTGTCGTGGCAAAAAAAGGCATAGTTCACAGCTGTCAATGATCCTCAAGATGAAAAATGATCGACACTGGCTGTTTGGTCTCTGTGACTGTTCATCCCGTCCCTGGTCAAATGATGAGAAGGATCTCTTTCAGCTTGTTGGAGAACGACTGCAGCACGCCAATGATATGGTCAGGCTGATGGAAACAATTCAGCGTGATATTTCCAAACGACAGAAAATTGAAAGTGAAATTCTGCGGAGTGAGCAGCGGTTTCGTTCCCTGTTTCAGCATACCAGTATCTCGTTATGGATGCTTGATATCTCCCGACTGCTTGCAGAGACCGGGCGAAGCGGAGACAGCGGTCTCCAGGAGTCAGCCGGGCCTGTTGCTGCAGATGAAATCAGGCGCTCTCTGGAGTTGATAGAGATTGTTGATGTAAATTCAGTAACCCTTGAGCTTTTTGCCGCTCATGATAAAGAACACCTGCTGTCTTCTTTAGGGGACATCGTAAGCGAAAATTCACGTTCCACCTATACGACAATAGTTCATGCCCTGTTGAGTGGAAAAACCCATTTTACACTGGAAGCAGACTTTTTTGCTCTTACCGGGCAACCTCTTGTTGTAATTTTAAACGTCGATGTCCTCCCTCCTCCTGATGCGCATATGGTGTTGATTTCGGTTACGGATATATCAGGAAGACAAAAGATTGAAGAAAAACTTTTTGATTCCAGAGAGCAATACAGGCTGCTGATGGAAAATTCCAGTGATGCCATCTTTCTATTTGATGCCAAGTCGTTGACTGTACTGGAGGCCAACCCTAAAGCAGTGGATTTGACCGGAAGATCAATAGAGGAGTTGATCGGTCTTGATCAAAAGGAGTTACATCCATTTGAAGATCATGATTTGCACCGCAGGCTTTTCCGGCAGTATGCTCAAGGGAATATTTCCGGTATCACAACGGATATTTTCGTTCTCCATAAAAGTGGACGACGGATTCCGGTTCAGATAAGCGCCAGCAGCACAACCATAAAAGGGCGCACAATAATCCAGAGAATATATCATGATATCAGTGAAAGGATAGTTGAGGAAGAGCAGCGAAGATTGCTGGCTACCGCCGTTGAGCAGTCGGAGGAGTCGGTTGTTATCACAGACCCTGAAGGAATCATAGAGTATATTAACCCTGCCTATATTCGAACGACAGGATATTCCTGGCAGGAGGTTGTGGGGCAAAAACCCGGCGTGTTCAAAAGCGGAAAAATTCCGCAGTATCTGTACAGATTATTATGGCAGGATATCACTGCCGGAAGGGTATGGCGTGGTAAACTTGTCAACAAAAAGAAGAAGGGAACTCTGTTTACAGAAGATGTTATTATCACTCCGGTCAAGGATCGACAGGGTAAGATCAGTCACTTTGTTGCTGTGAAACGAGATATCACAAGGCAGGATCAACTTGAAAATCTTGTTCGTCAGTCACAGAAGATGCAGGCTATCGGAACTTTGGCAGGTGGAATTGCCCATGATTTTAATAATATATTAACGGCAATACTAGGTTTTGCCGAGCTGTCTGTTATTTTGTGTAAGGAGAATGATCTCTTAAAAAGTAACCTGACTGAGATCATTACCGCTTCGGAAAGGGCAAGCAAGTTGATTGACCAGATTTTGACGTTTAGTCGACAGACGGAAAAGAATGTGTCCTCGCTTCGACTTGATCCAATAGTTAAAGAGGTTTTGAAACTCCTAAGGGCCAGTTTGCCGGCCAATATTGAGCTGTCAATAGACATTCGCTCCAAGGCAATGGTGCGGGCGGATCCGACCCAGATACATCAGGTTGTAATGAATCTGTGCACTAATGCCTATCAGGCCCTGGCGGATCAGAATGGCTGGATCAGGGTTACTCTTGACAGTGTTATGATCGCTCCCCACGAGGGCGTTGATCTGGGCAACCTGCCAGCCGGTGAATACGTAACCTTGACTGTTGCCGATAACGGTAGAGGTGTTGCCAGAGAACATGTAAATCGTATTTTTGAGCCATATTTTACGACCAAGGATAAGAATGAGGGAACCGGGTTGGGACTATCGGTCGTGCACGGGATAGTAAACGATCACGGCGGTGCCGTTACCGTAGAATCAAACCCTGGAAAGGGGAGCTCTTTTACGGTGTATCTGCCCAGGATAGCGGATACCAAGTTAAGAGATGCGGTTGGCGAGATAGAGTTTCTTGAAGGAGAGGGTAGGGTGCTTCTTGTAGATGATGAACAGCAGATTGTCGATTACGAGGTCCAGACCCTTGAAAAAGCGGGATATATAACCTATGCCTCTACTTCAAGTGTTGAAGCATTGAATATCTTTAAAAAACAGAAAAAAATACTGGATCTGGTTATCACGGATATGGCCATGCCTGAGATGACGGGCCTGCAACTTTTCCAGGAAATCCGTAAGATTCGGCCGGACATCCCTGTCTTGCTCTGCACAGGATATTCAGAGCATGTTACCGCTGAATCATCGGCAAAGATGGGCATTGACGGGTACCTGGCAAAACCCTTTACAGCTGAGCAGTTAGCCGGAGAAGTGTACCGGTTACTTATCAAAAAAAGGATGTAACGTGTTAGGGGCGGCGTAAAAATGTAAAAATGGCGGATTGAAAATGTTTTTGATTTATTCATGATGGCGTCAGGAAAAGTCTATGCCAGAACAATTAATATATTTGAAATCTAGACAAATAACAAATTATACATTCTGAATCAGGATGTTACCGCCAATCCTTAGCCTCCGGGAGTAACATTTGTTGACAATATATGTTGACTTGGCGGTCACAAATGTTACCATTTAGTTAGGGTGACATGACCGTCAGACCAAGTCACAGGGAACTATCAAGAAAATTAAGAGATGCAACCGCCTTACTCAGGAAGGGATTTGTAACTATTCTTGAGCCGGATGTTATTATAGCTGATGCGTTTGAGTTAGGTTATTCGTTTAAAAAGGAATTTAACTCTATCGTTCAAGAGCTTCTGAACTTAATAACACCCGATAATTATGCGGGGGCAAGGCCTACCTTACGTTCTTATGAAGTTGAAATACAGGGTGCGGAACTTTTTGCCTTTGTTGCCGAATCAACACTTCTCGGTGGCATAACTATCTATTTTAAATTTGCTCTTTACAACGACACCCTGGTGATCGTCTCACTACATAAAGACAGAAAGGAGGGTAAGCATGGATAATTTGAAAAATAATTGCCCTGCCGGTCATGGTCAAATGTCAAACGCCATTGTCACCAAGAATATTGAATTTCGTGGCAAACAAGTAAGCTGCCAGATTGAAAGTTTACAATGCCCGAAATGTGGGCTGACCAGATCAACCCTTGAGCAGACTGCTGATGCTCAACTCGCCATTGCTGAGAGTTATAGACAACAAGTTGGCCTGCTGACCGGGGAAGAAATAAAGTCCTATCGAGAAAATCTTGGCCTGTCACAACAACAACTTGCCGACAGAGCCCAATGCTCCAAAATGAGTATCGTGCGCTGGGAAATGGCGTAATACAAAAACCTGCAAGTGACAAAGCTTTAAGAGATATCCTCTGCCCTGAAGATCCGCACAATGAGTATTCGGGCAATAGAGATTTGTCACTGGGAAGAATCAAGCTCGTTTATATGGAATTTGAAAAATATGTGGATTACAGCTTGCTCATTCCCGGTGATAGAGGGTTGTATGGAGCTAAAAACTGCTGGTATGCCGACTCTATAGCCTATAGGGACCTTGGGCGAGGAATGACCGGTGCCACATATGCTGTTATGCCACATGGGCCGCAATTGGATAACTATGCTGATTTGTTTGATGTAATATTTGAATATGATACTTCTGATGTTGAACCACTTACAAAAGCCGAAGTATTGATAATAAAAAGTTTATCTAAGATTTTTAAACACCAGAAAGATGCTTATGTGGCTTCACATTCTGAGCCTGAATGGAAGAAAATGCAGAACAATTTTGGTCAACGAATTTCATATAAAGTTGCCTATAAATTAATCGCTGCATAAGTACAAAATCCGCTTCTCGTCATTATAAATCCAGCCCGGCACCATGCTTTTTCAGCCAGCTCTTACGCTCTCTGTAATCCGGCATAACTTTATCCACCTCATTCCAGAAAGCATCTGAATGATTTTTCTGATGCAGGTGACACAACTCATGGACTATCATGTAGTCAATAATTTTTGGCTGTGCCATCATGCACTTCCAGATCCTTCGCAGGAAATTAAACAGTCCTGGCCCTTGCCGTCTAGTGGAGCAACTTCAGGCAAGCTGCCGCCCCATGCACAACCGGAAATCAAAATAATCGGGGAGATCGGCGTTCTCTGAAATCCGGCTGCCGCAATCGAGGGAATGAATACCCCTGGAAATTCTTGCAAAACAGGCCACCCCGGTTATTGAGGTGGGAGCCGTCAAGAAAATCACCGTTATTATTTCTGAAGGGAAGGCGTTGGAGATCAGAGAAATTGAAGGCGAGACTTTTTAATCAGCATAGTCGAGGGCTCATGATTTAGAGTTGTTACTTTTGCTCTTGACAAAAACGCAAAAATACATTCAATAACTGATGAGTTATTCAGATGCTCGTAACAGAGCTTAATAGGGAACCCGGTGAAAATCCGGGACGGACCCGCCGCTGTAATCCCCCCTTTAGATGTAGTGTTGAAGGAACCCTTTTGGTCTTGTGTGTCACTGTTCCACTGGAATGGGAAGGCCGCCGAAAGGGAGGGTAAGTCAGAAGACCTGTCTGAATATCGACCTTACCATCGCCGAATTCCTGAAAAAAGAACTGTTTTCAGGAAGGCTGACGGATGGTATGGATGGAGATGTCCCTCGTGGAGCAGGGCGCATCCGTAATACATTGTATTCGTGGAAAATCAGGGACCCCGAATCTATTTTTTATTAATAGATCCGGGGATTTTTTTTTGCATTGCGCTCCCCCGGGAAAAGCAATTTTTTTTCAGGAGGAGATGTACAATGCAGAAAAAATGTTATAGCGTTCTTGCCCTTTGTTTGGCCGCCTTGCCGATCACCGTCCAGGCTGAAGTACAACAAAATGCTGATACAAGCCCTGCCATTCTTAATGAGGTGGTAGTCACTGCTACCAGAAGTAATGAAAAAATCAATGAGATACCTGCAAAGGTAGAGGTTATCAACAAGCAGGAAATTGATCTCACCGTCGGCAATACTCTCACCGAACAGCTCAAGAAAAACAGCTCCATCGGCGTCATAGAATATCCAGGCGCTCTTGCCGGGATCGGCATTCGCGGTTTCCGTCCGGAATTCTCCGGCATTACAAAACATTCCCTGATTCTCATCAACGGCCGTCCGGCTGGTGCCACCAATCTGGCCACCATCTTAACTGACAACATAGAGCGAATCGAAGTCCTCAAGGGCCCGGCGTCCTCTCTTTATGGCGGTGAGGCCATGGGCGGCGTGGTGAATATTATTACCAAAAAGAACACGGAAGAGTTAACGGGATCGGCCGAACTCGGGTTTGGCTCTTTTTCCACCAATGTTCAGAAAGCTGCCCTGGGAGGAGGTTTAGGAAATATATTTGATTTTGACATCACGGCTAACCGTTATGACCAGAATGATGATTTTGAGATGGGCAATGGCGAAACCCGGGCTCATACCAGTTACAGAACCCAGAATGGTACTTTGCGGTTTGGTGCAAAAATTGGTGATTCCTGGCGTATTGACCTCTCTGGAGACGGATATCAGGGAAGGGATATCGAGATGCCGGGTGATACCTTTAACGGTGACGAAAAGTCCGGCCACAAAGATATCGACAGATACGGCATAGAT
>JAJRQC010000095.1 GCA_024280455.1 Deltaproteobacteria bacterium | reverse complement strand
TTTTCGAAAAAAACGCACCGTGAAAGAAAAATCTTGGGGTTGCGGCCTGATGAAGAAGAATCCTTTGCAGAGTGGTTACTATCTGAGAATTAATATCGAGTTGCTTCGGCCGAAAAAGGCTGTTTTTGGACAGACACTAACCAGTTCCAGCGTCTGGTTTTATCGTCTTTTACCCTGATCAGTGTCAATAGGTCTTTACCTGGGCCTGAAAATTTGCTTGACTGGCAGAATACTTCCGACGCCCACATTTTTTTTAAATGTGCAGGCAGGAACAGAATAATCAGGAATGTGGAGGACGCGTGAAAAAGAAAACAAAAGTATTTGCAGCGGTTATCGGTGGTACTCTGGCTGGTCTGCTGATGTTGGGACAGGCTGGTGCGGCTGATTTAAAAATAGGTATCATGGTCCCGACCACCGGATCCGAGGCCACTGCAGGCAAGGACATGGAAAATGCCATCAAACAGGCTGTTGATGAAATCAACAAAGGCGGCGGCGTACTGGGGATGAAGGTTGTGACCATGACCGGTGATGACGGCTGTGATCCCCAGCAGGCAACCGCAGCAGCCTCCAAGCTGGTCTCTGCCGATGTGGTCGGCGTTGTCGGCGGCTATTGCTCCGGAGCAACCCTGCCGACCCTGAAGATCTATGGTGATGCAGGCACGCCCTTTGTCATTGCCGCTGCCAACTCCACCAAGCTTATTGATGCCAATCCGGGAACCTCCTTCCAGATCAACTCCACCGGATTTGATCAGGTCAACTCCGCGGTCGGCCTGTTTGCGGACAAGGGCGTGAAGAAACTGGCCATTGTTCACCAGGGTGACGGCTATTCCGAGGATCTGGCCAAACTGACCAGGGATAAATGGACCGCCATGGGACATGAGGTTGTGGCCTACGCCGTTGTCAACAAGGGTGAGCAGGATCAATCTTCACTGGTTACCAAGATCAAGTCCAAGGCCCCTGACGCTGTGTTCTGGACTGCCTATTATTCCGATGGCGCCCTGCTGATCAAGCAGCTCCGTCAGGCCGGATTCCGCAAGCTCATTGCCGTGGGCGATGGTTCCAACTCACCCAAGCTGCTTGAGATCGCAGGCCGGGCCGCAGAGGGTGTCTACTGTTTTTCCAATCCCACCGCCGATTACCTGCCGGCGGCCAAAGACTTTACCGCTGCCTACAAGGCCCGCTACAAGCAGGCTCCGGACGCCTACGGCCCGCTGGCTTATGACGGAATGAAGCTGATGGCCGATGCCATCACCCGGGCCGGTTCCACGGATAAGGCCGCCATTGTCAAGGCGTTGAAAGAGACTAAGGATTTCATCGGCATCACCGGTGCCATCTCCTTTACCGATAAAAATACCCTGGCCAAGAGTAATTTTGTGGTCCTTATCGCCAAAGGCGGCAAGTGGGTGTTGAATAAATAGATACTTCCTTCAAACGCACTGATTACCGGGCGCCTGCATTTTGCGGGCGCCCGGCTTTTTCCCATATAACCGCAAGATCACTCTGAACAGGAGAGGTCATCTCTGCGTTTGGTTGGTTGTATACAAAAAACTCTATGTCAAACCTGGACATTATTCTGCAGCAGCTGGCCAACGGCCTGATCCTGGGATCGTTTTATGCCTTGGTTGCCCTCGGCTACACCATGGTCTACGGCATTATCAAGCTGCTCAATTTTGCCCATGGTGACCTCTACATGGTGGGTGGTTTTGTCGGTTTTCTGATCCTCTCGGCCATCAGCGGTCTACTGGGTGAGAGCTGGGGAGCGATTCTGTGCTCCATGGTGTTCAGCATGCTGGCAGTGGGGCTGCTGGGGGTGATTATTCAACGCATCGCCTATGTGCCCATGCTCCAGGCCCCGCGCCTGTCCATTCTCATAACCGCGCTGGCAGTCTCGATGATCCTCTCCAACGGAGTGATGGCGGTTACCGATGGCGAGTATCTGGCCTTTAGCACCGATCTCAGCTACGACGGCCTGGATCTCGGCAACGTATTCATCTCCTACACCCAGCTGGCCCTGGTGATTGCCGCCTGCCTGCTGATGGTGATCCTCTATCTCTTTGTCCACAAGACCCTGTACGGTAAGGCGATGCGGGCCATTGCCATTGACCAGGACGCCTGCAGGCTGATGGGCATCAATGTCAACCGGATCATCGCCCTGACTTTTTTCATCGGTTCCTCTCTGGCTGGTGCGGCCGGGGTCATGGCCGGGGTCTATTACGGTTCACTCCATTTTTCCATGGGCTTTGTCATCGGCCTCAAGGCCTTTACCGCGGCGGTGATCGGCGGGATCGGTTCCATTCCCGGGGCCATGCTCGGCGGTCAGGTGCTGGGGCTGCTGGAGGCCTTCGGTACCCAGATTCCCTTTGTCGGCTCGGAATGGAAGGATGTATTTTCATTCGGTCTGCTTATCCTGCTGTTGATCTTCAAGCCCACCGGTCTGCTCGGTAAAACCGAGATCGAGAGGATGTGAGATGATCACGACCTCTGCCCGGGAAAAAACCGGCTGGCTCGGCTGGCTGCAGTCCCAGCGCAACCGGATGATCGTCCTCATGGTGCTGGCGGCCGTGGCCATGGTAATCCCGCTTGTGGCCAATAACTACATGCTGGAGGTGTTGACCAATGCCTGGTTTTACACTGTGCTCTGCCTGGGGCTCAATATCGTGGTCGGGTATGCCGGTCTGCTCGACCTCGGCTATGCGGCCTTTTTTGCCGTCGGTGCATACACTACCGGTATCCTGACCTCCCAGTTCGGGGTCAACTTCTGGCTGACCATTCCGGTGGCGGTGGCCTGTTCCATGCTGGCCGGGCTCATCATCGGCGGCCCCACCCTGCGCCTGCGCAGCGATTATCTGGCCATTGTCACCCTGGGCTTTGGTGAGATCGTGCGGATTATTGCCCGCAATCTTGAGATCACCGGCGGTGCATCCGGGCTGATCGGTATTGACCGGCCCTCGTTTTTCGGGATTGAGCTCAGTCGGGGCATCCATTTTTATTACGTCTTTCTGCTGCTCGCCATTCTAGCCTGTTTTGTCTCCTACCGGCTGCAGCACTCACGTCTTGGCCGGGCCTGGCAATACGTGCGCGAGGATGAGGATGCGGCCGAGGCCATGGGTATCGGCCGGGTAGCGGTTAAGCTCTATGCCTATGTTATCGGCGCTATGTTCGGCGGGGTGGCCGGCTGTTTTTTTGCCGTCAAGATGACGGCCATTTCACCGGAGACCTTCACCTTTACCCAGTCGGTGCTCATCCTGCTCGGCGTGGTTCTGGGCGGTATGGGCAAGATCCCAGGCGTGGTAATCGGTGCCTTTGCCCTTGTTCTGTTTCCGGAGGTCTTCCGAGGTTTAGGATCCATGCGGATGTTGATTTTCGGTATTGTCATGCTCATTATCATGCTGTACCGGCCTGAGGGCATCTGGCCCCAGAGCAAGTCCTGAGGGAATGACCATGCTGCTTCTGGAAGTTGAACATCTTGAGTTAAGTTTTGCCGGCCTGCAGGTGCTGCGTGAACTCAGCTTCGACGTTGAAAAGGGGACCATTGCCAGCCTGATCGGACCTAACGGGGCCGGAAAGACTTCAGTGTTTAACTGTCTGACCGGGTTCTATCGGCCCGATTCCGGCCGGATCACCTTTAACGGCCGTTCCATTCTCCGCCGTAAACCGCACAGGATTACCCGGGCCGGGATGGCCCGCACCTTCCAGAACCTGCGGCTGTTCAAGTCGATGACCGTGCTGGAAAACGTCATGTCCGGCATGCACTGCCGAACCTCGGCCGGACCCATCGGCGCGGTGTTCAAGACCGGTTCCCAAAGACGGGAAGAGGAATTGATCAACCTGGTCAGCGAGGAGTGCCTGGCCTTTGTCGGTCTGCTTGAGAGTAAAGACCGGCGGGCAAGCAATCTGCCCTATGGCGACCAGCGGCGGGTGGAGTGGGCCCGGGCCCTGGCCACCAAACCAAAACTACTCTTGCTTGATGAACCGGCCGCGGGGCTCAACCACGATGAGAAACAGGAACTGATTGCACTCATCCTGCGGATCCGTGATGAGCTTGGCATCACCATCCTGCTGATTGAGCATGACATGGGGCTGGTGATGAAGGTTTCGGAGAAGATTACGGTGATTGATTACGGGGCCAAGATTGCAGAGGGCACGGCCGAGGAGGTCCAAAATAATCCTAGGGTTATCGAGGCCTATCTCGGCAGTGAGGATGAGGAGCTTTTGTGATCATGACCGTAAATGGAGCAGAACCCGTCCTGGAACTGCGGGATGTTGAAACCTATTACGGCAAGATTCATGCTCTGCGCGGTATATCCTGCACCGTACAGGCCGGTCAGATCGTCACCCTGCTCGGGGCCAACGGGGCAGGGAAGAGCACCACCCTGCGCACCATCTCCGGTCTGAACCGGGCGGCAAAGGGAACCATCACCTTCCTGGGCGAGGACATTACCCGAAAGCAGCCCCATGAGATTGTCGAGATGGGCCTGATCCATGTGCCCGAGGGGCGGAGAATCTTCAAGGGCATGACCATCCGGGAAAACCTGGAACTGGGCTCGTTTACCCTAAAGGATGATAAAGAGCGCAGAACCAGAATGGAGCATGTGTTTGAAATCTTTCCGGTGCTCCATGAACGGAGAAACCGTGATTCCGCCCTGCTCTCCGGCGGTGAGCAGCAGATGCTGGCCATGGGCCGGGCCCTGATGACCCGGCCCAAGCTGCTGTTACTCGATGAGCCGTCCATGGGCCTTGCTCCCTTTCTGGTTAAGGAGATCATGCGCATTATTTTGCGCCTGAACAGGGAGGGGGTAACCATTCTCCTGGTGGAGCAGAATGCCCGGGTCGCCCTTCAGCTTGCCGAACACGGCTACGTGCTGGAGACCGGAAAAATAGTCATTCAGGGTGATGCCGAAACCCTGCGCAGGGACGAATCCATCGTCAAGGCCTATCTTGGCGAATAACCGGGCCTTGAATTGGCGGATGTCCCGGAGATCCTTGTTGGGGGAAGCAACAGGGATCATAACTTTGTTTTGTCGTGAGCAGGAAACAGGAAGGGGAGGGGATTATGGGTATTTTTTTCCGTGCAGCGCTTGTTTTTATTGTTGTGTTTCTTCTGGCTCCCAGCACCAATCAGGTTCATGCGGTTGAAAACAACAACCCCCAGATCCTGAGTTATCAGGATTTTTTGACAAAGTTGAGCAACAATGAAATCGCCGAAATCACCGAAATACAGATGGAAGGCGGGAGGATTTATCTAAAAGATACGTCCGGTAACAGCTTCTCGACCTTTTCCTCCGACGTCCCGGATCTTTTACCCAAACTGGTTGAAAAAAAGATCATCATTCAGGCCCGGCCTGAATTGAAATTCACCCCCCGGGAGATCTTCTTCCAGCTGCTCCCCGTCCTGCTCGTCCTCCTGGTCTGGTTTACCCTGCGAACACTTCAAAAGCGTAAAAAGGAGAAGGTTACGTTTGCCGGTAAAAAGGCTATCGAGTTTCAGAAGGGTGATAGCCCGGTCACCTTCAATGACGTAGCCGGTATTCCCGAGGCCAAGGTCGAGCTCCGTGAAATTGTGGATTTTTTGAAAACGCCTGAACGGTTCAGCCGCCTTGGGGCTGTTATACCAAAGGGTATTCTGTTTCAGGGCCCCCCGGGAACCGGAAAAACTCTGCTGGCCCGGGCAGTTGCCGGTGAAGCCGGGGTGCCTTTCTACTCCATAAGCGGTTCCGACTTTGTCGAGATGTTTGTCGGTGTCGGCGCCTCCCGGGTACGGGATCTCTTCAGTGAGGCGAAAAAAAGGCCCCGTGTATTATTTTCATCGATGAAATAGACGCTGTCGGCGCCCATCGCAGTGCGGAGTATACGACCGGGGGGCAGGATGAACGCGGCCAGACCTTGAATGCGCTCCTGGTTGAAATGGATGGCTTTAATTCGGATGCAGCAGTTATTTTGCTCGGGGCCACTAACCGGCCGGATTTTCTTGACCCTGCCCTGCTCCGGGCTGGTCGTTTCGACAGGCAGATAAATATACTGCCGCCGGACGTGAAGGGGCGGCTCAAAATTCTCCAGGTCCATGCCCGCAAGATCAGGCTGGCGGGGAATATCGATATGGAGAAAATTGCCCATTCAACCCCGGGATTCACCGGTGCCGAACTGGCCGCCCTAGTCAACGAGGCCGCAATTGTTGCGGTCAGGGCAGGGAAGAATGCGGTTGACATCCATGATTTTGAGATAGCCATAGATCGCATTCTGCTGGGTATTGAGCGTAAGGGAATGATCATCAGTGAAAAGGACCGCAAGACCATGGCCTTTCATGAGGCCGGTCATGCCATTGTCGCTAGATTTGTACCTGAAACCGACCCGATCTCTAAAATTTCCATCATCCCCAGAGGAAGAGCCCTGGGGCATACCCTTCAGCTTCCCATATCCGACAGGCATTCCTATTCCAAGGGGTTTCTCCGCAGCAAAATTACTATTTTCATGGGCGGTCGGGTGGCCGAGGAGATCTGTTTTAACCAGCAGACAACAGGGGCTGAGGATGATTTACACCAGGCCGTGGAAATAGCGAATAAAATGGTCTGCCGCTGGGGGATGAACCGGGTTATCGGGGCTGTTTCGTATTCTCGCGACCGTGGCGGCTTTCTCGGAGAACAGAATTCAACAAGTATTATCAGCGAAGAGACCGCCCGCACAATTGACGGGGAAGTGAAAAAAATTATTGATGAATGCTATGACGAGGCCACGAAAATCCTCAAGCGGGAGAAGGATTTTCTTGCCCATCTGGCTGAGATGCTGCTGGTCAATGAAACCCTGGATCGTGAAGAGATGGAGATTGTTCATACCTGTATTAAGAAAAAGCGGCTGGAACAGAAGAAAATGGAGCGCCAGTAAGGGACGCTCCCAGCCTCCTGCTCCCACGCTCTGCAACGGAACTGTGCCATTTTTTTAGTCGCTCTCTTCCTGCGGGCGATATCTAAGCTGCAGCCCTTTGAAAAAATTTCGCAGGACCTGATCTTTACATGGGCGGTATTGTTTATGGCCCGATCTGCGGAAAAAGGCACTGAGTTCGTGTTTGCTGAGACGAAAGTTGGCCAGCTTTAGTATCGCCAGCACCTCTTCGGCTCGAAGGTTCAGGGCGATTTTTAATTTTCTGAAGATAAGATTATTGGTTAACCGCTTCTCCGGCCGGGCCTGCGGCCCTTCCTGTTTATCGCGCCTGTCAATGGTCAAACCATTGAGAAAGATCGCAAGCGTTGTGTCATTGCATCTTTGGCAGGCGGGATCATCATCGGGTTTCAACCAGTCGCTGATCTGGGCTCTTGTTACCTGATAATCCGCCAGCCCAAAGAGTGCGATCATCTTTGAATCGCTGAAGTTAAAGGTATAGCGGAGGCGGCGCAGTATATCGTTATTGGTCATGGGGCTGTCCTGGTTGAACTGTGAGTATGTATTGGTCTGAAAAGGATGATGGGTTTTTCATTTTTAGTATAATACCGGTCTTTAGAGAAACGGGAAGTGCTGCGTGATGCCGGATCATAATTCTTGTCAGGGAACATGTTCGGGAGGGAGCGGAGCAAAGAGTTTTCGGATATCCTCAAGGATCATGTAGAGCGAGGGGATCAGGACCAGGGTGATCAGAGTGGCGAACAGGATGCCGAAGCCCAGCGAGATGGCCATGGGGATCAGAAACCTGGCTTGGCGTGAGGTCTCAAAAATTATCGGCAGCAGGCCGAAAAAAGTGGTCATTGTGGTGAGCAGGATGGGCCGGAACCGGGAAACCGCGGCATTGACCACTCCGGCGTAGCTGTTCTGGCCTTCAAGCCGTTTGCGATTGGCCAGATCAATCAGGATCAGGGCATCGTTGACCACTACCCCGGAGAGGGCGACGATGCCGAAAAAGGAGATCAGGCTCAGGGAATAGCCCATAAACAGGTGGCCTATGACCGCACCGACAATGCCAAATGGAATGGCGGTCATGATAATCGCCGGCTGGATGTAGGAACGAAAGGCCACCGCCAAGAGGACATAGACCAGCAGCATGGCTACCACCATTCCCCGGGCCAGGGCCTGCATCGATTCCATGCGGTCGGCCTGTTTACCGGCAAAGTTGTAGGCCAGGCCGGGGAAGCGGGCCCGGAGTTCGGGAAGGATCGCGGTTTGTAAAACCTCGACTACCTGATCGGTTTGATCGGGCGGAGTGACATCGGCTGTGAGCTGAATAACCCGGCGTCCGTCCCGACGTTCTATTTCAGTATAGGCCCGGCCGGTGGTCACCGAGGCGATGGCGGTCAGGGGAACCTTACCCCCTCCGGGCAGCCGGATCATCATGGTTTGCAGGGAGCGCAGGTTATTACGTTCCTCTTCCGGCAGCCGGATTATGATTTTGATCTCATTGCGGCCGCGCAACTGGCGGTTGATTTCAAAACCATAGTAGCTGGCCCGGATCTGGCGGGCAACCATTTCAGGGCGCAGGCCGAGGCGGTAGCCCGCGGGCAGGAGGCGGAAATCGAACTGCTCCTTGCCGCCACTGAAACCGTCATCGATATCACTGACCATGGGAAAGGTTGCCAGGGTCAGTGCCAGCTCCCGGCTTGCCTGCCGGAGGACGGCGCTGTCACGGTGCTGCAGTTCTACGCTCAGAGCCGCCCCTGAACCGGGGCCGCCGAAATTTGATTTAAAACGCAGGTTTTCAAGTCCGGGGATCGGACCCGCTGCCTTGCGCCATTTTTGAACAAAGTCAGCGGTGGACAGGGGGCGGACATCCGGCGGGGTCAGGTAGACTTTGATCCAGCAGCTGTTGGTGCTGACATGGGATAGGATGCCCTGCACCAGCTGTTTTTCGCCGTTTTCCTGGACAATTTTTTCGGCCGTATCAAGCAGGTATTGTTGGATTTCAATGGTCTGCTCCACCGGCACCCCTTCGGGCAGGGTGAATCTGGCATAGGCCTTGTCCGATTCCACCCGGGGAAACATGGTCATACCCATGCGGCCGCTCTTGATATAGGCCCCGGTGATCAACAATAGAACCATGCCGGTCGCCACCGTAATGTATCGATAACGGAGGCAAAAGGTGAGGGCCGGGGTATAGCCCCTTTGGATAAGGCGGCTGATCCCGTCGCTGATCCCCTGCTGCCAGCCGCTGATGACCCGCCCGATTCGGCCGGTGAGCGGCTTCTGGTGGCCCAGATGGGCGGGAAGGACAAAAAGCGCCTCCACCAGTGAGATCAGAAAGACCACCACCACCACGATTGGGATATTGCGGAATATTTTGCCCATCACCCCGGGAACAAAGTAGAGCGGCATAAAGGTGATGATGTTGGTCAGGACGGCAAAGGTGACCGGAACCGCCATCTCCCTGGCTCCCCGTATGGCCGCATCAATTGCCGAAAGCCCCTGCTGGCGGAGGCGGTAGACGTTTTCACCGATGATAATGGTGTCATCGACCACAATCCCTAGTGAAACAATAAAGGCAAACAGCGAGACCATATTGATGGAAACCGCAAAGGTGGGCAGAAAGAGCAGGGAGCCGAGGAAGGAGACCGGGATGCCCATGGTCACCCAGAAGGCAAGCCTGGGTTCAAGAAAGATGCCGAGAAGGATAAAGCCCAGGGCCAGGCCAAGATAGCCGTTTTTGACCAGCAGGCCCAGCCGTTGTCTGTACACCTTTGAGCGATCGTTGACTGCGGCCACCGAAATTCCTGTCGGCAGTGTTGCCTCAAGCTCACTGACATGGCGGCGGACGGCATCGGCGATCTCAATGGGCCCTTGCTCTCCGACCCGAAAGACCTCGATGCCGATGGCCGGTTTATGGTTGTAGGTTAGCGAGTTGTCGGTTTCGGCAAAGCCGTCGTTGATTGAGGCAATATCCCTGAGCAGGAGCTGAGAGCCGTCCTCTGTGGTCAGGATGGGCAGGGTGCCGAAGTCCCGGCCGAGTTCACGGCGTTCCTTCATTCGCAACTGGACCAGGCCGGAGGTCGCCTTGATGGTGCCGCCGGGCAGGTCAATGGAACCCTGCCGGATACGAGCGCCTACCTCCTGCAGGCTGAGGTTGTAGCTCCGCAGAGTATTCTGGTCAATCTCAATCGAGATTTCCAGTGGCCGGGCTCCGATCAGGCCGACCTGGGTGATCTGCGGATCCTGCAGCAACTGGTCACGAACCCGCTTCGCCGTCTCCCGCAGCACCGGTCGGGAAAGATCGCCGTATACGATAAGACTGATCACCGATCTGCGGTGCATGGGAACGGAGACCACCGGTTGCTCCGCCTCTTCGGGAAAGGAGGTGATCCGGTCGACTTCACTTTTTATATCAAGGGTCAGCTGCTGCAGGTCCGTGCCCTGCAGAGCCTCCACCCGGACCATTCCACTGCCCTCTCTTGCCGAGCTCCAGACTCCACGGATACCATCCAGGCTGCTGATGGCCTCTTCCACCGGCAGGATGATGCCGTCGGCCACTTCTTCCGGACTGGCACCGGGGTAGGCAACCCGGATTTCCACCTCATCAATGTCAAATTCCGGAAAGACTTCCTGCTTGATCTGCAGACCCCAGAACAAACCGCCGGCCAGGAAAAAAAGCATGAGGATATTGGCGGCCACCGGGTTAGTGGCCATCCAGCCGATGGGCCCCTGTCTTTTCTGTGGTTTTTGCTCAGTCACGGGGCTTTTTCCCCTGACCTTTTTTATCGCCTGTAACAGTGAGTTCCATTCCAGCCACCGGGGCTGCTACAGGTGAAAGAATGATCTGGTCACCCGTCTCCACCCCTTTGGTGACATAGATGAACTCGTCGTCCTGCCGACTGCTGGTTACCGGCCGAATTTCCAGTCGGTTGTTTTCATCGACAAGGAGAACAGTGTTGTCGGCCCGGACTGCGGAACGTGGTATTTTACAGCAGTTCATCAGGGTTTTTCCCGGCAGGCTCACCGTGACCACCGAGCCAAGCAGCAGAGGATGATCCGGTTGTTGTTCCAGAGGATTTTTGACTTCCACCAGCAGGCGTGGCATGAGCCCCTTTGGGTCGACATCGCCCAACAGGCGAAGGAGTCGGCCCCGATAGAGGATGTTCTGCCCGGTTGCCGTAACCGTGGTGATCTCAACCTCGGGAGAAGGTGCTTCTTTTTTAGGTAACTGTATCTGGTCGAGGTCCCGGCGGGGAACTGAGACCCGGATATGGAAGGTTTCGCTGCCGGCGAGCAGGGCCACCGTAGTCCGGGGACTGACCTGGGAGCCGACGGCTACCTCTTTTTTAAGGACAACCGCATCAAAAGGGGCCCTGAGAACGGTACGGTTCAGGTCAAGTTCTGCCCGTTTCACCTCGGTTGCCGCTGCGGCAAGGGCCGCCTTTGCCTTGGCCAGCTGCGGCTTGCGCAGGGCCAGGTCCGTGGGGGTCTCTTTAGCCGGAGTCTTCGAATATTCCCTGATCAGTTCATATTCTCTTTTTGCCACTGCCTGATTACCCTCTTCAAGGCGGAGATCCATGCGGGCCTTTTCCAGAGAGTTACGGCTTCTTTCCAGGGCCAGCTTGTAATCTTCCGGGTTGAGCTTGAGGATTACATCGCCCTTTTTCAGGCGACCGCCGGGGGTAAGGGCAGGGGTAATGTACTCGACCCGGCCGGAAATCCAGGGCATCAGAGCCAGCTCTTCTGCCGCCAGTACCGTACCCATGGCCTCGATTTCTCCGGAGATGTCTTCGGTTTGCAGGGTCGTCACCTGGACCACGGTTTTCATGGCCCCGGGTGTCTTGCGGTCGGCAATCGGTTTACTCCGGACCAGCTGCCGCGCCAGCAGAAACCCGGTGGCCGTGATGAGCAGAATAAGGCCCAGGGCCAGCAGTTTTTGCCGGCGACTTTTTTTCGGAATAGGTGTGTCAGGCGGCAGAGGATCCTGTCCGGCAGAATGGCTGTGCTTACTCATGGTTTGTATGATAGGTTTCAGGTTTCAGGTTTCAGGTCGAACGGTTTCCGCGGTGTACGTACTTTTCACGGTTACTGGACTACAACACCGGGCGATGGAGTATGCCGGTTTGCTTTTGTTTGGTTACATCCGTTCATCTTGTATTTGTTCCATGTACCGTTTTTTCCGGTGGCGTCAGAGTGCCCGGCCAGCTGCCGCCCAGGGCCTGGTGCAGGCTGATCCGAGCCTTGAGCAGATCGCTGCCGGCCTGGATGCGGTCAAGCTGCAGAGTGATAAGATTGATCTGTTCCCTGAGCACGGCAAGAAAATCACTGATGCCGTTTAAGTAGCGCCAGGTCGCCTCCCGGTAGGCGTTCTCGGTCAGCTCGATCTGCTGGTCGATATTGTCCATGGTCCGGCGAAACTGCTGTTCCCTGGTCAGGGCATCTTCAACTTCGCGGATGGCGGTCAGGACCACCTTTTTGTAGTTGGCCAGACGTTCATCAACCACAGCCATGGTTCTCGCAACTTCGGCCGTTCTTCTGCTGCCGTCGAATATGGGCCCGCTCAGACCTGCAGCCAGTCGCAGAACCCAGGTGTCGAGCAGGGCGTCAAGTATACCGGCGCTGTACTTCATGGACGCATCCAGTTGCAGCCTGGGCAACCGGTCGGCCCTGGCTGCGGCAACGCTCCAGGTGGATGATTGCAGACGCAGTCCGGCAGCCCTGATATCAGGCCTGCCGGCAAGAAGGTCTGCCGGCAGGCCGGTGGCAGGCGTGGGTGTAATCTCCGGAAAATTGTCTAGTTCATCAAGGCCCAGCTTATCGCTGGTCGCCCTGCCGGTCAGTAGAGCCAATTGGTGCAGGGCCAGCTGTGCCTGGGCGCGAACCGTAATCAGCCCGCCTTCAATGGCTTTGACGGTCTGCCCCTGCTGGTACACATCAAGGGCACTGGCTTTAGCCATCATAAAGCGCATCTCAATGAGCTCCAGCAACTTGTTGTGGATCGCCAGCTGTTCTTCGAGTTGGGTTGCCTTCTGGCGATTGTTGAGCAGGTTGATCCAGGCCTCGGCAATTTGGCCGCTCAGGCTGAGAGCTGCGGCATGGGCATCTTCTTCCACTGCCAGGGCTGAGCTCGCCGCGCTTTCACTGCCCGCCCGAACCCGACCCCAGAAATCCACTTCCCAGGAGGAGTTCAGGCCCAGGAAAAAATCATCATAGCTCTGTTCTCGGCCAGCACCATTTTTACTGCGCAGTGTCGCCCCGGTAGCCCCGGCAGAGAGATCGGGGACGAGGGCGGCCCCGGCTTTTTCCGCCACAGCTCTGCTCTGCCGCATTCTGGCCCAGGCAATCTGCAGATCAGGATTTTCCTGCAGCGCCGTTGCCTGCAGTCGGTTCAGCTCAGGACTGCCAAAGTCCTGCCACCAGGGAGTCAACAATGCTTTTTGAGGACTGTAGAGGGAGAACTGTTTTGGAAAGTCGGACGGCAGGGTTGCATCCACCTTGGGGCGCAGATCCATGCAACCGCTGTTGGTCAGCAGCAGGAGTGCCGGTACCACCAGAATAAACCTGGCTCGGTCAGGCTCGGGAATGGAAGGCCACCGGAATTTGAGGATTGACAAATGCGCTAAAATACGATTAATTATCAAGTTCGGATGTGAGCTGTGTAATCGCTCAAAGGTCCTGGCAGCACCTGCTTTTTACCTTGATCAAAGCAGGTTGTTTTCATGAGCTGTCGGACTGTCTGTAGTTTTCTTGAAAATCGACCATGAAATCGTGAGATTCCGGTTGTTTTTCATAGGTTGTCGAGTCTATGCCCGTCACATGTCGGATCAGCGAATATTTTGCGTCGTAGTTTCTCTGGTTGTGATCTGTTATCCGGCGCAGCCATCCAGGATCTGGCGTGATCAGGCGGCCTTTTCCCGCTCCACCGGAGTTTCAGGAAAAAGATGAAGAGTTTCTGTAAGGTATTTAAACCCAGGAAAGATTCTAACAAAGGAGAACAAAAATGGCAATAACGGTAAAACCAATCGCCGAAAGCATTAATATCATGGGAACCCGCAGTGGTAATGCCATGAAGGAACGCAAACCAGGTCCGGTCCAGGAGATGGCTAAGGAAGAGACCGCAGCAGGTGCAGCCTATCTTGACTTGAATATCGGACCGGCCCGGAAAGATGGGACTGAACTGATGCCATGGGCAGTGGAAACTGTGCAGTCTGTCGTGGATACGCCGCTCTGTCTGGACAGCACCAATACCGATGCCATGGCAGCCGGTTTTAAAGTGGTTAAGAACAAGACCCAGGCAATCATGAACTCCATCTCGGCCCAGCCCGAGCGTATGGAGGCCTTGATTCCCGTTGCTGCCGAGGCCGGTTGTGACGTTATTGCCCTGCTCTGGGGACCCGACGGCATGCCGCGTGATTCCGCTGAGCGGGCCGCAATGTCCGTTGACCTGATGATGGCCCTGAACGAAGCCGGTATCCCCAATGAGAAGATTCTCTTTGATCCAATCGGAACGCCGATTACCCTTGGTGCCGATCAGATTGCAGCCGGTCTTGAATTTATGATGATGCTGCAGGATATTGCCCCGGGTGCCGGTTCAACGGTCGGCCTGTCCAATGTTTCCAATGGTGTTGCCGAGAACCTGCGCAAGTATCTGGATCGTACCTACCTGATCATGCTGATGAAATACGGTATTTCCACCGCGATCGTCAACTCTTATGATACTGAGCTCATGGCTATCTGCAAGGGTGAGCGCCATGATCTGGTGGAGATGGTACACGGCATGATGGACGGCAACGATCCGGATCCGTCTACCCTTGAGGGGAGTGCTCTTGAGCATTACAAGACCTATAAGGCGCTTTCCGGGCAGACCGTCTTTTCCGAGTCCTGGCTGGAGCTGTAACAGGGGTGGCCGTCAAGCCATCCACCTCGGGGCACCATATGGTTTATGGTGCCCTCAAGGATTACCTGACCGGCGAAGAGCTGCCGGACACCGATGATGAACGGATTCGGCAGCAGCTGGCCCGGATGCTGGTGGAAGAAAGGGGATTTTCCAGAGACGAACTTGAGCCGCGCCTGGCGATTGAGACCCGGTTCAATGCAATTTTTGTTCGTTCCGTTATCGAACTGACCGTGCGGATAGAAGGAAAACGGCTTTTCCTTCTCCGTTACGGTCCGGGCTCTCTGGTCACCAGGGAAAAACCGGCTGTTGCTGCGGCCCGGATACTTGAGCCGGAGTACCGCATTCCATTTGCCGTCGTCACTAACGGTCGGGATGCCGAATTTCTGGAAACCGGGCATGGTAAGGTGCTGGCCACCGGTATGGAGGCCATACCTGATCGTGCTTATGCCGGCAAGCTCAGAAGTGAGGCCGTGTTTGAACCCTATGAGGACCCGGGAATGAGGGAAAAGGCCATGCGGATTCTCAATGCCTTTGATCTTGAGATCTGCTGCCGGGATGACAACTGCAAGCTGCCCTGAGTATATTTTATTTACGAGTTGCCATGGCACAAGGACACGAACGTATCGTGTCCTTGTGCCTTTGTAATTCGTAACTGTTCAGCTGCACTCCATCTTGAGGCGATCAGGCCGCCTCACATAGGCAGGCTATAGATTCGTTGGCCTGCTTACCCCAATATGGAGCACATCTGAGCAGTTACATTCCGGGGTAGATGAACATTTATTGCCCCAACCTGAATAGTTACTGTAATTCTAAAATCTCTCTTTTTTTATATGAACAGGAAGGAAATAAAATGACTGAAATGACCACATGGAACAAGTCGAGCTGGCATAACCATACCGCACTGCAGCAACCCAACTGGCCGGATAAGGATAAACTTCAAGAGGTGCTGCAGACTATATCCTGTCTGCCGCCGCTGGTCTTTGCCGGTGAGATTCGTGACCTGAAGGCACAGCTGGCCAAGGCCTCCCGGGGCGAGGCTTTTCTGCTCCAGGGCGGCGACTGTTCCGAAGAATTCGCCCGCTGTACGGCACCCAATATCCGTGAGACCTTAAAGGTCCTCCTGCAGATGGCCGTCATTCTGACCTATGCCGGCGGTAAACCGGTGGTCAAGGTCGGCCGGATTGCCGGTCAGTATGCCAAACCCCGCTCCAGCGACACCGAGATGGTAAATGGTGTTGAGGTCGCCAGCTATCGAGGAGATATGGCCAACGCCATCGAACCGACCGTTGAAGCCCGAACCCCTGATCCGCAGCGTTTACTGCAGGGATACAACATGTCGGCTGCCACCTTGAACCTCCTGCGAGCCTTTACCCGGGGCGGTTTTGGTTCCCTGCACCGTGTTCATGCCTGGAACCAGGAGTTCGTCAAACAGTCCCCCATGGGCCGTTCCTACGAGCGCCTGGCTAAACAGATCAGCCAGACCTTGAAATTTATGGAAATTATCGGGATATCGACGGATACGCCTCAAATGAAGCAGGCCCAGTTTTTCACCTCGCATGAGGCCCTGTTTCTTGGCTACGAGGAGGCCCTGACCCGTGAAGATTCAACCGGCGGTGGCTGGTATGACTGTTCCGGCCATATGCTGTGGATTGGTGATCGTACCCGGCAGATCGACGGCGCCCATATTGAATTTCTGCGCGGAGTACTCAATCCTCTGGGCATGAAGGTCGGACCCAAGCATGATATTGACGATATCCTTGCCATTCTCAACCGGCTGAACCCGGAGAATGAACCGGGCCGCATGACTCTGATTACCCGTTTCGGGGCAAAAGGTATCGAGAAGTACATGCCGCCGCTGATCCGGGCTATCAAAAAGGAAGGTATGAGTGTGGTCTGGAGCTGTGATCCCATGCATGCCAATATCCGCAAGGCCGAGACCGGACATAAGACCAGGAGTTTTGATGATATTCTTTCCGAGCTGCGCTGTTTCTTTGAACTTCATTGGGCAGAGGGGACTGTTCCCGGCGGGGTTCATTTCGAGTTGACCGGTGACAACGTGACCGAGTGTACAGGCGGCGCGCGTCAGCTTGCCGATGCCCAGCTTGGAGATAATTACCTGACCACCTGCGACCCGCGTTTGAATGCCGAACAGTCTCTTGAAATGGCCTTCCAGATTGCGGAAATGATCCGCAGCTGATTTTTTTTAAATTTTTCCCTGTACAGAAAAGGGGTGCCTTTGATACAAGAAAGAGAAATCTTCTCAAACTGTTGAAGGTGCCCAGACTGTTTTATTCTATTACCGGATGTTTAACAGTTCAGCCGTATCCACCTCTGAGTCTTCACTCCACTCCGTTTTCTTCTGAAACGGTACGTGGGCCCCGGGAAAAGCCCGGTGTCGCAGGATGGGAACCTCATGGCGGAGACCACTATCGATATTGAGCAACAGGTCAAACATGATCAGCTGAATACGCTCTATGCCGAAACCAGGAGCAGTCTCCTTTCTACCCTGGCGATTATGGCGGCCTTTGTGTTCATTTTATCCACCCATGAAGGACCGAAAAGTCTTTTGCTCTGGTATGGTGCTCTTGTCGTTGTTCTGCTGGCCAGGGCGCTAGTGTATGTACGCTTCACCAAAACAGAGCTGACCCTCGACAATATAACCCTCTGGCACCGCCTCTTTTACCTGGGAATACTGGCCACCGGCCTGGTTCTCGGCAGTAGTTCGTTTCTGTTTTTTCCTGATATTCCCGTTACCTATCAGATGTTCAGTGTCTTTGTGCTGGCCGGGATATCTGCAGGCGCTCTGGCCATATTCGTAGTCGATTACATTGCCTTTTTCATTTATATAAACACAGTTATGTTGCCGGTTGTTCTTGTATCCACTGGTTATAGCGGCCAGCTCCATGTTGCAATCAGTGGAATGACCCTGCTTTATATCGGTTTGCTGATGCGGGCGAGCAGGAATCTTTTTGACAAGGTCATGGCCTCAATAACCCTGGGCTATGAGAATCAGATGCTGGTCCAGAGTTTGAGCCGGGAGAAAAATCGTCTGGACAACCGGCTTGGTCGCATCCTCAATGACAGTTCCAGCGAGATTTATGTGGCGGATGCAGGTACCCTGCAGTGTCTGCAGGTCAATCTGGGTGCCCTTGAGCATCTGGGGTACAGAGAGCAGGAGATCCGTGAGCTCAGTATACTGGATATCCTGACCGACCTGGAACGACCGCAGTTTGATGCCTTGCTGGGGCCATTGTACAAAGATACCCAGAAATCCGTGTTCTACAATGGGTATCACCGGCGAAAAGACGGCAGCCGCTACCCGGTGAAGATCAGGCTGCAACTTTCCCTGAAGGAGTCGCCGCCGATTGTGGTGGCCACTGCCCTTGACATGACCGAACAGGTTGAGACCAGGCGGCAGCTGGTTCACCAGGCCAATTTCGATCAGTTGACCGATCTGCCCAACCGTGTCTTCATGTTGACCCACGTAAAACACGCCTTCTCCCTGGCCAGAAGAAACCATCAGAAGGTCGCCCTGCTGTTTATGGACTTGGATGATTTTAAGAAGGTCAATGATACCCTGGGCCATACTGCAGGAGACATCCTGCTCAAAGAGGCCGCCGGCAGAATCCGTGCCTTGCTCCGTGAATCCGACACCCCTGCCCGGCTTGGCGGGGACGAATTTCTGGTGATGCTTGAAGGATTGAGCCGACCTGAACAGGCGGAACGGATTGCCGCTAAGCTGGTGGCGGCATTTAAAGAGCCCTTTCGGATCCAGTCCGATGAGGTGTACACTTCTACAAGTATAGGTATCACCCTGTTTCCTGATGACGGAGAGTCGGTGGATGAGCTGATACAATATGCCGATACGGCATTATACCTGGCAAAACAGAAAGGCAGGTGTCGCTACCAGTTTTTTTCAGACGAGATGCGTGTTGCCATGGAAGAGCGGCTGGAGATGGAGGTGCATCTGCGCCGGGCTCTGGAAAAAAACGAATTGACACTGGTCTACCAGCCCAAGGTTGACGCTGTGAGCGGTCGGATACTCGGGGCCGAGGCGTTGCTGCGCTGGACGAACCCGACCCTGGGCTTTGTTCCACCCGACCGGTTTATCCCGCTGGCTGAAAATCTTGGTCTGATCGGAGCCATCGGCCGCTGGGTACTTGATGAGGCCTGCCGGGAAGCTGCAGGGTGGCCGACCCTGCCCGACCGCAAGGTGCACGTCGCGGTCAATGTGTCGCCCCATCAGTTTCGCAGCGGCAGATTGCTCGATGATGTTGAACATGCCATTGAGCACAGCCTGCTTCCGGTGGACCGGCTTGAGCTGGAGATCACTGAAAGCCTGTTGATCCAGGATACCGATGAGCCGCTGGAAATCTTGAACCTGCTCCGAAATATCGGCATCCGTCTCTCCCTGGACGACTTCGGGACCGGATACTCTTCTCTGAGTTATCTGCAGCGCTTTCCGTTGCAGATCCTGAAAATTGATCGCAGCTTTGTCAGGGACATGACCGTCAATAAGAATTCAGAGGCCCTGGTGGAAGCCATCATCTCCATGGCCGGAAGCCTGGAGCTTGATATTGTGGCCGAAGGGGTGGAGGAGCAGGAGCAGATTGATTTTCTTGGACAGCGAGGCGTACATACCATTCAGGGCTATTTTTTCAGTCCACCCGTTCCAGCGGCTGCGTTTCGCGAAATGTTGAAACGTCAGGGTGATGGAGAGCCTGTTGATCGCGTTTTTTCTTCCGATGGCCGGTAAGCGGCCATCATTTTTTCAGATCATGAAAATCTACCGTCGTCAATCCGGTGTACTCTACAGTGAGAAAGATCTTGCAAACGCCGAATATTGATAACTACACGTACTTCCTCAAGGTTATTGATTGTCAAGAAACCTGTCCCGCCCATACTCCGGTGCCGGAATATATCCGTCTGATAGCAAATCGTGAGTACGACAGGGCTTACTCCGGTTCCGGGGCGTTAAAAATATCGAGAATTTCCTGCTTGGTCACGGCCTCTAGCAGGGACCTTCTGTTGGCCTCAACCTTGAGCAGCCGGCTTATTCGAGCCAGGGTCTGCAGGTATTCATAGGCCATTCCGGTTGGTGAGAGAATCTGGACAAAGAGGTGTACCGGTCGATTATCAATGGCCTCAAAGTTGACGCCTTTTCTGGAGCGGCCGAAAGAAAGGACCAGCCTGTCGAGACCGGACATCTTGGCATGGGGAATGGCGACCCCGTTACCGACCCCGGTTGAGCCCACCAGTTCACGTTCCTGTACAGCCGAGAATACCGTCTCCGGATCAATTTCGGTGCAGCTTGCATGAACGGCTGCGGCCAGTTCCTGCAGGGCATCCTCTTTACCGCCGGCCTTCATCTCCAAAATGATGGACTGTTCTTTGAGCTGAAGCATGAGATTCTATCAGGATCGTGCCTGTCGTCTGTGTTTAACCGGAAGAATTTTCATTTGATCCCGGTACTTGGCAACGGTCCGCCGGGCAACCTTGATCTTCTCTTTGGCCAGCATTTCTGAAAGTTTATTGTCGCTCAAGGGTTTGGTTGGATCTTCGGCGGTAATATAACGACGTATTTTGGTTTTAATCGCCTCGGATGCAACCACGTCGCCATCGGTGGTGGCCACAGCGGTACTGAAAAAGTACTTCAGCTCATAGATGCCCTGGGGGGTATGGGCGTACTTGTTGGAGGTGACCCGGCTCACGGTCGATTCATGCATCCCTATGTCTTCAGCCACATCTCGAAGAATGAGTGGTTTGAGATACCCTGAACCTCGTTCAAAAAAATCCCGCTGGAATTTAAGCAGACTTTCCATAACCTTGTAAATAGTTCGTTGCCGTTGCTGGATCGACTTGATAAACCATTCAGCATTGCGTTTGTTTTCCCGCAGATAGCTTTTTGACTCTCTGGTCATGGAGTTTTTCTGCTTGAGCAGGCTCTTGTATTCATCAGATACCTGGAGCCTGGGCAGCCCTTCATCGTTGAGCATGATCACGAAATCATCATCTATTTTGTAGACATAAACGTCCGGGGAGACATAGTTGGTCTGCTCGTTGCTGTATTCATTCCCCGGGTAGGGAATGAGTTCGCTGATGATCTTGACCGCTTCCTTGACCAGTCGTACCGAAGATCCTGTCTGTCTGGCAAGCTGGGCGTAATTTTTTGTCTGCAGCAGGTTGATATGGTCTTCAATAATCCGGTAGGCCAGGGTCTCTTCCAGGCCCTTGCGGTCAAGCTGCAGCAGCAGAGATTCGCGGATGTTGCGGGCACCGACACCGGGGGGATCCAGGCTTTGCAGCAGCCGGAGCGCACCTTCGGCCTCCTCCTCCGTACAGTTCCCATAGGCGACGATATCGTCAATGTCGGCTTCAAGGAAGCCGTGCCCGTCCAGGTTACCGACTATGAAGTTGGTCAAGCTGGTGTCAAGTTCATTAAGTTTCAGGTGGGTGAGCTGCCATCGCAGGAACGAGTTCAGACCCGGTGCCTGTGAGATAAAATCAAATTGAGACGGGGCATCGGCCGGAGGGGCTTCGCGGGCAAAAGAGAAGTCGGAATCAAAGTTGTTGGCATAATCCTCCCAGTTGACTTCAGCAACCTTGGCCGGGTCTTCACCCTCGACCTGGGGGGTAATTTTTTCTTCAACGATTTCTCTGGTCTCGGCAGCAGAGAGGGCGTCCGGATTTGTCTCTGTTTCGAGGGTGGGCGGAGCTTCCTCAAGCATGGGGTTCTGCTCGATTTCGGCCTGAAGCGCATCTGTGAGTTCAAGTCGGCTCAGTTGCAACAGTTTGATCGCCTGACGCAGTTGCGGCGTCATGACCAGCTTTTGGGCAAGCTGTAGATTTTGTCGGAGCTCAAGCATATTTTAAGTTCCGAGTTCCGAGTTCAGGGTTTTGAGTTTCAATGCTCTATCCTCACATTTATCCGAAAATAGCCCTCGAAGATGGAACCTTTCAGGCTATTTTCATGCTTTGCTTGTGGCTATGGCGTTAAAATCTGGTCCAGTCATGCTGGTTACATGCTGAAATTATCACCAAGGTACATCTTTCGAGCCAGGGTGGACTCGATAATATCGGCCGCTGCGCCGCTGGTCAGGATCTGGCCGTTATTCATGATGTAGGCAAAATCACAGACCTGCAGGGTTTCCCGGACATTGTGGTCGGAGATAAGAACCCCCAGTCCCTTTTCCTTCAGGCTGCGGATAATCTGCTGCAGGTCGGCCACCGACAGGGGATCGACCCCGGCAAAGGGTTCATCAAGCAGAATAAACCTGGGCCGGGTGGCCAGAGCCCGCATAATTTCCACCCTGCGCCGTTCGCCGCCTGAGAGTGCATGGCCCTTGTTGTCTGCAAGATACTCGATCTTGAGTTCACTCATCAACTCGTCTATCCGGTTGTTGATCTCATTTTTGCTCAACCCCAGCGGTTCAAGGACAATACGGACGTTTTCCACCACGGTCAGTTTTTTAAAAACCGAGGGCTCCTGAGCCAGATAGGTAATCCCCCGGCCGGCCCGTTTATGGATCGGCAGGGAGGTGATGTCCTCGCCGTCCAGAAGGATAGAGCCTTCAGTCGGCCGGATAAAGCCGACAATGGAGTAAAATGTGGTTGTCTTGCCGGCGCCGTTTGGTCCCAGCAGGCCGACAACCGAGGAGCTGTAGACCTGGAGGTTTACCTGGTCCACCACCCGCCGGTTGCGGTACTCCTTGATGATGTTCCTGGTTTCCAGTAGTGACGAGACGTCCATCAGTTTTTCTTGTCGGATTCGGGATGGATAACCGCCTTGACCCGACCTGATTTTGTTTTATCCTGTTCAACAATGGTGCGTTTATCATCAAGATAGTAGATGATCGTCTTGCCTGAAACCATATTCTGACCCTGCCAGGCCTTGGCATCGCCGCTGAGAATCACCTTACGTTCCCTGGCCAGATAATCCATCCGGTTGCCGGTGCCCAGCCAGTCATCCTGGGTGATTTCAACATTTTTTTTGCAGACAAGTTTGCTGACCTGACCGGCACTGCTTTTCCCAGTTTTCTTGTCGCTCTGGGTGTAATAAACGGTCATCTCATCGGCCCGAATGGTGATGCCTCCCTGTCTGGCGTCAACGTTGCCGATAAAGACAACCGAGTTGTCTTGTTCCTGGGAGATCATTCGGTCGGCTTCGATTTGAATAGGTGTCGAAGGGGCATCAGCGCTAAATGTGGTTGTCGCCAGGAGCAGGCTGAGACCCAAAACGAGTATTTTCAAGGATATTACACTTGGTCGTCGTAGTCTATTGAACTGGATTTGCATGATATTTCGATAAAAAGAACGTGCTATGTGGTTCCGGTTTATTTTTTGCATCTAGACATGTCGAATAATACAAGGTCGATTCGTAAAAGTAAAGAGGTTCTGCGTAGCTTTTTCGCTTGCATAACCTCAAACACAACTGTTTACAGCGGATTAACATACATGTACAATGCGTTTTTCAGGTGAAAATTTTTAGAGAAAAGTACGGAGCATACCATGCAGCAGAGCATAGCCAAGGCCAAGGTTTTAATCGATTCTTTGCCATATATTCGTGAATTTAATGAAAAAACGGTTGTTATCAAGTATGGCGGTCATGCCATGGTTGACGAAAACCTGAAACGGAACTTTGCCCTTGATATCATCCTGATGAAGTATATCGGCCTCAATCCGGTGATTGTCCATGGGGGCGGGCCGCAGATTAACCGCTTCCTGGAGAAGATGCAGATCACTCCGAATTATATCCAGGGGATGCGGGTGACCGACGGGGAAACCATGGATGTGGTCGAGATGGTGCTGGTGGGGAAGGTCAATAAGGAAATTGTCGGGCTCATCAACCATTGCGGCGGCAAGGCGGTCGGCCTGTCCGGTCGTGACGGCGATCTGGTCCAGGCCCGTAAGATGCAGATTCATGTCAGAGCCGATGATCCCAACCGGCCGCCGGAGTTGATTGATCTTGGCCGGGTCGGCGAGGTGACCCAGGTGAACCCGGAAATTCTGCAGACGCTGGACGTACATGATTTTATCCCGGTTATTGCACCAGTCGGCGTCGGCGAGGACGGTCAGGCCTTTAATATCAATGCCGACCTGGTGGCGGGAGCCATTGCAGCTGAACTCGGGGCCGTCAAACTGGTGCTGCTCACCGATGTGGAAGGGGTGCAGAATGGTCAGGGCGAGCTGTTGTCGACTATTCGCCGGGATGAAATCGAGGATCTGATCAGCCGTGAAGTTATCGGCGGCGGCATGATTCCCAAGGTTCGCTGCTGCCAGTCGGCCCTGGAGGGTGGGGTGACCAAAACCCATATTATTGACGGCCGGCAGGAGCACGCTATTTTGCTGGAGATTTTCACCCCGGAAGGGATTGGGACGGAGATTGTGTCATGAGCAATGCCGAATGGGCAGCAAGGGGGGAACAGGTGTTTATAAAAACTTACAGCCGGTTTCCGGCAGCTATGGTCCGGGGTGAGGGCTGCCGGCTCTGGGATGATGACGACAGGGAATACCTTGACTTTCTGGCAGGTATTGCGGTCTGTTCACTGGGACATTGCCATCCGGCCGTGACACTTGCCGTCTGCCAGCAGGCGGGAAAGTTGATGCATGTCTCCAACCTCTTTCATACCGAGCCTCAGATTGAACTGGCTGAATTGCTCTGTGCCAATACCTTTGCCGACCGGGTCTTTATGGCCAATTCCGGGGCCGAGGCCAATGAGGCGGCCATTAAACTGGCCCGGATCCACAGCGGGCCGGGAAAATATGAGATCATCTCCCTGACCGGATCTTTTCATGGCCGAACTCTGGCCACGGTGGCGGCCACCGGTCAGCCGAAATTTCATCAGGGTTTTGAACCGCTGCCCGAGGGCTTTATTCATGCCCGCTTCGGAGATCCGGCAGAGATTGAGCAGCTGGTCACCGATAAAACCTGTGCTATCCTCTGCGAACCGCTGCAGGGAGAGTCAGGGGTCAGGCCCCTTGAACCCGAGTATCTGCAGGCTATCCGCAGGATTTGTGATGACCGGGGAATTCTGCTGATCTTTGATGAAGTCCAGACCGGTATGGGGCGTACCGGCACCCTGTTTGCCTATGAGCAGCTGGGCATTGTCCCGGATATCATGACTGCGGCCAAGGCTCTGGGCAATGGCCTGCCCATCGGCGCCATGCTGACCACCGAAAAGATTGCCGCCTCTCTTGGGGTTGGAACCCACGCCTCTACCTTTGGCGGTAATCCGGTCGCGGCAGCAGCAGCGGTCTCGGTTCTAAAGATCATGCTGGCCGATGGTTTTTTTGAACAGGTCGGCAAGACAAGTAGATATTTTATCGATCGGTTGCAGGAAACGGCTGAGGCCTTTCCAACCCTTGCCACCGGAGTTCGGGGCCGGGGCATGCTGCTCGGTCTGGTGCTGACGGAAAAGGGGATCGAAAAGGGGGCGGAGATTGTCCAGCAGCTTTTTGAACGAGGGTTCTTGATTAATTTTGCCGGCATGCGGGTTCTGCGTTTTATTCCGCCGCTGATCGTGAGCAGGGAAGAGATTGACAAGCTCGTCGGGCAGCTGCAGGAGGTCCTGGAGGGATTTAAATAAGCGAATTCTCCGCTATCTGTTTGTGCTGCTTGCTACCCCCTATATTTTCCAATTCCAATTCTGATCCTGATCATGGGCTGGATTTCTCTGCTTGCCATTGCCGTGGCTCTGGCCATGGATACCTTTGCCGTTTCTCTTGCGGCATGACACTGGTTCTTGGTAAGCGTTCACCAGCACCCCCTCTTCGTTCGATCAGGCCTCCTCACATAGATATGGAGCACCGAAGTCTGCGCTTATCCGAAGTCTGCGCTTATCTGGTAAACGCTTACAAGTATGGGTTTATCCATCTTAGGGCCTGTAAGTAAATAACATGGCCATCTTGCATCTTATCTTCGGGTCGTATTTGAATGAGGCTCAATCACAAAATCCTCATCCAAATCTGACCCAAACCTAAGCGCAATATCAGCCATGTTATTTTCCTACAAGCCCTTAGTTGCTCTTTGGTGAACGGTTACGGTTCTTCTCTCCATTGCTACTTTCATTGATGCCCTGGCCATTGGCCTGACCCCGGGATTGAGATCGCTATCTGGATGCCGGCCCTGATTGTCGGCCTCGTTGCCTGTGCTTTTTTTCTGTGGTTTTAGGAGTATTGATGTTGTCCCCCAGTCTTTTTTCGGGAATTGCTCCTGTACGTTCGAGGGTAGCTGTATGTTTTTTGATGAATTAACTGTTCATTCAAGGTAGTTAATCAGTATACGTTGTTCTATTTTGTGCATGGAACTTTTTGATGGGAGGAGAGATCGCGTGGATTTTCCATCACTTTTCAGGTCACATGTTATGCTGTCGTCAACTTCTGAGAAGAGTCCCAGGGAACTGGATAAACTCTCCCAGACAGCTCTTGTGTCCTGGTTCAACATGGATCTCTATGCCCTTGCCGAGCTGCTTCAGGGGACGGCCGAGTCTGATCACAGGGATGCGCCGTCTCGGCCTCGGCTTCAGTTTCTCCGGGAAACATTGGCAAAACCTCCTTCGCTGGATGTCTATGAGACTTCCTATGCCACTTTTCTCCTGTTGGATGATCTTGATGCGGTGTATGCCTGTACCGGTGCTGCAATCGGTGCTATCTGGGCCAGTGGCATGGATTTTCAGCGTTATGATCTCTGGCTTCCCCGAGCCGATTTCCTGCTCAAACGGATTGACGAGGCTAGTCCCCTGGCCGTAACTTCACTGCTCGGTTACAAGGCTCTGGCTGAACTCACCGGTCAGGGCAACCTCGCCCTGGCGGTTATGCCCTATACCGTCCAGCAATTCTGGGCCGAAAAGTCCGGGTCTGTATCGTTGCGTCTCCTGCATGCCTCAACAGCAGCATTCTGTGCTTTCTGGGCTGGAGATCTGACTTCAGCCGAGTTGCTGCTGACAGAGAGTCTTCCCTTAAGTAAACTTGCCGGGATACCTGCCCTTCCTGCCTTGCTCTACCAATCCTGTCTTGGGCTGTGCAAGGTGATCAGGGGAGAAATCGGGATCGGGATAGAGTTGCTGGAGCGTACTGTTCAGGATGAGAAACTGCAGAAGCTGTCCCTGTCGGTTTATCTGCACCTGTACACAAACTACCTCTATGGCCTTTGTGTAAGTGGTGAGCTTGTCAAGGTGCAGGAGGTCGCTACACTTATTATGGAGAAGACCATCCCCCCATGTAATTATTTTCATCTTGCCTGTGTCCACTTTTGCCTTGGTATTGCTTCCCTGAGACTTGGTGATGCCCGCAAAGCGCTGTTGCACAGTGAGCGTGCCCGGCAACGCGGCGAGATGAGCGGCAGCCCGATCATTGCCCCGCTTGCCGCGCTGATCCATGGTCAGGCCTTATTCGGCCTCCGGGAATATGCACAGGCCATTACCCACTTCAAAAAATGGATCCCCCGTTGGCAGAATAAAGGTTTCAGCCTGTTTGCAGCCACCGGTGCTCTTGAAGTCGTCGCCATTTCCATTCGTCTTGGCGAGGTGGATAATGGGCGTATTTTTTATAAAAAAGCGAGAGAACTCCTTCCCCAGGGGGAGCGCTTGATTGCCCTCTACCGTGATAAAGATTTTATATATCAGATCGAGGTGGCATTGTTCCCTTCAAAAACAAGGACAGGAGTAGCCGCCACCGAGACACATATTCCCCCTGTCACAGTGTGTACACTGGGAAGTTTTTGTCTGTCCCTGGATGGAGAACCGGTGTACGATAGATTCTGGAAAGGACTGCGATCCAAACAGCTCCTCAAGGCAATTATTGCCCTTGGAGGGACAAAAATCTCCCTGGAACGACTTTCCTATTTGCTCTGGCCGGACAGTGACGGTGACCGGGGGGTAAACAGTTTAAAAACAGCCCTGTCAAGGCTGCGCCGGGTCGGAGACCGGACGTCTTCGCACAGCGCCCAGTGGCTGGTTGTGAAACATAAACGGGTGTCCCTTGTGCAGTCTGTCTGCCGGATTGATGCCCTGGATTTTCAGAGAAATATTAAAACCCCCGGCAGAGTAGGAGATGTACAGCAGCTGTTACCTGTTCTCAGCCTGTATCAAGGTGATTTTCTGCCCGATGATGACGAGCCGTGGATTCTCTCTTTTCGTGATCATCTCCGCAAACTGTTTGTTGATGGAGTCCTGCGCCTGGCGGCCTTGGATGGGGTCAGGGACGACGATAAACTGCTGTTTCTGGAAAAGGCTGCCCAGGTCGCGCCGCTGCAGGAAGACGTTTATGTCTGTCTGATGGAACATTTTATAGGGACCGGCTATCCCGTTCATGCATTGGAAATCTTCCACAAGGCGGAAAAAAATATATTTTTGCATACGGGGCTTCAGCCCAGATCCCATCTCCAATCCCTTGCCCTGCAGGCAAAGGGAATCTTTTCCTAAGTTGTCTCCCCAAAGTTTTTCTTTATTTTTTCTCTTTGTAACCGAATTGTTTCCTGTTTGTAACTACAGGCATTGTTAGATACATCAACATGAGGCATTCCTGAAAAATTGTCTGTCTTCCTGATCTCGGGGCAATGCTAAAAATTGTATTCCGGCCCTGTTCGTCCTGGTTCGAAGCCTGTTCGTCTCTGATTTCGGGAAAAAAGCATGTTTTTCCAGGGTGTCACACATAAAGGGAGTTGAAAGCCATTTGGTGCCGGTGAGGGCGACTGAATACGCACTGTTTTTGCTTCCTGGTCTGGTTCGGATCTACGTCAGGAAAACAGGACGGAAATGTGTGAGCGGTCTCCGCGCCTGGTTCGGACAGGGATGTCAAGATTAAAAATTATCAGGAGGAGCATTATGGCTGACGAGACACTCAGTGTTAAGGCGGTGCAGGAAGCAATATCCGAGGTTCAGGCCGATTGGATAGCAGGAGAAACACCCTTTTCCGTCATGTCGGCGGAAGAGCAGTCACTTCTGCTTGGCTATGAACCAGGCCCGGATGATCCGACTCTACTGGAAAGAGAGGCCATTGCACGGGCAAATTTTGGGGCGATCATGGCTGATTCCCAGAAGGGGATCGGCTACCCAACCTCGTATGACCTTCGGAATGTGGGTGGGAGAAATTACATTACACCGGTCAAAAATCAGGGATCCTGCGGTTCCTGTGTGGCTTTTGGTACAGCTGCAACCGTGGAAGGGCGTTTGAAACGGCAGAGAAACAACTCGAATTTGAATATCAACCTGTCTGAGGCCCATCTCTTTTACTGTCATGCCAGAAGCGAGGGCCGCAGATGTAATAATGGCTGGTGGCCGAGTAAGGCCCTGGATGCTATCCGGGACAAGGGCGTTGTTGATGACGCGTGTTTTCCGTACAGTGCCGGGGATCAGACGTGTAATCTATGCTCAAATTGGTCAAACCGGCTGGTGAAAATTAAAGGATGGAAGAGGTTTACTGCAGTCGGGGATATGCAAAACTGGCTCTCAACCCGGGGGCCGCTGGTTGCCTGCTACACGGTATATCAAGACTTTTTTTCTTATAACGGCGGCATCTATCGCCATGTTTCCGGTGGGGTTGCCGGTGGTCACTGTGTCTGCTGCGTGGGGTATAATGATGCGGAAGGCTACTGTATAATGAAAAACAGCTGGGGCAGCGGTTTTGGTGAGAATGGTTACTTCAGAATTGCCTATGGTGAGTGCGGTATTGACAGTTCCATGGATGCGGTTGTAGAAGTGGAAGAAACCGGCTGGGAACGAAGTAAAAAGATCATAGGTCTTTGGACAAACAACTCGAACCGCAATGCCTGGGTTTATGTGAAAGATTTGGGCTGGAGAAAGATCAGTTCCACCAATGACAACATTTTCTTTGATATGCTGACGCTGCTTATTGCCGCTAAAGCAGGCAATCGACCGGTCAATATTTACCAGAAAAATAAGGTTATCACAGAGATCTATGTATTGTAAACGGTCTATTTGGAAGAGCATGTCAGCGGAATGATCAGCAAACAATCGATGAGAAAAACATGCCCGTTGACAGGGACAAAGAGACAAATTAATTATAAGCAAGGAGGCTCATGCCATGAGCGAAGAAATACCCAAAATGGTTCCACCGGTAGAAGAAGATTCCATGACTGCAGGGGAAGACTCAAGGCCTGTTGATTCACCTTTGGAAGGGGTGATGCCGTTTACCGCCGCCGATGAAGCATCCATACCATCTGAGGTACCGCCGGCATATGCTGCCGAAGAGAAAGATGAAGAGGCCTATGGCGCAGCTGTCTGGCATAAGGGAAAAAAAATAACAAGTTTGTGGTCAAAGAATGAAAATCGTAATTCCTGGATAGGGGTTTCAGGGCTGGGATGGAAGAAACTGGCTAACAACTCCGATACCGCTGTTGTCGCGTTAACCATGCTGTCTGCGCACGCAAAGCAGGTGGGCAGCACCGTGAACCTTAAGGTGGACAGCGGCCAGGTTAAGGAGTTGTACGTCTGGTAGGCCTGTCCTGATTGAACTGGCAGTGCCGGGTAACGGAGCGCCATGGTTGTTTTTCAGTGCTTTGCAGAAATGCAGCCATCCGGCGCTTGCGTTGCCTGAGGTGTGTTTGTTTTTTAGTTGAGTGGGCACAGTACACAGTTTAACCTGTTCAGGAACGAAACATCTTGAGGTTTAACAGTATGACGCTCACCGAAAGAGACAGGGGGACAACACGGACGCTTAGGGTTGGAGAAACTCTTGTCCTGTGTCTCAAAGAAAATCCAACCACCGGCTATCAATGGGAAATCGGTGAGCTTGATGCTGAAATACTGGCTGTGCAAGGGCTGCAATACTCACCGGCCGGGGAGGGCGGCTTTGGAGAAGGCGGTCAAAAATGTTTTACCCTACTGGCAAGATCGACAGGAACCTCACCTGTTCGCCTCAAACTCAAACGTCGCTGGGAACGGGACGAGGAGGCCATTGATCATTTTGAGGTAACCGTGCATGTCCAGTAACCCTCCCTTGCTGCCGTCCGTTCTCCATCGCGTGTTCATCTTTTCCGTATTCATTTGATCCGATCTCGATCGGATGCTGGCAGTCGGTACCGCCAGTGCCAGGATTCCCAGGGGTGGTGGCGGTTGTTTTCCGGGTAGGTTTCTGAAAAAGCGTATTCCCCGGCATGTTCACGCAGCCAGGTATAGGCCGGAGTCTTTGCAAACCGCCAGTTGCCGGGGCTGAAATCGACAACAGTGCCGAGCATGTGCTCGGAGTAGCCGGGCGGGGCCACGTAGCGAACCAGATCCTCAAAGCTGCGGCCTTTTTTCATGAGGTTGATAAATATCTTCCGTTGATACCAGGCGCTGCGGTAGCCGGAATCAACACGCAGCGAAACCCCATCCTCCTGTGCTCTGGCCGCCATCCGCACCAGGGCGTCCCTGGCCTCCCGGAGAATATATATATCGGTCTGATCTTTGGTCAGCTCGGGCGGGATCCGAACCAGGGCAGGAGTTTTCAGGGGCGGGGCGTTCAGTTTCCGGCCGATCCAGGCCTCGGGTACGGGATAGGTTGTGCCGTCGATGGTTACGGTTTCCTCGGGTGCGGGCGCTGCAATGCTTGCGCTCGCCACCGGTGCAGGTGAGGGGGTCGCTGACACGCACCCCACGGAGACGATACAGAAGAGCAGGGGCATAAACCGGCAAAGGCTGGTCATCAAGAGTTTCTTATTTTGAGTGTTATGTGTGACGGTGTTCATTTTTTCGGCCGTTTTTGGCGAGAGAGATCCTCAATCATCGCCCAGACCCCGTTTTTTTGTTTATGGGCGTAGCGTTCAAAGCGGATCCACTCTTCGCAGACCGGTTGTGTACACTTTTTCCGGTTGACCAGTCCGTAGCCGGACCGGAGAATAAATGTATTCAGGCTTTGACCGTTTATGGAGACCCGGGCAATAATCCGGTCCTGTCCGTCAAGGGTTATCGGATTGATTTTAACCCTTTTTCCTTTAATTTTTGCCCTGGTCAGGTTCCTGGCCCGTGCCCCGAGGGATGTTTCCGGCGCCGGACATTCAAGACCGTAGAGTTTGATAGTCTGCTGCCGATCCTTTTTAAGCGCGATAAACGTGTCCCCACTGAGCACCTTGACAACCTTACCGTTCCAGGCATGGGCCGGTGAAGACAGCAGCAGAAGCGTAAACAGAGAGAAGGTTGCCAGGGATTTCATAGGGAGTCGGTCGTTTTTGCGGTTGACTGCCGGTCTCTATAATAGGCGCCGAATCGTTGATCCAGGCCGGTGACATGCTCCCGAACCCAGTCGGTCAGTTCCCGGCGCAGGGTGTCGACGATATCCCGACTCAATCCCTTTTTTTTGAACTCATCATAGATCTCAACAAAGCGTTTTGCAAAGGCCTGATGGGTTGCCTGCTGTTCGGCCAGCCCCGGATAGTTGGACTCGGCCATGTATTTTTCTTCCATGGCAAAATGCCGGGCCGCATATTCACCTATATGGATGAGCATGGCATCAATTTCTTCCGAGCGGATACCGGCCTGCAGTTCTGCGTCAAGCTCATTGCTTAAGCGAAACAGCTGCCGGTGCTGGGTGTCGACCACCGGGATCCCCAGGGCATATTTTGTATTCCATTCCATAACAGAGCTCCGGATTATTATTGATCCATTGTGCCACGTTTGTCGGCTCAACGCAAACAGGGAAAATAGCGTGGGAGGAATTATGAAAAATTGATACAATGGTCAGACCATGTCTTTTTTATGATGATGAAAAAAGGTGAAAAACTTGACAACTTCTCTGGAGCTTGGCTCCATGACCGTTTCCTGGCTTTGCGGCGGTGAGTTTGAACTGGACGGCGGCACTATGTTCGGCCCTGTACCCAAGGTGTTATGGGAAAAAAAGTATCCACCCGATAAAGACAATTATATCAAGATGCTCAATGCCCCTCTGCTGGTCCGGACCGGTGAGCACACAATTCTGATAGACACGGGCCTCGGCAACAAACTAACTGATCAGCACAGGCATATTTTCCGGGTCTATCGTGACTGGTCCCTGGTGGATGATCTTGCACAACAGGGGATTGCCAGGGAGGATATTGAGGTGGTTATCCTGACGCATTGTGATTTCGACCATGCAGGCGGAGTGGTCATGACCGGTGAATCAGGGCACCCGGAGCTGACCTTTCCCAAAGCCAGGCATATAATCCAGCAGCGGGAATGGGCGGATGTCCGGCAGCCCAATATCCGCACAATTCATACCTACTGGCCGGAAAACTTCACCGGTCTTGAGGAAAGCGGTCTGCTGGAAATCGTCGACGGTGATGCCGACATTATCCCCGGCATCCGGGTCCGGCACACCGGCGGCCATACCCGCGGCCACCAGCTTGTGGAAATGGAGGGGGCGAAGATCTGTGCCGTCCACCTGGGCGATCTTTTTCCCACCCATGCCCATGCAAATCCCTTATGGGTGATGGCCTATGACAACTTTCCCATGGAGGTGGTGGAGTTGAAACAACAGTTGTTGGCCAGATACCGGAAAGAAAATTGCTGGTTTACCTTTTACCATGACATCTTTATGAAGGGATGTCGACTGGATGAACGGGGAAAGGTCGTCTCCTCTTTTTAGGCGCATGACTGCTTGGGATATTCATACCGGTCGTTGTCTGAATCGTCAGCACCGCGCCGCAGACACCATCATCAAGGCCAAGGGACGTGCGGAAGAAGGTGAGCAGGCTGTCTGCAGCACAGGTGGCCAGCCGGGCAAGCATACTCCGATTACTCTATTTTCATTAACCCTGAACTCCGTGGAAATGACAGTGGATATTCTTTCTCAATCAATTCGTTACAGTTCTCTCCTTTTCTTTTTCCTCCTCACCGCCTGCGGTCCCTTGCAGGAAGCCGTTAATCCTTACAATGAAAATTTCAAATGTAGGGCCAGGGATGATGCCGGGGAATGCATCGATACTCCGCCCGCCTATAAAAAAAGCACGATACCGAGAACCAGCTTCAGGGGATAAAGGAGAACAGGCAACCGGAATAATCAAGGAGATCCAGGACGCTCGGTATCACCTTGTTGCAGGGTTGCTCAAGGAAGAGAAAAAATCGATCCTTAAGCCGCCGAAAATTCTTCGGGTGCTTTTGCTTCTCTATAAGGGCGAAAGCGACGAGCTGTTCATGAGCCGGTACGTCTATGCCAAGATTGAGGATTCCAAGTGGATCCTTACTGATCTAGTGGAAGAGAAATAGCCCATGTTTGCGCAACTATTGCAACGGGCTGTTCTTGGTCCCAGGAATTATTTGAAGCATAGGGATCTGGAGAATATGATCAGGCGTTCGCCGTTCTCTTCTTTTCTGAACTATCTGGCCCATGATCCTGGACTGGAAATCTATCTCAACCAGGATTGCAGTTTTGGAATGTTGTGGGAATGTACGCCGGTTATCTATGCCGGGCCCAAGATAATTACCTCACTGGAGGGGTTGTTCCGGGCCGGTTTGCCCAATGGCAGCATTATCCAGCTTATTTTTCATGCGGATTCCCATATTGAGCCAATTCTAGACAGGTACCGGGGCAACAGAACAAGAGAGGTTGCCATTGTCAGATCAAATATTGAACAGCGGAAGCGGGGTTGCTGCAAGTGGTTGCTGGTTCCCGTCTACACGGGGAATGGGCCCACATGGATACCCGGTTTTTTGCAGATCCCCCTGCTCCGGACCTGAATACAATCCAGGGTCGGGAAGCAGGCTGGAGAAAAAACAAAAAAAAACATTTTTTTTCTGATTTGTACCCGATCTGTAACCTGTGGTCTGGTAGCATTCTATAAAATACAAACCCGTTGCATACTACGCAGCCGTCCACTCCGGTACCTGAAATCAGCGGACGGCACACCCAAGATCTTCTCCGTTCCCGGGAGGAAACAATATGTCGCACGCCACGCGTCTGAACGGATACCTGCTGACACTGCTCCTGCCTGTACTCTTCCTGCCCACGGTCTCCCGTGCCATGGATCTGTACTTTTACAACAACACCGTTACCATTGACGACAGTGTTAATTACGTGATCAAAAACAATGTTCCGGAGGATAAGACCTACACCGGGGCCCTTATCTGCGAGCTGGCAGATTCCAGCGAATCAGTACCCGAAAGCACCGACCTGGCCACAACCCTTATGCGCAACGGATCGGTTGTCCGTGGAGACAACTACACGTACACCAGCAAAAATTGGATTCAGTCTTCCTTTAGTAGCACCCTTTATTATATACCGCTCTACCGGAACGGAAACTCTGAACTCCACTACATCTTCCAAATGCCCGATACAGGGCTGTCCGCCTCCGAGCTGCGCACCGGCACCTATAACTTTCGGTTTGAAATCTCCACCACCGCCAGAGAAAGCGATCTCAACAACAACCTGGTCACCAGTGCTCCCTTTGACTACACGGTCTATTCCGGGAACCTACTCTACAATGGCGGTCAGCAGACCATTACCACGCTGACCAGGTCCAGCACCTCCATGTGCAGCGGCAGCGATTACTTTTCCGCCCTGGGCGGTGCCTGGACTGCCCAGTGGTGGGATGACCATTTCGCCACCCCGGGCCTGTGCACCAACCGGTCCGCCAATACGGACGGATACTCCACCGACGTGACAGTCATCCAGGACCTGTCCCTGGCCCAGGGGCCGAGCCTGGGCGGCAACACATGGTCGGTCAAGGACCAGACACCGCCCGAACTCTCCCTTGCCGGCATGCGCCTGGAATGTAGCGGCACACCACCTGCACAGGTGGTTCTGGACACCACCTTGCAGCAGGACGGCGCGACAATCAGAACCTACACTGCTCAACTGCTGACGCCAAGCTGGCAGGAAGATACTGCAAACCATGTCTATACCTATACCATCTCCACCAACAGTTATGCCCTGCCCCAGGACGGGCCGGACAGCGACCAGCTGCATACCGGTAGCCACAGCTTTATCTCCACGGTGAGTACAGAGCACGATACCACGTCAGGGGACGACACGGCGCAAACACCATTTCAGTTCACGGTCTACTCCGGTCTGCTCTATTTCAACGAGGTAGCCACTGATTTTACAACCATTGAGTTCAGTACCACCTCATGGTGCTACACTAGTACAGCATGGTACCGTCCTGTCAACACCATCGACCTGAGCTGGACAGACATTTTTTCTCCACAATCCATGGTTGACACCAACGGCACCCAGCTCTGCCCCAGCCGTATGTATAACCCGGACGGCTACAGCGTGGATCTGAGTATTCTGTCGGGCGAGGCTGATTTTGGGGATATCGAGACAACGGTTTCCGGCATGGACGTGGAACTGGAGAATATGGTCCTCGACAGCAGCGGTGGAACATTCTCCACCGCAACGATCACCCTGCCCGAAGACGTTACGGTGCATCAGGTCAACGCCTCCACCGGCTATCCCCTTGCCCGGGGACAGCATACCATGGTCTTCAGCGGTTCCAGTTTCACCAGGACCCTGGAAACCGTCACCCTGATGGCCACACCGTCACCTTTTCTGCATGGTTACGGACTGCCGTTTTATATCGGTTCGACCCAGTTCTCCCTTGACCTGTATGGCTCTTCCGGCCTGATCGCCTCTAACAGCCATACGCTCTACGTCCACCAGGAGGCCATCAACAGCCTGGCTGCGGACGACCTGCGCAAATTTTTCCCCTCCAATGATATTGTTTTCCTGCGGGACGGCGGTTCCGGCACAATTGTGCTTGACCAGAATGGACTGGGCGGAACCCTGCCCATCAAGGGTTACGGCAGCCTTGATCTGGAGACCTCCTTTCCCCGGGCCTTCATCACCTTTGCCGACTGGGATCTCAGGCTGAGCGGTGGCACCATTGACAGCACCGGCCCACTTCTTGGTGTGCAGCTGTTCATGCGGTTCGGCCAGGGTTGTCGGGAATCCGCGGACTGTTCCGGCTCGGGCTCGACCTGGTACCGGGTGGCGGCCGAACAGGTATTTTTCAATACCACCGGTGCCTATGGTGCCAAATTTGCCGACCTGGGGCCCAACCTGGATCAGGATTTCAACCCCACAGGCGAGGACTCGGTGGAATGGGGTGCCCTGTCCGACAAGGATCCCTCCACTTTTGTCCGCCATGACCGTTCCCGGCAGGGAGCCTTCCTGGTGCCCGGCTTCATCATGCCCGGTACCAGCGAGACACTGGACTCTCCCTATCGTCTCGGCCAGGTACTGCTGGGTGCATATGGGTTTTCCGGGGGCGGTCCCGACACCTTCCTGCCCCTCAATGACGCGGCCCTGGCCGACGCCACCCTGGGTAACGGTATCTTCCCGGGGCTCAACCTCGGTCCGGAAAAATACACTACCCAGGAGGAGGGTATCGGTGCATTCCTTAATCGGAGCACCTGGGTACATTTTTATGAACCCCCGTCATCATCTTCCCCGCAATCACCGGTACAAATGGATGATCGCCGCGCGGTCAAATATGTGCTGCGTCCCGGCGGCCTGACCGGTGTGTTCAACACCAGTTTTAATGTCAACGAGGGCGGCCTGGTTAACATCTATGGCTATGACCTTGCCTTTGACCGGTTCGCCTTCCGCCAGGACCGCAACCGGCTGGACAGCGAAACCTTTATCGACGGCAGCCTCACCCTGCATGACGGACCGGTGGCCTGGAACACCGACGGCAGCCAGGAAGACTTCGAGGTCTCCTTTGTCAACCTGGATCTCACCTGTAACGGCAACCTGGGATCGGGCACCATTGATGCCCAGCCCGAGCCGGACTGGCCCGACTGCAGCGGCGAGGGTGAGCACCGGGCCTGCCAGACTCTGGCCTACTGGAACATGCCGGTGCTGCTGGCCGCCATGGGCTTTGCAAACGACCCGGATACAGATCCCCCAGGCGGGATGTGCCCCTCCGGCAACAGGCTGCTCACCATCGACACCCGCAACCAGGTGGACGGCCTGGGCCAGTCCCTGGCTATGTCGGGCATGTACACACCCACGGGCACCATAGAGCACCAGAAGATGTCGGGTGAAGTGGAGACCTGGTTTGACAAACCACCCAATGGTGATGATCCCGGGTTTGGTATCCGGCTGCGCTCGGCCTACCTGAACGAGATCTCTCCCACCCTCCCCTCCTGGTCCGGGTTCACGGTACTGGCCGGTCTGACCGATGTGCCGCTGTTCAACGATACCCGCCTGGCCGGACAGTTCGATAACCGCGATATCGACGATCCATCCAGTTATGATCTGTTTGTCTTCCAGGACGAAACCGACAACGACGGCGGCGGGCCCACGCCTCGCGACGGCGTGCCGGATAATTACCAGCTCGATGTTCCGGACTACCGGGCCCTGCTCCGGCCAGACAACCCGCACCCGCCCAGCCCCTACTTCGAATACTCCTGGCCGACATCCTCCATGGTCGACCTGAACTATTATGCCCAGTACACCCGGGCCTCTGGCGAGGATATGCCATTATTCAATGGAATTCGCAAAGATTCGGATATCATGAAGGTTATCCAGGTTCACTCGGTGCCGGACTATATCAACCCGCAAAAGACAAAATTCTCCTTTGGCGCCAGTGCCGATCTTGCCGAGATGCAGAAAAACTTTCAGATCGACCCCGGCAATATCACCGGTTCCGTGGATACCTTTCTTCACAACGTGCTGCATGTTCCCGATTCGTTCAGCCTTGACAGCGTCTTCTGCCCCACGGGTGTCTGCCTGCATGACCTTGAAGACAACATGCGCGATATGACCGGTGGCGACCTGCTCGTTCCAATGGGCAAATCCCTGGATACCCTGCTGCAGCAACCGCCCCTGGACAGCGTGATTCGGGATGTCTCCCGCACGCTGACACTGGCCCACCAGGCACCGGCACAGGTCAGCGGTATCCTGCTCCAGCCCATGCGCGATACCCGGAATGCCCTTCTCGGACGCATCTCCACGCAGATGACCGGATCATTTTCCGAATTATACAGCTCAGCCTACCTGGCCGCCCTGGCGGTGTACGACAATGACCAGCTGCTGGCTATCAGCACCGGCAGGCCCACGGACGAACAAATCTCGGCCATGCTCATTTCTGTCAATGCGTTTCGAACATCCATTGACCAGCTGATCAACCGGCTGGACAGCGGTGTGATACAGTACACCAGTGCTGTCGAGTCCCTGACACGGCCGGTGGACGGCGCCATCACCACCCTGCTTGGGGCCACACAAAGCGCCCGGGAGGCGCTAAGCGGCCTGGGCGATGCCCTGGACCAGAACCTGTCAGGGTTAGCCTCGCCGGATCCGCAGGTCAATCCCCTGCTGGGCAAGGTCGACGAGGCCCGGCAGAACATCACCCAGATCCGCAACGTGATCGCGGCCATCGACTTCGGTCCCCTGGGCACGGTCCTGCAGCAGGCAGCCGCCCTGAGTGGAGCCTCCATCGACACCTCGCTGATCGACGCGGCCCGCCAGACCATCGACTCGGCCCTTGCCGAACTTGACGGCGTTATCGCCCAGGCTGACGCGGCCCTGCAGGCGGCGTACGGCTCCCTGCCCCTGTCAGGGATCCTGTCGGGTGTCCATGATCTCATCAAGGACGGCCCGACTGACAACCTGTACGGCAGGCTCAAGACACTTGCCGCGTCACTGCAGGCAATCCAGACCAGAATCCGTCAGATTGATCCGCTGGTTCGCAACGACCTGAACACCCTGCAGGGCCAGCTTGCCGCCCTGCGCCAGGCCGTTGCCTCAAGCCAGCCCATCAACAGTTCCATTACCAGCTGGAGCGATGTCCAGTCAGCGGCGCAGATAGCACTGGACACGACTGCCGGCACGATTTTCAACGTGCAGAACCAGAACTTCGCCACCCTGTTTGAAAGCAAGTTCAGCGGCCTGATCGGCCAACCCTTTACCACCCTGCTCGAAGATACCGCAGCCGGAGGCCTGGCGGAACTGCTTGATACCTCGATCACCGCGGTCACCGCCGGTCTGCCCCAGCCCTCTGAAAATGACATCCGCAACATGATTCGCATCGGCGTGCTCAATACCAATCCGGTGGATCAGGTCAACCAGGTGTTCTTCAGCCAGTTCGGCCTGCTCAGCGACCAGCTGGACACCATTTCCACGGCCATGACCGACAGGATGAACGAGCTGATCCGCCAGACCGTGGACGCGGTCAACCAGTCCATGTCCGACCAGCTGGCCGGATCCAAGCTGCCCATCGGCGGCGGTGACTGGGGACTCCGTTCGGTGGGTATCGACGGCTATGCCCTGGTCAGCCAGGATGAATTCGAGCGCATCCACATGGGCGCCGAATTTGTATTCGGTCAGGATCCCGATCCCACCAGCTACAATGCCGCCCTGGACGTGACTTCCTGGAAGGCGGACAACGGCAAGACCGGATGTGTTGCAGATCCGGGCAACTATTTCGATGTGACCATCTCCACCCATGATGTGACCGCCGATATGCTGGGCATGGACGTGGGTATCAAGACCGCCATGCTCGGCTTCACCATCAACTCAAACAGCGGTCCCGTCGGAGTTCTGGGCAACTGCTACCTGGCCGGCAATATCAATTTTGAGGTCCTTGTCCTGGAGGATCTCGGCCTCGAGGTAGGTGTCGGTGCCCAGGAGACCTATTTTGGTGCCACCGGCGCGGGCCGGTTCCAGGAGTACCGTATTCCCAAGGCCGCCTTTTTCGTGGGCAGGTCCTGCGACTTCGCGGTCCTGGAGCGGCTTGATCCCGAGATCGCCGAGTTCATCGGTCCCCTGCCCAAGCTGGAAGGCATCTATGCCAGGGGCTCGGTGAGCGTACCCATCTACAACGGTGGTTGCTGGTTCACCGTCGGCGCCGGTGTAGACGTGGGGGCGTGGTACTTTGCCGATCCGTCACCGGGCACTTATGGCGGCCTGTTCGGCGGCTCGGCCTATGGCAGCCTGGGCTGCCTGGCCTCGATCAAGGGTATGCTCCGCTGCATCGGCCAGAAATCCGGCGGCGACTACAAGTTCAACGGCAGCGGCTGGGCCGGGGCCGGGATCGGTTTCTGCTCACCCGGTTCCTGGCAGAACGTGGGCGACGTGCGCGGCGACAGCTGGTGCCTCACCGGTGATGCCTCGTTCACCGCCACCTACCTGATGAATGACGGCGTGTCCGGTGATCTCTCGATCACCGGACCGGATGTGCACTGCTGTGACTGATACTGGATGTCTCAACCGGAGAAGAAGAATGGGTCAATATACTGAAAGAAGAGGACACATTTTCTGGTGTCTGCTCTGTTTCCTCCTCCTGGCCGTGTTCCATGGCACGCCTGCTACCGCGGCAAGCGGCAAAATGTTGTTCACCGCCCTGGTCGAGCATCCGGACGGGGCATCCCCGCAGGTCATCCTGGAATGGGGACCACTGGAGGGTGCCATCCCCGCGGAAATAGCGCAGTTCAAGTTGTACCGCGAAACCGGCGGCACCGGCTACCAGCTGATCGCGGAGATCCCCCGTCAGCTGGCTGTGGTCGAAGTGCTGGCCAGCCTGCTTCAGTCAGACGAACCGTGGCGCACCGAGGCTCTGGTCCACGACCTGGATCGCCACTCCAGGAGCAAGGGCGGCGGACCGGTCACCACCGCCAATGCCGCCGCCTACCTGCACCAGCTCCTTGACACCAGCCTGCCTGACCATGACCCGCTGGTGACCATGCTCCTCACCCGGGCGCACCTGAGCGCGGCCCGTGGCCAGGGGCTGGCCTATATCGACAGCACGGTCAACAGCAGCTCCACTTACAGTTACATCCTGACCGCTGTTGCCAACAACACCGAATCCAAGCCCATCGGCGAGATCAACGGGGTGCAGCCGGCCACGGAAACCGTGCTGCCCGCACCCACCGGTCTGGCACAGGTACGGCTGGAGACCTGTTCCGCCCTGGGCGGCGGCAAGGACGACAATGCCATCCATATGACCTGGGATGTACCCTCGGCTCCGCAGGATCTGGCACTCAAGGCCGTGACCTACGGCTATGACCTGTTCTGGTCGGAAAACGACGAGGGCACACTCGACCTGCGCAGCGGTATTCCAGCGCAGTTGCACCGGGTCAACCAGGAACCGGTGGTGGCGGCCGGACCACCGCCCGCCGAGGGCCCCAACAGTTTCCTGGCCAAGGACGGTCCGGAAAACCATACCAGCGGTCCGGCCTGGATACGCGGGCAACAGTACTGGTATTACCTGGCAGTCCGGGATATCAGCAGTCATTACTGCGGCCCGGTCACCCCGGTCCAGATGACGGTGGTGGACGCCATGCCGCCCCAGGCGGTATGGAATGCCCATTCCCAGGAGATCAAGGATCCGGCCGACGACACCATGCCGCAGCTGGCCCTGGTCTGGGATGCCCCGGATCCGGTTAACTTTGCCCGCTATTACAAGGACAGCCGGACCTTCTGCTCTTCCGGAGCCCATGAAATCTGCTGGGTCGATGCCGGCAAATCGTGCGAAACCGACACCCCGCACTGCGCCGACCTGGCTGTGGATCATTACCTGGTTTTCCGTTTCGACTCGCCCCAGGATGCCGCGGCCTGGGGCCAGGACAGCGACGGTGACCTGTGGCCCGATGCCATTGAAAATAACCCGATCAACCTGACCGACAGTTGTAATCCGGCCGATTATCCGTCAGGAACTCTGCCCCTGGCGGCCACGATCAATCCCGGTGATCCCGCTTACCAGCGGTGGCTGAACGACAGCCACCGGCAGATGTTCTATATCGACACCAGCGTTGCCGCAGACAACAAGGTTCACTGGTACCGGGTCCTGGCAGTGGATGCCCAGGGCAACCAGAGTCCCCTCTCCCCACCCCTGCGGGGAGTCCTGTATGACCGCAGCCAGCCCAACCCGTCAGCCGAGATCCGGAGCCAGAAGTGCAGTTACTCCATCAACAAAGGCGAATGCGGGGTCGAACCGGGTGAACTGGACACCTTTATTCTCCGCGACCTCACCGGGGGCGATGCAACGAGGTACGGGGTCTTCATGCATTGTGATGGTGAAACCGGCATCTTTGATCAGCTCCTTGCGACCGGTGACCTTGATCAGGAGGGCATCGCCCGGATCAGCTGGGATGTGTTTCCGCTGGACAGTGAGTGTCAACTCATCGGCTGTTACGGGAATTCGGAAATTTTTGTCCGGTATTACGACAGTAACGGCCAGATCCTCGCCACCAGCGACCCACTGAATCTGGGAACGATCTGTGCATACAACGGCTGCTGGCCCCTGGATAAATATTGCAGATGGCTGCCCCCGGATACCAGTATCATCCCAATACTCAACGATCCGATACAGATCTGCGTCGAGCTCGAGGCCGAAGAGTCGGCCAGGGGCTATCACCAGACACCCTCGGGCATGAGCCCGTTTTACACCTTTCCCACGACGGCCGCCTCCGGCACATTCTGCCACACCTTCGACGACCTGGCCGGACTGGCCCCGGCCGATATCTGCCTCGGGGTCCGAACCTTCAGCGCCAACCACGTGGGTTCCCGGATGCTGTACCTGGGCTGCATGGAACTGCATGCCAAGGACAAACAACCTCCACCGGCACCGCTGCTCAATCCGGCCGAGCCGGTGACCAGGGAAGGCGAGACCTTTTTCGACCTGCACTGGAGCATGCCCGTGGCTGGGATAGGCTCATATATCGTCAGGATCCAGGGATCGGACGGCGACAGCTACCAGAGTCTCTGGGATGTCCAACAGGATGACATGGGACTGTACCCCTATTCCTGGCCGGTAGACACGCCATGGGACGGGCAGGAATGGTGTTTCCAGATCCGGGCCCTGTCCACCGACATGCTGGCCGGGGACTGGTCGAATCTCCAGTGTGCCACCTGGCAGGAGACACCCGCTGAAAACCTGCCCTGGCCGCCGGTGGCCGAACCTGAGGTCAACGGCACGCTCGGCGCCTTCTACCTCAAGACCGGGGCGGATGATCAGCCGGTACTGGTCCTCAGCGAGGCCCTCACCGACCAGACCAGGTTTTTCCCGCACTGCGATCAGCTCCCGGACTGTATCGCCGACAGCAGCGAATCCTGCCTGCGCACCGAGGAGTTCTCGTTCTGGAACTGCCCGGTCTGTGACTTCATCGGCCAGTCCCTGCCCGCCACCTCATTCATTGTCTACCGCCAGGAAAGCGGCCATGATTTTGTCCAGGTCAGTCCCCTGGTCGAGGGTTTTCACTGCACGGGGCACGGCAGCCCCCAGGAATATGAAAGCCTGCTCCATGACCCGTTTATCGCCTTCATGGATGTCGATGATTCGGTCATTCACGGGGTTGACGATCCGGTCGGGATCGGTCGCGGGGTACGGGTACTGTTTAAGGACCGCTACCCCTTTGCAGGCAGCAGCCAGGTCCGCTACAAACTCGTCACCATTGATCCTGTAACCGGTGAGCCCCTCAAGGTGATGACCAGCAACTGGGTGAACACGCTATGAAAAATATCCGAGATATGCTGTCCGTTTCTCATCAGGCTGTCCTCCGGCCCCGTGGACATGCCCTGCCGATACTGCTCAGTGGATTTCTCCTCGTCTGGGCAATACTCTGTACCACGATGCCGGCGGCCCTGGCCTGGAACGAATCGACTACGGCCAACCTGCTCGTCTTTGACAGTGACGGCGAGGTAACAGCTACCTATCATCTCGACGACTGGACCACGGTGGTCTCCGGCAGCCAGGTTACCCATCAGTTATGGCAGGCCGGTGAGCCGCCTGTGCTGACGACTACCCAGTCCACCAGCTTCAGCCTCGGCAGCGGCCAGGTCGCCGTACCCAATGACCTGGCCGGGACAAGCCCGCCCCCGCCCACCGGAGCGCCCCGGGTATCGATGTACACCTTTGATGAATCCTTTTTCACCAATACCACGCCCGATGTGCCCGGGCTGAGTGTCAGCCAGCCACCCGGTACCTACAGCAACACCCTGGCCCTGCAGTTCACCTGTCTGCCCTGGCCGGGCGCCCCGGTTGGCAACTGCAGCATCGTCATTGCGGACGGCGGCCAGTTTTCCATTCTCCACGGCAGTCCTTACACCCTGTATCTCGACCGGTCCCGGGATCTTGTGGTCCGGGCCGTATACACCGAAGCTGTCACGCATGTAACCCATACCACGGAGCGTTCCTTTTCCTACACCATCAATCACCCCGCGGACTGGAACAGGGACAGCGATGGAGACGGCTATCCCGATACCTGGGAAATCGCGCACGGGCTTGATCCGCTGACAGTGATGACAGACGGCGACAGCGGATCGGACAGGGACAGGGATGGAATGAGTGACATCGATGAAATCCTGCGTGGATCCAATCCCGACGATCCGCTCAGTCTGCCCATGGACACGGACCAGGACGGCTGGAGTGACTGGGATGAAAATATTCGGGGTACCGGCCCTGCAAACTCCGCTGAAACACCAACCGCCACCCGGCTCTACGAGGTAGAGGCGGAAATTTCCGGCTCCCTTGCCGGCGGTGCCGGTACCTGGAATGCGGGCACACTAGATATTACCACACTGGACGGCGAAATACTTCTGAATGCACCGGTGGCTGGCGACGGCAGCTTCACTACAACCTGGGTTCCCATGGGACGCGAGGGATACCTGCGGGCCGTACGCCCGGATGACCAGCTTGCCCTGAGCCGCTACCTGCCCATGATTCCCGATCCGAACCCCGGGGACGTGACCGGTACATGGACCACGGCCGCGCAGTGGCAGGCCCTGTATGAAGAGTTTCTGGCAAACACCCTCAGGGTGCAGGTAAATCTTTTCGACATCACGGCATCGGACCGGGCTGATCTCGGCCTGCTGGCCCGGGCCATGGAGATCCGTGCCAGCCTGGAGCCCGGAATCTGGTTCGGCTTCGGCTCATTCGGTCACCAGCCGCGGCTGGCCCTCATCGACACGGTCAGGGGTGAACTGGCCCGGCAGCACCGGGACATCAACAGCCTGATGGTGGAATTCGCTGATATCCTGGATGACTCCTGTACCGCCGTCCGATCGGAGATAACCGCCATTGCCAGTCAAGATCCGGAAGGATTTGAATCGGCCGCGGCCATCTACTTCCAGCAGGATCAGGGTGCCTACCTGGCCCTGCTCGGGCTCCGCTACACCTACGCGCAGCTGGAAGATACCGGCAAGCCGTTCTGTCAGGTACTGGCACCGGGTAACGACCTGGACAACGACCAGCTGACCGGTCTTGTCGAACTGCTGCAGCAGGGACCGGATCCCTTTATTGCGGACACCGATGGCGACGGGTTTTCCGATGCACAGGACAACTGTCCCGGCATTGCCAACATCAGCCAGCTGGACACCGACGGGGACGGCATGGGCGATGTGTGCGATGATGACGATGACAATGACGGCCTCAGCGACGGGGTGGAGATGGCCTTTGGCTCCAGTCCGCTCAATCCCGACACGGACAACGACGGCATCGGCGATGCCGACGAATGGGCAGCCGGTACCAACCCGGGTATCGCCGTTTATGCAATCGGTTACCGCAGCCCCACCAACCAGCCGGCCCAGGTCGTGACCGGCTATCGCGGCACCGGGGCCACGGTAACCCTGTCCCTTGCCGGCGGCACCACCGGCGCGGTGAGCTATCCTGATGCTAACTCCTGGTCATGTCCGATCAGCGGTCTGACCACCGAGGGCGTGCATCTGCTGTCCATGACAGCGGTTAACGGTGCTATGGTGCACGGATACGGTTTGGCCGAAATCGTCATCGACCTGACCAAGCCCCAGGTTGCCATAACGGAACCGGCCAGTGGCAGTACGGTGGGTCGCTTTGACCCCATGCTTGCCTACACCATTAGTGAGGGATTCGGTACAGCCGTGTTTGTGGATGACGTACCCGTGGCCACCAGGTCGGGTGAACGGCTGGCACCACTGGCCGAGGGTATTCACGTGGTCCGGGTCGAGTCCACGGACCGGGCCGGTAACACCGGCCTTGACAGCGCAAGCTTTGTGGTCGACGTACTCTACCCGGGCATGCACATCACTGCAGATCCGCAACGGGTTGATTTTGGCTCTGTCACTCCCGGCAGCAGCGCAGACCAGACCATCACCATCAGCAACCTGGGCCAGATGGCGGTAACCATTGGCACGGTGGGCAGCGGTGACGCCCTGGCAGCCCCCTTCATCATCCAGTCCGATCAGTGCAGCGGGGTGACGCTTGGCCTTGACCAGTCCTGCAGGATCACGGTCCGGGTCGCACCGGCCGATAAAACCGTGATGACGGACAGCTTCAGCGTGCCCAGCAACGACACCGAGCGCAACCCGCTCATCATCGAGCTCAGCGTGGGACACCACTTCCAGTGGACCATGTTCCTGCCCGCCATTCTGTCCCATTGAGCGCTGCCTGAAAAGACCTGCCCCTCCCACATCATGCGGGAGGGGGCAGGGAAAGCGGAGGCAAGAGAGGTAGAGGGTTGCAGCTGCGAGGGGAGCAGGCTGCTTGCCCAGAATTCTCCGCCGACACCTATACCATGCGGAAAACCTCGGCTTTTTCCTGCCGGGATGACAAATCTGCAAAGTTTTCTTCAAACAGACTTCGGTGACTGGACCCTGGCCAATGCCTTTAAACTGGAGTTGATTACAGAAGATGACGGCATGGAGTTCATACGCTGGGTCACCACAAAATCCGGCGAGAAGAAGGTGTATTATACCGATCCCCATGCTTTGGTCTGGCGCCGTTTTCTTCTCAGCGTTGCCGGTTTTCTGCCCATTGAATATCAGTTGTAAAAACCGAATTGAAGAATCGGGAGAACAGATCGTTCCTACATACAAGGGAGATCAGATATGCAAAAATGTATTGTTGTGTTTGTGCATGGCTGGAGTGTAACCGATACTGCTACTTATGGCGGTCTTCCTGTACGGCTGCGCAATGAAGCCCGGGCCGCAGGGATGGAAATCCAGGTAAAACAGATATTCCTCGGCCGTTACATCAGTTTTCATGACGAGGTCCGGGTCAAGGATATCTCTCGGGCGTTTCAGGCGGCCGTAGCGGATGAACTCTCCGGTTTGCTGCAACAGGGAAATCGCTTTGTGTGTATTACGCATTCAACAGGCGGTCCCGTTATTCGGGACTGGTGGCACCGCTATTATGGCGCTGATACCGGGGGAACAACCTGCCCGATGAGCCATCTTATCATGTTGGCCCCTGCCAACTATGGTTCGGCATTGGCCCAGCTGGGCAAGGGAAGACTGGGCCGGATTAAATCGTGGTTCGGCGGAGTTGAGCCCGGACAGGGTGTGCTTGACTGGCTTGAGCTCGGCAGTGAAGAGGCATGGGAGCTCAATACGAGCTGGATCCGCAGCGACGGCAGCCGGATCGGCCCTGAGGGTATATTTCCCTTTGTGCTAACCGGTCAATACATAGACCGGGCCTTCTATGATAACTTAAACAGCTATACCGGAGAACTGGGTTCTGATGGGGTTGTCCGGGCTGCGGCGGCAAATCTCTGCGGCCGGTATATCAAGCTGGTTCAGCAGCACCCGATTAAGCAGAGGGGGGAGTATAGAGCCGACGACCTGCAGGTTGAAGAGTTTGTTGAATCTCCGCCGGCAGCCTTCAGGATAGTCGGTAAAAAATCCCACTCCGGCAAGAAGATGGGCATTATGCGCAGCGTCAAAGAGGGGATAACCAACAGGAAGAGCAGGGAAACCGTGGCGGCGATTTTTGATTGCCTGATGATCCGGACCAAAGAGCAGTATGACAGCCTGTGCCGTCGTTTTGCAGATGAAACCGAGAGTGTGCAGGAAAAAGAATTGCTTGAAGTGGAAACGCATTTGTTGAAATCTGCAACAAAGTTTTACCATGATAAATTTTCAATGGTTATCTTCAGGGTACGCGATGATGAGGGCTACTCCGTACACGATTTTGATCTTATTTTGACCGCCGGCCCGGAGAATGATCCAAACCATCTTCCCAGGGGGTTCTTTGCCGACCGCCAGCGAAACTCGATCAATCCGGAGATTATTACCTACTTTTTTAACTACAACGCAATGACCGGATGTAAAGCGGTACGAAATAACAAAGGTAAAGTTGTCCGGAAAAAGATGACCGGGGCGGAATCCTTGGGCATTAAGATTGTGGCCAGACCGGAAGATGGATTTGTGCGCTACCTTCCATGCAGCATCAGCGCCTCACAGGACCTGCTTGCCAAGGCACTGCACCCAAACGGTACAACCCTGATTGACATCCGACTAAGGCGTGTTGTCAGCAAGAACGTATTTTGCCTGGATAAGATGACCAAGAAAACAAAATCGGTTGATTTCAAGGACGCCAAACCGGGTCGTGAGATAGTGGAGTAATGATAGATTGGATGAACCGAGATATCTGGTTATCGGTATGATGACGGTGGTAATTGATCACAGGCACACCATCTTTGTCCGGTCACACCTGTCCGCATAGAGGGGCTATAGCCAACAGCTGTGACTGAACAAATCTGACGCACCTGTGACCAATTACAATATTTTAGCATGTGCAAACGCACAGTTACAAACCCTGTGAGGAATTACTGACGGTGAAATACTGGGCAGTTTCCTCCCGGCCTTACCCTTAAGCAGGCATCTCCGAGTATAGTTGGGAATAGTTATTTTATTCTTGACAGGGTAATTTTTTCTCAATATAGGACTATAATAATCTTATATATCCTTTTTGGCTCAACTACTGGTTTTACAAAGGAGTTACGCATGATTGCCTACTGGATTCAAACCGCAACCCACGCCCAATTACAGGAACTCTGGTGGTTGATCTGTTCCGTGGTCGGTTCCCTGTTTCTTTTTCTTAACTTTGTTCAGGGGGGGCAGACCCTGCTCTGGCAGGTCGCAAAGACGGAGACCGAAAAGTCGCTGGTCATTAATTCGCTGGGGCGAAAATGGGAACTCACCTTCACAACCCTGGTGCTCTTCGGAGGCTCTCTGTTTGCTGCCTTTCCCAAGTTTTATGCGACCTCCTTTGGTGGGGCGTACTGGGTATGGATGTTGATTCTGTTCACCTTTATTATTCAGGCGGTCAGTTACGAGTACCGAACAAAGCCGAGAAACATCCTTGGATCCAAAGTCTTTGAAACCTTTCTTTTGATCAACGGTTCGGTGGGCATTCTGCTTATCGGGGCAGCGGTCGGTACCTTTTTCACCGGCTCCAATTTTACCTTAAACAGCTATAATTTTGTTACCTGGACGAGTCCACTGCGGGGGCTTGAGGCGGCTTTTTCCCTGTTTAACCTTTCGGTCGGTTTTTTCCTGGTCTTCAACGCCCGTGCCCTTGGCGCCATGTACCTGGTTAATAATATCGATTTCAGCCAAAACGATGAACTGGAAGAGCGCCTGCGTGCAGCGACCTATAAAAATTTTATCTACAGCCTCCCGTTTCTGGGCTGGTTCGTTATTCAGGTTCTGCCCATGGACGGCTATGGTATCGGTGAAAATGGAGAGATCATCCGGGTCACCTGGAAATACCTCCTCAATCTGGTGCAGGTGCCCGGTCTTGCCGTTGCCCTGATCGTCGGCTTGATCCTGGTGGTCACCGGTGTACTGGTGACCTCTAAGACCAAGGCAACATGCGGCATCTGGTCCTCGGGACTGGGAACAGTGCTTGTCGGATTGGCAATCTTCGGGATGGCGGGTTTTAATAACACGGCTTTCTATCCCTCCAAGGTCGATCTGCAGTCCAGTCTGACCATTTATAATGCTTCCAGCAGTGTCTATACTCTCCAGGTCATGACCTGGGTGGCCCTGTTCATTCCCGTTGTTCTGGCCTATGTGGCCTATGTCTGGTGGGCAATGGATCGGAGAAAGATAAGTGTTGATGACATAAGCGGAGCCGACAGCGCCGGATCCTATTGATTGAAGGCTACCTTCAGGGCGGGAGCCGGTTTATTCTGTGCTTGAACGGCTGCGTGCAAAACTCTCAACAACGGGGATTTCTGAATTTGATACGATGTCAACATCCTTATACCCCGTTGCATTTCCGTGAAATATGCGACTGACAAGGGCCGCTGAATACGCCATCCGCTGTATGGTCTACCTTTCCAAACAGGGACGGGGGGTGTTGACCAGTCGTCAGGAAATCGCCGAGCGGGCGGAGATTCCGGGACATTTTCTGGCTAAGATTGCTCAGGATCTGGCAAAGGCCGGCTTTATCGAGATCAAACAGGGACCGCGGGGAGGATTTGTTCTCCTGCGGGAGCCCGTGGATATTTCCCTGCTCGACGTTGTTGAAACCATGATTGGTGAAATTTATCTCAATGACTGCGTGGCCCGACCTTCTTCCTGCAAGGTGACCACCAGCTGTGCGGTCCACCGGGTTTGGATGGATGTCCGGGATCAGCTGCGGCAAACCCTGGCCCGGGTGCACTTTGATCAACTGGTGAAAGAGGAGTCCTGTGTCCCAACCTTTTCCACTGCTGAGCCCGCTCCGGCGGAATCTTTTGAGTCTGAGAGTATAAGTCGTTTAAAACAACAATAGAAGACGCTCATGGAACAGGTAGTGCAAAAAAAGCCCAATGTGGTTATTCGGGTTTTTCGCTTTTATATGGACGGGTTCCGCCGGATGACGCTGGGGAGAACCCTGTGGAAGGTTATTCTTATCAAGCTGATCATCATGTTTGGGGTCTTGAAGCTGTTTTTTTTCCATGATTTTCTTGGAACGAAGTTTTCTACGGATGAACAACGGGCGGAGTATGTGCTCAGTGAGCTGACCGGACCCGTGCAGAATATTACACAAGGAGGAGAGGAAGAATGATTGAAAATTTCGACCTGACCATGGTCAACTGGGCCCGGGCCCAGTTTGCCCTGACAGCCCTGTATCACTGGATTTTTGTGCCTCTGACCCTGGGGATCACCTGGATTATCGCCTTTTATCATACCATTTATGTGAAGACCGGCTCTCAGGAGTGGAAAAACCTGACAAAATTCTGGATGAAGCTGTTCGGCATTAACTTTGCCATTGGCGTGGCCACCGGTATTATCCTCGAATTTGAATTCGGTACCAACTGGTCCAACTACTCCTGGATGGTCGGTGATATTTTCGGCGCCCCGCTGGCCATAGAAGGCATTTTTGCCTTCTTTTTGGAGGCAACCTTTTTTGCAGTCATGTTTTTCGGCTGGAACCGCGTTTCCAAAAGGTTCCACCTCTTTTCCACCTGGATGGTCGCGGTCGGTTCCAACATGTCGGCGATCTGGATTCTGATCGCCAATGCCTGGATGCAGAATCCGGTCGGGCAGGCCTTTAATCCGGATACGGCCCGTTTTGAAATGCAGAACTTCAGTGAAATCGTCTTTAACCCGATAGCGGTCTCTAAATTTACCCATACCACCAGCGCATCCATGCTCTTTGCCGCCCTGTTTATCCTCTCTATTTCATCTTTTTACCTGCTCAAAGGGCGTCACATCAAGATGGCCCGGCGTTCCATCATCGTTGCCTCTATTTTCGGCCTGCTGGCCTCAATATTTGTCGGCTTCACCGGTGATGAGGCTGCCTATGAAGTGGCCCAGCACCAGCCCATGAAGCTTGCCGCCGTTGAGGGGTTGTACCAGGGTGAAACCAATGCCGGTATTGTTGCCCTCGGCATGGTGAATACCTATAAAAAAGTAGGTGATGACCAGGACGGGCTTACCTTTGCCATCCGGGTCCCCGGCCTCCTGTCTCTGTTGGCCAACCGTTCCCTGGGCTCCTTTGTCCCGGGTATTGAAGATCTGGTCTACGGTAATGCGGAGCAGGGCATCATGGGCGCAACTGAAAAGATGGAAAAGGGAAAGATCGCCCTGGCCGAGCTTGATAAATACAAAAAGGCCAACCGTGCCGGTGATACGGCCGCAGCTGCCGCCGCGCTCTCGCTTTTTGATCAAAACAAAGACTACCTGGGATACGGATTTCTGGAGAAACCCGAAGATGCGGTGCCGCCGGTAGCGATGTCGTTTACCTCCTTTCGTATCATGGTGGGCCTGGGAACTCTGTTCCCCCTTGTTTTCATAGCATTTCTCTATTTTTCGATAACAGATACCCTGCTCAAACAGCGCTGGCTTCTCGGCGGCGGGACTATCCTGTTTTTTCTGGGCCTTATTGCCCACTGGGCAGGCTGGATCGTTGCCGAGGTCGGCCGTCAACCCTGGGCAATCCAGGACTTGCTGCCGGTCACCGTGGCCCGATCTAACCTGACAGCAGGCACGGTGCAAACCACCTTTTTCATGTTTCTGATTCTGTTCACCATCCTGCTCATTGCCGAGGTCAGCATCATGGCCAAACAGATCAGCATTGGACCGGTGGAAAGCTGAACCGGCAGGAATGGATGAATGATGCTTTTCCCCTGCGGCCGTATTGGAGAGTGCAGGGATAACGAAAAGATCCGACGCCGGGGCAGCTGTCTCGACCGGACTGCAAACAGACTTTATGGAGAAAATATATGACTGCTTTTTTACTGTTATCCTGGGTGGCCCTGATCGTTGTTTCATACAGGGTTTCGCTGATTGTCCTGGAAAAAATTGACCTGTTGTAGAATTACGCATCCTTCCCGGGTGAGCGGTTTGTCCTCCTCGCTGCCGATCACCCGGTTGTACGCATCAGTGCCTTGCTCTACCGGTTTTTTTTAAAAGCCGGTAGAGCATGTAGAAGGCGCTGGTGTTTTCTACAGTCCATAGTTAACAGCATATCGGATTCCCGCCATGATTGATTCTTCGCCGAAAATCCTGCTTCTTGGTTCCAATGTTAAAATTTACAACCTGCCGGTCAAGGAGGTCAGCCTGCTTGAAGAAGGCAGTCTGCCCGCCTATGGCTATAACCCCGGCGATGATATAGAACTGCTTGCCGGTAAGGTTGCGGTGGAAAATGGACGGATGGAGGAATGTCTGACCTGGCTGGCCTCGTATCTGACAACCTCCGAGTTGACACCGAAGATTCATTCCCTGGCCTATGGTACGGAAAAGGAGGTCTATCAGATATTTCGCAAACGATCGACCGGTACCGCACAAAACCCCAACCAGGGCTGGTTCGTAGTCAACCAGATGCTTCCGGCCGAGGGACGGGGAGCCGGGGGCGATCCCTTTGTCATTGCCGAAAACAGTCTTGATGTTATCGGCGGCAACAACGGTATTGTCCTGATCGATGATTCCGGAGTCCCGCCCCAGGTCTGTGAGGATCTGATGGACCTGAACCCGGGATTCTGGTGCATCGCCATCGGCATCTCGGTCGCCCACTGGCACAAATGGGCTGGTCTGCTTAAAGACAAGTTTACCCTTTTCTGCCGCTTATCCGACCTGGAAACCACCCGCATGGAGATGGATGCTTCGGTGAACTGGGAAACTATTGTTGCCATGTGTCTGCGGGCCTTGCGGACCCCGGAAGTCGGGATCTGGGATGAAAATAAAAATTGTTTTCTCTGCCACGTTATTGTCGAGATGTTTCCTCACGGAATTCTGTACGTGGGCCCGGGCGGTACGTATTTTCGCTATCGCAAAGGGTTTCTGCCGGAAAAGAGTTCACCGCGGCATCGCGGTTCGGTGCCCTGTTATGATACCATGGTTACCTCTATGCTGACCATGGACTGTATACGCTTTAACGGCTTTGAGTTCTGCCGGAACTATTTTTACGATTTTTCCAAGAGGATCCTGCTCAACTGGAAGATTCTCTATGAGCAGGGGTATTCATTTAACAATGGTCTGGAATTCCCGGACCTGGATTTTTCCTCCACCTATCCGGATGGATCGCCCTGTTCTTTTCTGGAAAACCGGGACGATCCGGCCTTTGTTGAACTGCCGGCCTTTTCCGCTGATTTCGATTCCACCCTGGAACTGGTGGCCAGCCAGATCTGGGGCGAGAAAAAGAAAAAGGCCCTGCGCACTTTTTTTCGTAAACGTCAGGTACAACAGGGGGCAGGGAAAACCTCACTGGGGTACGACTATCTTGATACCATTGTCACAGTCCTGCATTATTTGAAGGAAGAGGTCAACAAGGGCACCGGATTTGATAACCTGCCCATCTTCCAGCTCGGTCACCTGCGGACGACTGATCCGGCCGAGATTGATCCGGTGATTACCCTCCACAACGTTATGAGTTCGTATGTGTCCAAGGACTCGGTCCTGCGTCCTCTGTGTATCGGCGTGTTCGGTCCTCCCGGTTCGGGCAAGTCTTTTGCCGTCAAACAGGTGGCCGGTGAGATTGCCAAACATCATGAAGGCAGTCCCTTTGATTTTTTTGAGTTTAACCTGACTCAGTTTGCAAGTCCCGATGAAATTAATTCCGCCATAGATCCCATCCGGGCCTCAGTGGCCCAGGGTAAGGTGCCGATAGCGTTCTGGGATGAATTTGACTGCCGTTATGATGACTACGAATTCGGCTATCTTCGCTATTTTCTCCCCTCCATGCAGGATGGGGTCACCTATGTCCATGGTATTCCCTACCATATCGGTCGGGCGATCTTTGTCTTTGCCGGTGGGGTCAAGGCGAGCTGGCAGGGGATGGAAGACCTGCTCACTCCCGGCGACCCCAAAGATCTGCAGCTGGCAAAAACCCTGAAGATCCCCGACTTCATGAGTCGGCTCAGGGTGGTGCTCGATATCGACGGCATCGAGGTGCCGGAGCATCTGCTCAGGGATTCAGCATCCGAAGACGAGTTGGAGGAGTTGCGGCGGATTTTGTTAAAGCGGGCCTTTATCATTGCTCACCAGATGCAGACCCATTGGAAAACAGCGGCCCGCAAGACCTCGGGCCTGCTGCTCAGGCTGTTGCTGGCTGACTATAAATTCGGGGCCCGCTCGATCGAGGCGGTTATCGAGGCCAGCCGGGCGGCTGATCGTCTGGTCTACGGCCTGCCCGAGCTCATCGCCCCTTCCGCCGCCCGTATCCATGCCCAGTGGCGGGTGGAGCTGGAACGTCGAATTGACCAGGTCCGAAAAAAGAAAGGCTTGCGGGCGGTCTGGTAAAATACCGGCTGCAGCCTTTTTTTTATTAGTCTCGTAGGCGAATTTAGCCCACCAGCTCTTAACTGGTGGGTGTTTACTTTCCGCAGTGGAGAAAGGCGGCTTGCAGCATGACGGGAAATTCGAACGAGACGTTTTCATTGCCCCATTCCTTAAAACCGATATTGACAAAGTCACCCTGTTCTTCCCAGGCATCGTAGCCGAACTTCCAGCCGCACCACTGTTCATTACAGAGATATTCCTTCTGCGGTCCGTAATAGACAAAGCTGACCCCTTCGTCATCCTCCATCTGACGACTCTGGCCGATGAGGACCATGTCGGCGCCGCGTTTTTTTGCCTCAGTTCCGAGTTGTTCTCGCATCATCTCACCACTCATTGCGGCTGGCAGGGTAACCAGCAGTTCGGCAAAAACTCTGCAGGCGGGAGCAGCCTGTGACGACAGATAAATATACTTCACTTTGGTAGTCGGAGGGTAGGCCGTGCCTTTATAGGCCGTAAGGTCACTGTCTTTGCCACCGCAGCCGGCAAGCAGGAAAAGGGCGCAGATGATTGCTACAAGAGCTGGAATTCTATTTTTCATAGGGTTCTCCGACGGTCTTTTTCTTTACAGCTTTTTTTCAGGGAAATGGGTACCTTTCCTGGATTTTCCTGCAGGTGTGCGGGGTGTGGAATTGGATGCACTGTAAAGCGGGCGTTTCCCATGCCCCTGCTTTTTCCCGGATCAGGCCATCTTCAGACCTCATAAAAAAACAGGACAACCGTGAGAATGCAAGGAGAAAAACAGAAGACCGTGACTGCGGACCTGCTTTTATTGCTTGTCGCCTTGATATGGGGTTTTGGGTTTGTTGCCCAAATAGCGGGCATGGAGCATGTCGGTCCCTACACCTATAACGGTATTCGTTTCCTTCTCGGGGGGCTTTGTCTTCTGCCGTTGGCCTTGCGTGTTCATCGAAGCAGAACCGTTGACCAGTTGCCGAAAATCAGTGCATTGAAGGCCGGATTTCCGGCCGGGGTGATCCTGTTTGCCGGCGCCACCCTGCAGCAGATCGGCCTGTTGTACACCTCCGCCGGTAAGGCTGGCTTTATTACCGGCCTGTATGTGATTTTTGTTCCCATCTTCGGCCTGTTTCTGGGACAGAGGACAGGGATCGGCACCTGGATCGGCGCTCTGCTTGCCGCCGTTGGCATGTATCTGCTCAGCGTTCAGGCGGATTTTTCAATAAATAAAGGTGATCTGCTGGTGTTGATCGGGGCCGTGTTCTGGGCTCTCCATGTTCTGCTGCTGGGGTATCTGTCCCCGCGAACCTATCCGGTTCGGCTTGCCATGGTCCAGTTTCTGTTTTGCGGGCTGTTCAGCCTGCTGGTTGCCGCAGTCATAGAGGCAACCACCGTGCAGGCCATTGCCGATGCCGCCATTCCCATTCTCTACGGTGGTCTCTGTTCGGTCGGTATCGGGTATACCCTGCAGGTGGTTGCTCAACGTCGGGCCCACCCTGCCCATGCCGCCATTCTGCTCAGTCTGGAGGCTGTTTTTGCTGCGATTGGCGGCTGGTGGCTGCTGGCAGAGGTTCTCTCCGCCAGAGGCTTGACCGGCTGCGGATTGATGCTGGGCGGCATGCTGCTCTCGCAGCTCTATCCCCTGCTGCACAAAAGATAACGGGAAGCCGATCGTATATCGTCTGCGTCACTGTTTCCCGGAATTGACGGAATGGGCACTCACATGTTAGAGTGAAATATCATTCATCTTTTTCAGGAAACTGTATGTTGATTCATCTTGCCGCCTTTGTCGTTGTCGTTGCCGGTATCATGGCGGCAAAATCCATTCTGATGCCCTTTCTCTTAGCGTCTTTTCTTGCCATTATCTGCGCCCCTCCGTTGTATTGGCTGAGGAGTAAAGGGTTCCCCCCCCCCATATCGCCCTGCTTCCTGGTTCAAACGGTGAGGCGGAGACTGTTGGCCGGCAATAAAACAAGTAACTGTTCAGGTCACGTAATATATTACCAAACCAATCCAATAACAGAGGAGAGAGTATGAAAAAAATAGAACTTGATCAAACCAGGGAATTCAATCCACTCGGCATGAAAAGTATTATTTTGCACGATTCGGAACATTTTAAGATTTTGAATTTTAACATTATGGGCGGGTCGATCTTTCCGGTCCACAGTCACGACCTCGACGGTCAGGTCAGTATCCTGGTGATTGAGGGTGAAGGTGCTTTTCTTGCCGATAATGAGGAAACCATGCCGGCAAAGGTCGGTGATATGCTGGTCTGTGATATCCGTGAACCCCATGGGGTTCGGGCCGACACGGACATGCGGATCGTGGTCCACATTGCCCCGCCGATTTGACGAATTTTGAGACCTTCCCGACCGACCTGTCCAAAAAACAGCTTGCTTTATTGTGGATATGGAGTAAAAAGTACATTCTGATATAATATTATCATAAGAGACTGCTCTGACAAACCGCGCAATCATCTTGTACTTGATTGCACGGTTTTTTTATGCGCAGGCAGTGCTGGGATATATTCTTGTTTATTGTATGTGGTAGATGGATCGAAAGAGCGTCGCATGGAAGGTATAGCGGGAGTTCAGTGACTCAACCGAGGGGCTCGGTATCTATTTCCCAGAAAATAGAGAGATCATCAAGAGATGGTTCCTCTCTCAGGTTGCGTTGATTATATAGCTGACTCGCTAAGTTCAGGTAATTTACGCTGAACAACTTACTCACGTGTGCACGTGAAAGGACATGTATCATGAAAACATTTGTAGAGCTAGGCATTAATGACGATATTCTTAAGTCGTTGTTATCATTAGGTTTTGAAGATCCCACCCCCGTTCAGTCCCAGGTTATCCCCTTAATGCTTGAGCAACAGGTTGATCTGGTCGCTCTGGCCCAGACCGGAACTGGAAAAACTGCAGCTTTCGGTATCCCCCTCATTCAGCTGACAGACAGCAGGAGCAGGAAAACGCAAAGTCTGATCCTCTGTCCCACCCGTGAACTGTGCATGCAGGTCGCCGGGGATCTTGCAGTTTTTTCTAAATTCATCAAAGGGCTCAACGTGCTGCCGATATATGGCGGTTCAAGTATTGACCAGCAGATCAGGGCCCTGCGTAAAGGTGTACAGATTATCGTTGCCACTCCGGGGCGTCTGAACGATTTGATCAAGCGCGGTCGGGTCGACATCTCCGCTGTCCAGTGTGTTGTCTTTGATGAGGCGGATGAAATGCTGCAAATGGGGTTTCAGGAAGAGTTAAACGCCATTCTTGCCCAGACGCCGGCAGAGAAAAATACCTGGTTGTTCTCAGCCACCATGTCAAAAGAAGTTAAGTCGATTTCCCGCCGGTACATGTCCGACCCGGTTGAGCTGACCATTGGCCGGATGAATGCTGGTGCCGAAAATGTACGCCATGACTACTACATGGTGCATATCGGAAATCGCTACCCTGCTCTCAAGCGAATCGTCGACAATAGCCCTGATAACTATTCAATTATTTTCTGCCGGACCCGACGGGAGACCAATGAAGTCGCGAGTAAACTGATCCAGGACGGCTACAATGCCGATGCCCTCCACGGTGAGTTAACCCAGGCCCAGCGCGATCAGGTCATGAAGAAATTTCGCAGTAAGAACCTACAGATCCTGGTGGCAACCGATGTTGCCGCCCGCGGTCTGGATGTCAATGACCTGACCCATGTGATCAATTTCAATCTACCCGACGATGCTGCCAGCTATACTCATAGAAGCGGCCGAACCGGCCGGGCCGGCCGAACCGGGATTTCGGTTGCCCTGGTTTTGGCAAAAGAACGCTACAAGATCAGACAGATTGAGAAAAATCTCAAAAAGAAATTTAAACAATGCCGTATTCCGACTGGTCAGGAGGTCTGTAAAAATCAGCTGGTCAGTCTGGTTGATGTGGTGACCAAGGTTGAGGTGGATCATGAGCAGATTGATCCGCTGTATACAGAGATTGCAGAAAAATTTGCCCATCTGGATCGTGAAGAGCTGATTAAAAAATTTGTTTCCCGCGAGTTTAACCGTTTCCTGGAATACTATAAATATGCTCCTGACCTCAATGTGAGTGAAAAGGCACAACGGCGACCAGTCAAAACAGGACAACCGCGACGAGAGTCCTATTCATCAGGCGGAGACAAACAGCAGTTTACCCGTTTTTTCCTGAATGTCGGCAGGCGTGACGGTGTTATGCCCCAGGGACTGCTGGGCAAGATTAATGATGCCTCCGGGATCGGCCGGATCAAAGTCGGCAAGATTGATATCATGCGTAACTCTGTTCTGCTGGAGGCCGAAAGCAGGTTTACTCCCCAGATACTCGATGCCTTTCAGCATATGACGATCAACGGCAAAACCGTTTCCATTGAGGTTGCCCGGGAGAACCGGGGCGCAAGTCGTCCTAAAGCGGGCGGAAAGCGGGTGTCAAAAGGTCGCAGGTTCAATAAGGCGGCATAGTTTTACGACGATTTTTTTTGACCCACCACAGAGATAACATCCTGCGGAGGATGTTATCTACTATAGTAGCAATTCCACGATCAAGTCTATTATTTTTTGCTGCCGATGATAAAACCGGCTGATTGCAGTGCCCTGGCAAACACCTCCTCTTTGCCGGGGAGGATTGCAAGATGTTTCTCTCCCGCGGGCAGGCAGAGACGGCTTATTTCTTTATGGGTCAAGGCTTGCTTGCGGGATTCCGGGCTGCATTCGATCAAGGTTGTTGTACCGACATCAATAAAAGCAGAGGAACGTTGTTTAACCTTCCTAAAAAGGAGTTCAATCTCTTTGCTGAATTCCATCGAAGAAGAGGACGCAAGCATTGTTTTGATGTCAACAAGGCTCTCTCCGTTATGTATTGCCGACAGCAGGGATGAAGTCGACAATCTCCACCGATCAATTTCTTTTTGTTCAGCGATTTTTTCCAGGTAAAGAGCCTGCCCCGGTGGGATTCTTTCGTTGCCGATAAAGACGAGGTCGGTTTTCTCAAAGGCAAAGAGATCAGTTGCATCATTTCTCACCTCATACGTATCGGTATGCCCCAGGACATAAGCTCCGAGCTCATTGACCCTTATATATTCCAGGCCGTCACAATGGCTGAGATAGGGTAATTCATCGGTACCCCAGCATGACCTGTAATCATCAGATCTTGCTCCTGTTGGTTTTTTATACACCACATCAATCAGGCCAAGGGTTGCGCAATATTCCAGCAGGTAGACAAGCAGGTAGCGAAATTGTAAAAGCGGCCAGGTATCATTATAGTCAAGATGTCCGTAATGTTGATCGAGAAAATACAGTTTCCAATCATAATTCACCATGTTGAATGAATATAAAGACGTCGTTTGTATAACGCGGTCAAGTTCCTCCACCGCAATCCATTTACCGGGTTCCAGATCTTCAAGAAGATTATTTATCATCGGCCGACGCTTGACAGGACTGGTCATGGTTCTACCTCGGCTTGATTTTTGTCCTTTTATGGCTGTAACCCTGGAAAATTCATCTATTATTTTAGTTTTTTCCCATCGTTGCCAGGCAGTCTTGATGCCACCTGCCAAGTCCTTTTTCAGGGCTTTACGTCCCGCCGGAGTAAGTTGCAAAAAAGAACCATCCAGCCTTGCAAGCTTGCCTCCCTGAAGCAAAAGCGGCCAGGCAAAAGATTGCATCGGCCCCATGTCGTTTTCGTCGTCATACCAGTCTCCATCATAAAGCAGTTCATTCATCTTTTTGATTGTTGCCGCTGTTGCCCGGCCTGTTTTTGCACTGACTCTGATTTTTTTGTCAGCAACAAGGTTCAAAAAAGTAGCCATATTCTCCAGGGCAGGCCTGGAGGTTTCCCGGATAGTTGAGTCCTTATCAAAAAAATACTCCTCGGAAATACCTTCCAGGTATTGAATTTCACCCTCTGGGGGAAGAGGGGCAATATCCTTTAATTGTGCCAGCAGGTCCTTTGGGATATGTCCGGCAATCAGAAAGAGATAAATCAAATTCACTATCTGTTCACCCATGTCCTTTGACTGAGTGTAGGGTGAAGCATAGTATTTATTGACAAACATTCGATCTTCAAATATGCCGCCCCACGTGTGAACGGTTTCCGATACGGCATGTTGGCCAAGAGGAGAAAGTTGGCCGTAAATATTTTTCAGATCTTTAAAAAAAGTATTGGTAATGAGCTCAATTCGCTCAGTTTTTCTGGCCGGCACCTTCGGGCAGATCAGCGCTGCCAGTTTCTTCAAATCATCTGTTCTGTATTCCGCATCCAGCGCAACAGCCAAAGTCGAGTATATCATTTTATGTTTTGCCATAGTTTTACCGGATAATTTTTAAAAGTGTGTTTTTCATAGTTTACTTCTGTTTTGTTCGTTGTAGTATTTTGTGCACATATTGTGCAATTCGTAACCGTCACCAAAGAGTAAATAAGATCGATAAACCCATACTTGTAAGCGTTTACCAGTGCTCCTGTTCGTTTAGATAAGCGTAGACTTCGAGTAGGCTGACGAATCTATAGCCCGCCTATGTGCGGAGGCCTGATCGAACGAAGAGGGTGCTGCGAACGCTTACTGCAATTCTATAGCATAGTTCCTGGTGCGTATAAACCTGAACAAAGTGGAAACCAACAAGTGGGAATCATAAGTGAACGTACAACAAGTCCAATCCAAACGAATAGCTGACTACAAGGTCTTGCCTCCGGCGCAAACAGCCATAATTCAGATCATGGCTGTTAATGTTGATTATTGTCGGCTTTATGCCATGATAAACTGTCTTGCCGACCTGGGATTTAAAAACGATAACGGCAGGGCATTTACGTCTGCCGGAATCCAGCCTTTGCAAAAAGAACTTATTGCCAAAGGGCTGTTACTGAAATCCTCCAAGGGAATATGCTGTCCGGAATCCATCCGCAGGCAGGCTGTATATGATGCCTTAATGGAAAATAAATTCTCGAATATAGCCGAAGTTGTCCAGAAAAACATGGCACTGCCTGTCATGAATATCAAGACAAATCCGTTTGAGAATTACCAACAGGTTATCCGCTCTTTTCAGATAGCCCTATTCACCCAGAACTCAATGGATGATCTTTACAAGATTGTCAATTTTTCCTTTCATTATTTTCGTGAGGAACATTATGAAAATAACCTATACCTTTACATGGTAAATACCCCCTTTTCCCCGAAACTCATCGAAAAAATTAATCCGGAGATCAGACTTGATGTCCTGGTAAATCTGTTGAGTGGGGTCGGCCATTCTTTGGAACCAGCCGATGAAATTCTTCATTATATTACAGACTCCTATCATTCCGTGATCAACGGGAAGTCAGAGGTGTTGCCGCTTCTCTTTCATTACCTTATCTGTGGTGATACCGTTTCTGCACGTTCGTTGTTGGACAGTCTGGAAGATAATCTTAGATCGGAGCAGCTCAGCTGGACGGGATGGTTGGAATTTATCAGCGGTAATTACACGCAGGCACGCAAATTATTTATCCAGGACATAAAGCTCCTGAAAAAACGAAGCGGTAAACGAAAGCTGATTTTTCAGAGCTATGCCGGACTCTTTCACCTGTTATCCCTTCTGGAGGGCGGCGAAAGCAAACATCTCAAATTGGCCATTGACTTTATCGATAGAGCAAAAAAAAATAACGACTCGCATCTCCCTCTGATGGAAGCACTGAGACCGGTCTTTCAGGATCAACTGGGAATAGCGGTCTCTGAAACGATCCCGGTGGATGTATATAATTTTGAACAAAGGCCTCTGGATTTTCTTATCTTGAATCTCGCCCTGTCCTGGTATGATAAAAATAAAGCCAGACTTAATATATCCAGGCTCACGCAACTTAGAGATAAGTCCCTGGATAATGGTTACTTATGGTTGGCGGCAGAGCTGTCGTCCTTACTCTCCTCCCTTGGGCAATCCAGGAAGAAGAACAATGAGACCGCCGCAAAGATTCATAAGTCATGCAAGACCGTGAGCTGTATTAACATTGTCAGAAAACAGCCAAAATGGGAAAAAAACCTGAACGGCCTGCTCAACATCACAGGCAATAAAAATACGTCCTCAGCGAAGGCCGAAAAACGGCTGGTCTGGTTGTTCAGTCATAACGAACGATACAATTACTGCTATATATCGCCCCGTCTCCAGCAGCTTAACAAAAAAGGTCAATGGACCAAGGGACGTCCGGTAGCTTTAAAGAATCTGTATCGCAACCATCTGACCATGGATGGGCTTACAGAACAGGATCGCAAGGTCTGCCGGGCGATCAAGGAGGAATACTATCGTACCAGCTGGCGATACGGTAGTGCCGAGTATGAATTTGATGATGACATAGCCCTGCCCGCCCTGGTAGGGCATCCTCTTCTTTTTCTGGAAGATGCTCATGGAGTCAGGGTAGAACTTGTCCTTTCCGAGCCGGAATTGCGGATCAGGAAGGAAAAAGGAAAATTGAAGCTCAGTATGTTCCCTTCCGTCATCGGCAGTATGGGGGAAAAACTTCAGGTTCTCAAAGATACCCCCACCCGTTTTAAGGTGATACGCTTTACCAAAGAGCATAATAAAATTATTGAAATTCTGGGTAAGGGGTTGACTATTCCCAAATCAGGAGAAAAACTGGCTCGGCAGGTTGCTGATTCTCTTGCATCCGTGGTCACGATTCACTCCGACATTGAAACAAGCCAAAAAGCAAAAACTATTAAAGCGGACTATCGGCCCCATGCCCATATTATCCCTTATCAGGATGGGATCCAGCTAGAGTTTCTGGTTAAACCATGTGGTACGGATGGTTCCAGTTTCAGACCGGGCAAAGGCGGCAAGAGTGTGCTGGCCGAGATAAAGGGCAAAAAAATTCAGGCAGTGCGTGATTTTAATAAAGAAAAAAAACTGCAAAATCATATTATTCATGCCTGCCCTACATTGAATCGTTTTGAAGAAATTGACAATCAATGGTTGGTGAATGATCCGGAGGACTCACTGGAACTGCTGCTGGAATTAAAAGAATGCGGTGAGGATGTTATCCTTGAGTGGCCCCAGGGTGAAAAGATGGTCGTGCGTAAGGAAGTGTCCTTTGGCAACTTTTCCCTGCAGATCAAAAAAGATCGCGACTGGTTCCAGGCCACCGGTACCCTGGAACTTGATGATAACATTTCTCTTGAGTTACGTAAACTTCTCGACATGCTCACCCGCTCAACCGGTCGTTTTATTCCTCTGGACGATGGGACGTTCTTCGCCATCACCAAACAGTTGCGAAAAAGACTTGATGAATTGAGAGCTTTTTCAGAAGGTCATGGCAAAGGGGTACGCTTTGCCCCTCTTGCTGCCCTGGCCCTGGAAGAGCTTACCGATGAAGCCGGGCAACTGGAAAGTGACACTGCCTGGAAACAGCATTGCAGAAATCTGCGTGAAGTGATCAGCCCGTCGCTGCCTTCCACCATGCAGGCCTCTCTCCGTGATTACCAGAAAACGGGATTTAACTGGCTGGCCCAGCTTTCTCATTGGGGCGTGGGGGGATGTCTGGCCGATGACATGGGGCTTGGTAAGACAATTCAGGCTCTGTCCGCTATTCTACTCCGGGCCGCTCAGGGACCTACCCTGGTCGTGGCCCCTTTGTCCGTTACCTCCAACTGGCAGGAGGAGGCCCGCCGTTTTACCCCGACCTTAAATGTGATTATCTTTGGTCCAGGCGACCGGCGGCAGACCATCGATAACCTGCAGCCTTTAGACCTTCTCGTCGTCAGCTATGGACTTTTGCCCATGGAAGGCGAACTTTTAAGTAGTGTACAGTGGCAGACCGTCGTTCTTGATGAGGCCCAGGCAATTAAAAATATGCAGACTAAACGATCTAAGGCGGTCATGGCTCTGCAGGCAAGGTTCAGAATCATCACCACCGGTACTCCTGTGGAAAACCATCTTGGCGAATTATGGACTCTGTTTCATTTTTTAAACCCGGGACTGCTTGGTTCATTCAAAAAGTTTAATGAGAAATTCGCCGTCCCCATTGAACGGGATCAGGACAAGGAAGCCCGTAATCGATTGCGCAAATTAATCCGCCCCTTTATTTTGCGTCGTTTAAAAAGTGATGTTCTCCAGGAACTGCCCGCCAAGACCGAGATCACCTTAGAGGTGGAGATGAGCAGTGAGGAAGTGTTGCTTTATGAGGCCCAGCGTCTCAGTGCCCTGGAAAATATCAACGCCCATGATGGCGAAGGCGGGGGGCAACAACATCTGCGTATCCTCGGCGAAATAATGAAACTGCGCAGGTTATGCTGCCACCCGACCCTTGTCCTGCCGGAGAGTAAAATCGCCGGCACCAAGTTGAAGGTCTTTGGCGATACCTTGAACGAACTTTTAGCCAACAACCATAAGGCCCTTGTTTTCAGTCAGTTTGTCGGTCATTTGGAGATTCTTCGCAACTATCTTGACCACAGTACTATCAGCTATCAATATCTCGACGGGTCAACCTCAATCAAGAAAAGACAGGAACGAATAGCCAAGTTCCAGAATGGTGACGGGGATGTATTTCTCATCAGCCTGAAGGCAGGCGGAGCGGGGCTCAATCTTACTGCAGCCGATTATGTCATCCACATGGACCCATGGTGGAATCCGGCCGTGGAAGACCAGGCTTCCGACCGGGTCCACCGCATCGGTCAAAAACGACCGGTAACGGTGTACCGCCTGGTGGTTAAAAACTCCATCGAAGAACAGATTGTTGATCTGCACAAACAAAAACGTGATCTTGCCGACAGTCTGCTTGAGGGTACTGATTCAGCAGGTAAGATTTCAGCACAAGAGTTGCTGGGTTTGTTACAGGGAGAGTGAATCGTACATCTATTTCATGCACCATTGATAGGCATTCTGGAACATTCGCAGCCAGGGCGAAACGGGCAGCTTGTTCATCTCCCGGGGCAGCCAGTGGCATTGCCAGGGAAGGAAAGCCCGTTCAGGGTGAGGCATCATGGCCAGATGACGGCCGTCGGCTGAGCAGAGCCCGGCAAATCCGTCCGGAGAGCCATTAGGATTAAACGGGTATTTTTCCGTGGTCTTACCATTGTCATCGACATAGACCAGTGGAACCAGATTGTGCTCAACGACTTTCTCACGTATTCCCTGGTCCGGAAAATGCAGTTTACCTTCACCATGGTCGACATGGATCCCGAAAATAAGCTCTTTCATGCCGTTGAGCATGATCGCCGGGCTGTCCTGCACTTTGACCGTAGTCCAGCGCGATTCAAAGCGGCCTGAAATATTATGGATAAACCGGGGCTGCTGCTCGGCGGTCAGTCCCTGGAAGGGCACCCAGCCCAGGAGACCGAACAGCTGGCAGCCGTTGCAGATCCCGAGGGTAAAGGTATCGGGCCTGTTGTAGAACTCGTCAAACATGGCCTTGAGCCGCTCATTGAAAAGAATGGTCGCAGCCCAGCCCTTGGCCGACTCCGGTACGTCGGCATAGGAAAAACCGCCCACCGCGGCCAGGCCGCGAAAGGTATCCAGAGTGATTTTTTCTTCCAGCAGATCGGTCATGGTAATGTCCCAGGGCTCAAAACCGGCGGCAAAGAAGGCCGAACTCATCTCTCTATCCGAATTCGATCCCTCATCACGGAGGATGGCAATTTTGGGCTTCTCCGACTGAGCGAGCAGGGTGGAGGACGTAGCCTCAGGGGTAAAGGGCAGGTGATACTTTGGCCCGGTTCGGTCAAAGATATTTTTCTTTTCCTCATCGGCACAGGCCGGATTTATCTGCAGCCGTTCCAGCTGATGGCTGGTTTCTTCCCACTCCTCTCTCAGCAGCAGCATGTCCTCATCTACAACTATTTCACCGTTATACTGGATCCGGATCCGTTTTTCCGCCGTGGTAGTGCCAAGAAGAATTGATGGAATCTCAGCCTCGGCCAGTATTGACTTGATTGCATCAAGATTGCTGCTCCTGCACTCGATGACCAGGCCCAGTTCTTCGGCAAACAGAGAGGCTATAGCCCCGGCCTCACCCTGAAGGCCCAGATCCAGACCACAGTCACCGGCAAAGGCCATCTCCAGCACCGTGGTGATCAAGCCGCCGTCACTGCGATCGTGGCCGGCCAGGATAAGGTTGTGATCGATCATCTTCTGTACCGCTGCAAAGGCCCTCCGGACAAGATCCGGATCATCCATGTCCGGGCAATCATTGCCCAGCCGGCCAAGGACCTGGGCCAGGGCGGTACCGCCCAGTCGTGCTTTTCCAGGGGCAAGATCAATCAGCAGCAGGGTCGAGCCCGGCTCCTTGATGTCCGGGGTGACGACCCTGGTGATATCGCTGACGGCTGCGTAGGAGGAGATGACCAGCTCACGGGGTGATTTCACGGTTTCATCACCGACCATGGTGGCCATGGATAGGGAGTCCTTGCCGCCGTCAACAGCCATCCCGGTAGCAATCATGGCCTTGGCCATGGCCCGGGCCGCATCGTTCAAGGCCGCGCCTTCACCTGCCAGTTTGGGGGCCCACATCCAGTTGGCCGAGCATTTGACCTGCTCCGGATCATCGATCCTGGCCCATACCAGGTTGGTCCAGGCCTCGCCCACGGCCATTCTGGCCCCGGCTGCCGGGTCGACCAGCATCTTAATCGGCTGCTCACCAATTGCGGTTGCTCCACCGGTAAGCCCAAAATGAGACTGGGCAACCACTGCCACATCGGCCACCGTTAACTGTAGAGGGCCGCAGCATTGCTGGCGGGCAATAAGCCCGGTCACGGCCCGGTCTACTTTGTTGGTGAGAAAACGTTTAGAACCCACCGATACCAGTCGCAGTACGTCTTTCAATGCCTCACGTACAGTCAGGTTTTCCGGCAGGGAGAGATGGGCAAGTCCGGGATCCAGACGGGAATCTTTAAAGGTTTTCTGGGGAATATCGCCCAGGACTTCATCCAGTTCCAGGTCAACCGGAATTGAATCGTCCTGCTCGTCATGGACGATAAAGCGCAGATCACCGGTGACCTCGCCCAGGATCTCACAGGCCACTTTTTCACGGGCGCAGATGGCCTGAAATTTTTTGATATTTTCCGGGCTGATCAGAAAACCATTACGCTCCTGGTACTCGGCTACGTAGATTTCCAGTACCGACATGGTGGGATCGCCGACCCGGATATTGCGGATCTCGATCCTGCCGCCGGAGTGTTCAACCAGTTCCTTGAGTACGTTGGCCGGCCCACCCGCGCCCTGATCATGGATCACGTCGATAAGGGTTTTATCACCCATCTCGTTGCAGGCCCGGATCACCCGGTTCATCTTCTGTTCCATCTCGGCATCGCCACGCTGGACCGCGTTGAAATCCAGCTCCTCGGCATTTTCACCCTGGAGCATGGAAGAAGCGGCCCCGCCGCCGAATCCGACTCGGTAGGCCGGGCCGCCAACCTGGACGATGATCATGCCTTTTTGTTCTTTATCTTTTTCCGTGTGGCGATCATCGATCTGGCCGATACCGCCGGTGAACATAATGGGTTTTAAAAATCCCCAGCGTTCACCGTTCTCCAACCGCAGGTCAAAGGAGCGGGTAAAGCCCTGGATCAACGGTTCGCCGAATTTGTTGCCGTAGTCGGAGGCGCCGTTACTGGCCTCGATTTCAATGGTCAGGGCGCTGGCCAGATTGTTCGGACAGGGATACGGATGTTCCCAGGCCAGTTTATAGCCGGGAATGTGGAGGTTGGCCACGCAGTAGCCTGCGGTTCCGGCCATGACAAAGCCGCCTTTGCCGGTGCCCTGGACGTCGCGGATCCGGCCGCCGGTGCCGGTTTCCGCCCCGGGAAATGGAGCGACTCCGGTGGGGAAATTGTGGGTTTCGGCGGTCAGGAGTACGTGGTAGCGCACATCTGCCAGCTGCAGGGGAGAAGGTTCGCCGGGTTTTTCCGGATGCAGAGTAGTGATATCATGGCCTTCGACCACGCTGGAGTTGTCTTTAAAGGCAATCAAAGAGCCCTTGGGGTGGGCAGAGAGAGTCTCCGTCACCACGTCAAACAAAGTTCCCTTCTGCTCCTGGCCGTCGACAATCTGTCTGCCCCGGAAAAAGCCATGCCTGGAATGCTCCGAGTTGGCGTTGTTGAGATCCATGATCTCGACAATGGTGGGGTTGCGTTTATGTTTTTTGACAAAATAGTCATAGTAAAAATTACGATCCCATTCATCCATGGAGATACCGGGAATCTCCTGTAAGGCGTCCGGACCCTTGGTCATCATGTCGACCTCGTACACCGGTTCAGGTTCGATCCCGGTTTCAAAGGTAGTCAGCGGTTCAGTATACGGGCATTCGGTCATCCGGTCGTGGTGGGCAGCGATAAAGGCCTGCAGCTCTTCGCCGTCAGGAACCAGGTAGCGGCGGGAGCGCTCAACCCTGGTTACGGTGTCAAGGCCGATGGCCCGGCAGATGGAGACCATGTTGGAAGACCAGGCGGTGGCGAAGTTGAGCCGCGGCCCTACTTCAACGACCCGATCACCGGTGAGGATCGGGACGGTTGAGACGGTTTCGGACATGAATCCGTCGGCCAGCAACAGGCGTAATCGTTCAATCTCATGATCAGTCAGATCCCGTGAGGATTCAACAGTAAATCCGTAGGCAAAAGAAGCATTGATTTTTCGGTAGAATTGACGAACGGTCGCGGTCATGTTTTTTCCTTTTTTTAAACTTTCCGCATAGAAGCGGTATTGGACAGGCAATACGGCTGAATAAGCTGTCAATACTGATGGTTTCGTAAAAAGGCAAAAACGCCATTTGCACTGTACGGAAACACAAGAAGTTACAACCTTGCCGCCGTCGGTGGCGAGGCTTTTTACGACACCGACAATACTATCATTAAAGAAAAAAATTTGCCTCCCGAAAAGTTCCATTGGTTGGAAAAAAGTGTGGATACCGTCTCTTTTGGTGCGTATGCACCACTCGTGGTGGTGTATATGCACCGATGCACCTGGTTGCCTTTAGTTTTATGTGCAGGTGTTATTGCTAATATATTGAAAACAAATCAAAAAAATATTTTATCTCTGCCGGTGCAACTCTTGCAACAATTGGTAGTGATGAAAACATATCTGAACTGTTCAGGGTAAATGTAAGTTTTTTTGCATCTACCTGAATAGGTTATCCGAAAATAGCCCGTGAAGTGATGCTGATCCAGGGCTATTTTCATCGTTCGTTGTGGCTGTGACCTCATAGCCGTCAAGATAAGATTAATATATTACATATTAAGTAGTTGTACCACGTAGAAGTGTATCGATAACAAATTCATGACGGAGTAACTACATGAGGCCATCTATTTTTTTTAACCGTATAACCAGAACCTGCCGAATATTGTTCATTACATTGAGCATCCTGTTTTTTCTATTTTCTCCGGTGCGGGCTTTGGCGGCTACCCTGACGGTACTCAATACCAGTGATGCAGGAACGGGTTCCTTGCGTCAGGCCATCCTTGACGCGGTAACAGGTGATACCATTGTTTTCGATGCCACCGCCTTTCCCGACCCAACCACCGGCACTATCACCCTGACCAGT